>CAYFUW010000013.1:0-31677 GCA_964346495.1 uncultured Dysgonomonadaceae bacterium
CTGCCGATACTTTGTATATAAGTTTTGCAAATGGTGGTAATTTAATGCTTTGAGAAATAGATATATAAACCAAATCGAAAAGCGATGTCTGATTCTCTTTGCCAAACAGATTTACACCTTTTTTATATTGAAAGTAGAAATTAGGATATTTGCTCTCTACATACCACTTTTGACCTTTATTTACACGGTAACGATAAAATGGTGTGTATGAAATTCCCAAATAAATATTTGTTGCTGTATGTGTCTGATATATAGATTCATTTGGAACATTTTCGGGAATAATCTTTTTGGCAAAATTAAAATCTGTTGTATTAGACAAAGGGTTTCGACAATCAATTTCGAAACTTCCTAAAATACGCAATCCATTTGCAACATCTATTCCGTTATATAACTTGATAAAGCGACTATCATAAAAACGTATGAAATTTTGACCGAAAAATCCGGCTGTTATAGAGTTCATTAATCTCGATTCTCCATGTTCACCATTAATATCTCTAGAAATATGTCCAGCCGATAACGAGAAACGTCCAAGTCTCATCGGTGCATACGATAAAGATGTGTTCACGTGCCATAGCAACTCTTTTCTGGATGTTGTGTAATAAATAGAAGGAGCAACAGAAAAGCTATTTGTTCCTTTAAAGTTATGCTTTAATGTAACTGTTTGTCCTAACCAAAGTCCATCAACAAAATTGTACTCTTTCACACCACCTAACAAACCACCGTATCGCAGTGTTGTGCTATCAGTAACTTTAAATTGTCCACCGAGAACAATTTTACCAAAAAGATTTTTAGGATTACTTTCAAAAGAAACTGTAATACCTTCTCGTTCATCGTTTTCAGTTTTGGAAGCCTTATTATTAACAGACAATGAGTCTTTTATCTGATAACTCCTTATTTCATCATCTCTTAGTGGTAGCTCTCTGTATTTTGCCCAATATAGAGAGTCCCTTTTTAACGCGAGTGAATCGACAGTCATTTTGACATACTCGATATCTTTTATTTCGAGACTTTCACGTCGTTTTTTCACCTCTTCCGGCTCAGTTGCCCGCGATAATAAGTTTGACATTTTATAGGCTTCTTTTGTTGAGAGATTCTCTTTTTCAGACAATCTCTCAATCTCATCTATAATCTTTTTCTGTTTGGGCGTATATTTTTTTGTTGTTTCAGTTTCAGAATAACTCTCATTAATTATAGAAGTAGGTTTTTTACTTTCATCCAAGACAACTGAATTGTATTTAATTGATGCATAGTATCTTCCATCACCTTTTACCCCCATGGTGTTTAAAGTCATAGATACATCATAAGTTGTTGGTAAATAAACCGATGGCTTAACGGCATTATAATTAATACGATAATGAAATGTTGTGCCCATTTCACTTGCCAGCAAATCGGCTATATATACATTCCAGGTGTTTTCCAAAATATAGAGATATCCCGAAAATAGATTGGGATTTTTCTTTCTCGGTATTACCTTGATTTTATTTACAATATAATCTTGCTGATAATCAACATCTTCTAGTTTAAACGCGTAATGACGAAAAGCTCCTTTAGAGAGTGGAGAAATTCGTCCGTCCAAATCAGAGTTATAAATGCTTGATGTCATAATACTCAACCCTTTAGAAATTTCAAATTCTTCAGGAATTGAAGTTTTAAGTGCCCGCACTTGCTGATTATATTTTTCGGGAGAAGTAAAATGAACAGAACTTCGCGACTCCATCACTAAAGGCTTGCCAATCAGAGATTTTATATCTAATTTACTGTCATTTACTTTCATGGCACGTTTAAAAATACCAGGAATTTTATCAATCGTTAAACTACCCTTTATATAAACATCCGATGAATACTCTTTAATTTGATATCTATAGTATGGTGCATAGGCAATTGCTTTTCTCATAATCCTGTATGCAGGGTCCTCTTTTCCGGGATATACTGTAACAGTGCTCAATAAAAACGATTTTTCTTGAAGCGCTACCTTAATAGTTTGGTCTTTATTTTCCATGACAACACTCTTTGTCGCGCTTTCATAGCCAAGAGAGCGAAATTCGAATGTATAAACTCCCGGCTCTAAATTTATCTGAAATTCACCAAGATTGTCAGCAACTATTCCTTTCGAATTTTCTTTAATATAAACCGTAGAGTTAGAAATGGGATTCCCTTCTGTGTCAACGATAATTCCATTAAGTTGCTGAGCATTAATATTGTTTATCAATAAAAGATAGCACAATAGCAAAAATATTGGTCTTTTCATACAAGCTTTGTCTATTTATACAGAGTTTTAAAAGTCAAAGTTATCTTTTTTTTGGTCTGTTCCTTTTTGATTGAAGTATTATTATTTATATTTAACGACTTTTACAATCAAAAGAGCAACTAATTTCTTATATTTGTAGATGTTACATATTTATATAAACCGACTTATTCTTACAAATATGAAAACAATTATTTTATCACTATTTTTATTATTTTTTGGATGTAGTATGAATGCACAGGAAATTAAATTACCCGTTCCCGATAGAAGTGGCGGAAAACCTTTAATGGAATCACTTAACAATAGAAAATCAACTCGTTCTTTTTCAGATAAAGAGCTGACAGATCAGCAGTTGTCTAATCTCTTATGGGCAGCTAACGGTTTTAACAGAGATGATAAACGGACAGCTCCTACAGCTCACAATCGTCAAGAGTTAGAACTTTATGTAATTTTAAAAGATGGTATCTATTTTTATAATGCAAAAGAGCATAAACTAACTCTGGTAAACAAAGGCGATTACAGAAAAAATGCAGGTATGCAAGATTTTGTTGCCGATGCTCCGCTAAATGTTATGATTGTTGCCGATATGGAAAAATCAACGAAACCGGAATTTTCGTATGCAAACTGTGGATTTATTTCACAAAATATTTATCTCTATTGTGCATCGGAAGGATTGGGAACTGTTGTTAGAGGTTCTTTCGATAAAGAGGAACTTAAAAGCTTACTAAAATTGTCTCCAACACAGGAGGTGTTGCTATCACAAACCGTAGGTTATGAGAAGTAGAGGAGTTAAGTGATAGTAAAATAAAAAAAGGAGTTATCTTATTATAAGACAACTCCTTTTGTTTTTTTGTGGTGCCACCAAGAATCGAACTAGGGACACACGGATTTTCAGTCCGTTGCTCTACCAACTGAGCTATGGCACCAACACTGTTTCAATTTGCGACTGCAAAGATAGTATCATTTTTATTAATTGCAAAATTTTGAAAGAAAATTTTAAACAAATGCTGAAAAATATTCAATCTGTCTCACTTTTTACTCTTCTAGCGAGTATAACAGTTTAATCTCCTCTGCCCATAAACTTTCATCGGGAGTTTCCAGGATAAGTGGTATATTATCGAAACGGGAATCGTTCATAAGGAATTTGAACATATCCATATTCATCAGACCTTTTCCGATACTATCGTGACGATCGACACGCGAAGCCAATTCTTTTTTAGAGTCATTAATATGCATTCCCTTTAAGTATTGAAATCCAATTATTTCATCAAATTTTGTAAAGGTTTCATCGAATGATTCTCTTGTGCGAATTTCGTATCCGGCAGCCAATGTATGTGCGGTATCAATACACACACCCACCCTGCTTTTATCTTCAACTTTATCTATAATATGCGCAATTTGCTCAAATGTATGA
Source organism: uncultured Dysgonomonadaceae bacterium (assembly GCA_964346495.1). Lineage (GTDB taxonomy): Bacteria > Bacteroidota > Bacteroidia > Bacteroidales > Dysgonomonadaceae > JBGZFC01. The sequence goes on from CAYFUW010000013.1 coordinate 3,660, forward strand.
CCAAGATTTGTACCTTGTCCTGCGGTGTTTTCGATAACAGCTATAACACCATTGGTTTTATCGAGAGCAATATTTATAGATTCTGCAATTCGGTCTAAACATGCATCGATAGGAATTTTGTTCAAATGGCTACCCGGATGAAAGTTTAATCTATTCAAACCCAACTGTTCACAGCGTTGCATCTCGTCTAAAAATGCATTGCGCGATTTAGTTAATCCCTCTTCTTCCGGATGTCCAAGGTTGATTAGATAACTGTCGTGCGGTAAAATATGGTCAGGAGAAAAACCTAACTCTTCACATCTCTGTTTAAACAACTCGATACTTTTTTTCGTTAACGGTGCGGCAACCCATTGACGTTGATTTTTTGTAAAAAACGCAAATGCCTTAGCGCCAATGTTATGAGCATTTACAGGAGCATTTTCCACTCCTCCCGATGCACTTACATGTGCTCCAATATATTTCATTTTTCAAAGATTTTAATTAGTTTCATACAAAGATACAATGTTCGTAACAAGATTACACTCAAAAATGTTTTATTTTTCTTTATAATTGTAATAGAATTGTGTAATTTTGAAAAACAAAATAGAATAAAACATGTTAGTTACAACAACAAACAACGTCGAAGGAAGACGGATTACAGCCTATTATGGCATTGTATCGGGCGAAACAATTATCGGTGCAAATATTGTTAAGGACTTTTTTGCATCCATTACAGATATAGTTGGTGGTCGCTCTGGCAAATACGAAGAGGTTTTGCGCGAAGCTAAACAAATTGCCATACGTGAAATGCAGGAAAGTGCTGCACGATTAGGAGCCAACGCAGTTATTGCTGTCGATTTAGACTATGAAACTATTGGTGAAAGAGGCAGCATGATGATGGTGTCGGCATCAGGGACTGCAGTAAAAATAGAGTAATAATATGTGATTACCTTTCTGTTTTAGGTAGTGTAATTAGGAATGACAATCCGCCTTCGGGACGGTTTTTGGCTATGATACTTCCGTTATGGAAGAGCACAGCATTTTTCACGATTGACAATCCTAAACCTGAGCCTCCGGTGTTACGGGTTCTGCCTTCATTTATTCTATAAAAACGTTCGAAAATACGTACAAGGTGTTTTTCTTCAACTCCTTTTCCTGTATCGAAAAACTCAAAATAGTAGGTCCCTTCGTTTTCCATGTAGCACCGAATAGCAATAGTTATGTTTTCTCCGGCATAAGTTGCCGAATTCTCTGTTAAGTTTCTAAATATAGAATACAGGAGCGTTGAACTTCCATTAACTACAACATCATTGCCAACATCTATTATGAATTGTATGTTTTTCTCACGGAACTTTCCAGTCATATCCAATTGAAGCTCCTTAAGCAAATTAAGTATATGTACAGGCTCTTTTTCAAACCTGTCGCTCGCCTCTTCAATTTTTGTCAACATACCGATATCCTGAATCAATTCAGATAGACGAATGGATTGGATATAAGCTTTTTCTATAAAATTTTGTTGATGTTTGGTGTAGTTATCGTTTAAGTTAAGCAGGGTTTCTAAATAGCCGCGAATAGTTGTAACAGGAGTTCGAAGCTCATGAGCTATATTATTTGTCATTTCCTGCTTCAATAAGCGTGTTTTCTCAGACTTAGTAATATCGCTTATATATAGCTCAAAACTTTTGTCATCGAAAACTATAATACGCATATTATATTTTTTACCATTTTTCTCAATACGCTTTGTAAACATGTTTTCCTCACGTTTGTCAGATTCAAGAAATCTTGTAAAATCTTCAAGTTCTACACAGTCAAAGATGTTTTCTATTTCTTCTATAGGGTCATCCGTTATCGCGTTTAAGAATTGCACAAAGTGTAAATTGGAATAGATATTTTTTCTGTTTTTTGAGAATATTGCTATACCCTCTTCCGAATAATGAAAGTGTTGTATTAGTTTTTCGCGTTCTACAGAAACTTTGTGTTTACTTTCTTGTAGAAGCTTATAGTTTTCAACAATATTGGAACTTATTTCTCCCACTTCATCGTTTGGGAAAGTGAAATCTAATTTTACTGGTTGATTGTTCTTTAGATTATTGGAGAATTCTTTTAACTTATTAATCGATTGAGAAAACTTGTTAGCAAAATATATCATCATCAATACGCTTACAACAAAAAACATCAAAATGTAATAGACAAAACTATTTTGTGTGCTTATGAATGTTCTTATTTGTAAATCGTAAAGTAGTGCTAAACGAATGAAATAACCTTCGGGATATTTTTTTGCGAAATATAGATATTTTAAATGACTACTGTCAGAAACACGAATATTAGAGCCATAACCATATTTTATAGCCTTCTGTACTTCAGGACGATTGATGTGGTTTTCTAGTTTATTTTCACTTATAGCGTTGTCATATAACACATTGCCCTTTTCATCAATGAGCGTTAAGCGTAAGCTTTCGGAAAAGTTATTTAAAAAATCATCTATTACGCTTGCGCTATCTATAGATAATTTGTTGTTTTCAATAAAGTTATATATAATATCGGCATTGTTGTTCAACATGTTTTCTATGCCTTTGGTACGTTCATTTTTGATTTGTTGATGTTCAAAAATAATGATACCAATAGTGAAAATACCGATTATTACCGAAAAATAGATAAGAATTCTTCTTTTATATGACATTTTATTACGCTTTATCCTCTACATCTAAATAATAGCCAAACCCTGAGCGATTAACAATAAGCGAAGAGTATTTGCCTAGTTTTTTTCGCAATCTGGTAATATGGACATCAACTGTTCTATCCAATACCAATTCATTATCTGCCCAAACCTGATTAAGAATATTGCTTCTGCTTAGTAGGTTTGGTGCGGCTTTAGCTAAAAGTGAAAGAATTTCAAACTCTTTTTTGGTTAATGAAACTTCGGTGTTATCCACTGTAACTCTATTACTTTGAGTATCAATCACGATACCTTTATATTGCCATTTTTCATGCATTGGTGTTTGTGGAGCTATATTTGAGCGAGTAATAAGAGCTTTTACTCTTGCAAGCACCTCTTTTATAGAGAATGGTTTTGATATATAATCATCACCACCCATTGAAAATCCGGTTAACATATCATCTTCCGTGTCTTTGGCGGTGAGAAAAATGATTGGTACTAATTTATCTTTTTTACGCAATCTTTCAGCCATTTTAAAACCGGACATTCCACCCATCATAACATCTAACAAAATTAACTGATGATTGTCGGTAAGAATATCCAATGCTTCTTCAGCAGAATTTGCAACATCCACGATGTATCCCTCATTTTCTAAGTTAAATTGCAGAATATCACAGATATCCTTCTCGTCATCTACAACTAAAATTCTTTTTTCATCCATAAATATATGTCGGTTTAAATTTCAAAAAAAACTGCGATTATATACAAAGTTACAAATCTATTACAAAAACTGTTTGTTTTTGACGTTACAAATATGTTAAGATTTATTGATTCAATCCGGCAATTAATAGTGTTTGTCTATACAAATCAGTCGTTTGTCTATTTAATGATGATGATTGAAACAAATATATTACTTTTGTATTGACTTATATTGCATATTCCCATTTGCTACACTGGATTATTTTCAACAAAAATAAAAATAAATATGCTTATTTAGAAACTATTTTTAGAATAAATCATAAAGACTTAAACATATAAACAAAATAATATAAAATGAAAAAGAGTATTGTTTTCATATTGTTGATTTTGAGTATATTCCCAATTCTTTCTCAAAACAACACGCCCGTTACAGGAAAGGTAATAGATAAAGACACAAAAGAGTCTATCGCACAAGCAAATGTGCGTATCTTGAAACAACGGGACAGTACCTATGTCAACGGTGTGGCAACCGATACACATGGCAACTTTAATCTCAATATATCTAAAGGTAAATATATCTTACAGATAACATATATTGGCTATAATCACGCATATAGAAATATAGATATTACAGGACAAACAAAAAAAATAAATTTAGGCAACATAGAGCTTACTACTGATAATATTTTGCTCGATGTGGCAATTGTGACTGCTAAAGCACCCGAAATAGTTGTAAAAGGCGATACTTTAGAGTTCAATGCCGATTCATACAAAGTTACCGAAAGTGCTGTTGTTGAGGATATTCTAAAGAAAATGCCGGGTGTAGAGATAGATAGTAATGGAAAAATAACTATCAATGGCAGAGAGGTGAAGAAAATAATGGTTGACGGAGAGGAGTTTTTCAGCAGCGACCCAAAAGTTGCATCAAAAAACCTTCCGGCAAAAATGGTGGATAAATTACAGGTACTTGACAGACGCAGCGATATGGCTATGATGACCGGATTTGATGATGGTGAAGAGGAAACAGTAATCAACTTAACGGTCAGACCGGGTATGAAAGAAGGTCTGTTTGGCAACGCATTCGCAGGTTATGGAAGCAATCAAAGATACGAAGCCAACGCCATGATAAATTACATGAAAAACAAAAATCAATATACTTTTCTTGGCGGTATTAATAATACAAATAATGCCGGATTTACAGACTTTTCGTCTACAATGTTCGGCGGAATGCGTGGAGGAAGAGGCAGAAGATTTATGGGTGGCGACGGTATAACTAAATCGACAAATGCCGGTCTAAACTTTGTAAATCAATTAGGAGAAAAACTTAAAGTTGGAGGTAATATTCGTTTTGGAAATACCGATAACTACACTGAGTCAAAGGTTCACACACTAAATATACTGAAAAACGGCAATACTATTGATAATGAAGATAGTAAATCAAATAGTTTGAGTAATAACTTCAACATGGATTTAAGGCTCGAGTGGAAACCTGATACATTAACTGAGATTATCCTAACTCCAAATGTTTCAATCTATAACAATAGAAAAACCGAAACTGGTAACTTTATCACCGCCAGAGAAATATCCGGCGATACAATTAATTGGGGTAATTCAGATTATAATTCAAGAGGGAACGGCAAAGAGATTGGAACTAGGTTAGATGCCAGTAGAAAACTTTCTAAACCGGGGCGAGTGATAAGTTTTCAGTTTAGAGGAAATTTATCTGATTCAGAAAATATTGGAGCCAACAAATCAAATACATTTTATAATGGTTTAAATCCGGATGATATTATTGATCAGCAATTTACAAATAGAAATAACTCTAAAAGTTGGCGCGGATATATGTCATACGTAGAGCCGATAGGTAACAAAAACTTCATACAACTTGCATATACGTATAGGCAAAGCTTATCGGAATCTGATAAAGACACGAGAATTAAAGACGAAAACGATAACTATACTATTTTAGATAAAAATTACAGTAAACGTTTGGAAAACAATTTTATCAGACAAAAAATTGAACTTAATTTTCAAACAGTTCGTGAAAAATATGATTACAGATTTGGATTTTCTGTACAGCCATCTACTTCAAAAAGTAAAACATTTGTAGGCGACAGCCTGATTAATCCATTTGAGCAAAAAGTTGTAAATTATGCACCAATGGCTCAGTTTAACTACAGATGGAGTAAACAACACAACTTGAGAATAAGATATTATGGCTATACTGATCAACCAACAGTAGAACAACTTTCGCCAGTGATAGATATTTCTAACCCATTGAATATTACTTACGGTAATCCGAATTTGAAACCATCATTCCAACACAGATTTAATATTCGTTACCAAAACTTTAATGCTGAAAAAGGCGCTTCAATGGCTATGTTTAGTAATTTCAGTTACCTGACAAACGATATTGTTGCTTCAACTATTATAAATCAAGAGACAGGAAGACGTGAAACTACATACGAAAACGTGCGTGGAAACTGGTCGGCAAATACACGTTTAATGTTTAATGTGCCACTAAAGAATATTAAATACTCTATCTTTTCAATGTCGTTTGTAAATTATAATAATACTAACGGATTTGTAAACAGTGAAAAGAATTTGAGTCGCAGAACCAACCTGTTTCAAGTTTTAGGATTAAATTATCGTTCGGATCAATTTGATTTGACTTTGCGAGGAAATATTAACTTCAACAAAGTAAATAACTCTATTTTAGAACAACAAAATCAAGAGTATCTGAATTATGGTGGAATGGGCAGTACCACAATATATTTGCCATGGGATATGTCTATAGAGAGTGATATCTCTTACAGAGCGAACTCCGGCTATGCTGACGGATTTTCACAACAAGAGTGGCTTTGGAATGCATCTATACAAAAACAACTGTTTAAGCAGAAAAATGGTACGCTCCGATTTAAAATATATGATATCTTACAACAAAGAAGCAATATTAGTAGAAGTGTAACAGCCAATTACATTCGCGATACAACAACTAATGCACTTACTTCATACTTTATGTTTCATTTTGTTTATAAGTTTAATATCTTTAAGGGTGGTGCAACTAAAGACGATATGGATTTGCAACAACCGCGCAGACCTGGTGGCGGAAGACGTTTCCACTAGTTTGAGTGTGTTTAATTAATAATGTGGCGAAAACAAAAAGTTATAATAGAATGAATACAATTATTAAAAGTAAAACAAGGAAATACAACATATTATTCATTCACATACTGTTATGGACTGTTTTCTTTGTTTTACCCAACTTTTTTATCGATAGAGATGTTCTGTTTCGTTGGGACAGATTTGTACGCTCATTGCCAACGATGCTGGGATTTATGTTGGTTTTTTATGCAAACTATTTTTATCTGATAGATAGACTTTTATTCAAGGGTAAAACAAGAAAGTTTTTGTTTGTCAACTTATTAGTGATTACCTTAGTGGCTGTAATTATATATTATGGAAACGATTTTTGCGCTAATCTTTATCCTAATATGCAACGATTCAGACATCGCAAAAATCCACCTTCGCCCTGGCTTTTTATTATTAGAAACTCAACATCGTTAATGTTAATGACAGCTTTGAGCGTTGCATTAAAAATGAGTACAAGATGGTTCGTTATTGAAAATGAGCGAAAAGAGTTAGAGAAAGCCATTGCCGAAGCAGAATTGCAAAATCTAAAAAATCAAATCAGTCCGCACTTTTTGCTTAATACACTAAACAATATTTACGCATTAATTGAATTCAACCCCGCTAAAGCACAGTCTGCATTACTCGATTTAAGTAAAATGCTGCGTCATTTGCTATACGAAAATAACAAATTATTTGTACCTTTACATCAAGAAGTTGGTTTTATTAAGAACTATTTGCATCTGATGCAGATAAGAATGTCAGAAAATGTAATATTAAAAACAGAAATTGACGTAAAGGAGAATAGTATGACACCAATCTCTCCGCTTATATTTATCTCATTGGTAGAGAATGCTTTCAAACATGGTATAAGTGGTAATAATCCTTCGTTTATTGATATTTCGCTAAGCGAACTTCCGGATGGAAAGGTGAAGTTTGTGTCTAAAAATAGCTATTTCCCGAAAATTAAATCGGATAAAAGCGGTAGCGGAATTGGTTTGGAATTAGTACGCAAAAGATTAGATTTGCTCTATCCTGACAAATACATGTGGGATAAAAATATTGAAAACAACATTTATTCAACTACACTTATTATAGATACAAACAACAATCAACATGACACTCAATTGCTGGATAATTGATGATGAACCGCTTGCACTCGATTTGCTAGAATCGTACATCTCTAAAACTCCGTTTTTGAAACTGACGGGACGATTTTCTAGTGCATTGCAAGCATTACAATCAATTAATTCAGAAGATACTGTTCATCTGATTTTTTTAGATATCCAAATGCCGGAATTGAGTGGAATGGAATTTGCTAAATTAGTTGATAAACAGACACGTATCATACTTACAACAGCTTTTAGCGAATACGCCATTGATAGTTATAAAATAAATGCTCTCGACTATCTTTTGAAACCGTTTTCATATGCCGATTTCCTTACTGCAGCAAAAAAAGCAGTTGATTGGTTCGAAATAACAGCATCAGCAGAGCATAAAAGCGATAAAATACAAACTGGATTTTTCGTTCGTTCTGAATATCAACTTGTTCAAATACTGTTTGACGAACTTTTATACATTGAAGGACTGAAAGATTATGTAAAAATTTATTGTGAAGACAAACCAAGACCAATCCTTACCCTTATGAGCATGAAAGCTGTTGAAGAAATGATCCCTGCGAAACAGTTTCTTCGTGTGCATCGCTCCTATATTGTCAACAGAAATAAGATTACAAAAATAGATAAAAATAGAATAATTATCGGCAAGCAAGAAATTCCAATCGGTAATACTTATCGGAAAACTTTTATCGAAATTATTGAAGGGAAATAGCTCTTTTTTCGCTTTTTTAGCCTAAAAAACACTACCAATCTATAGGTTCTTGCCCATGAGCTATTAAATAATCGTTTGTTTTACTAAAGTGCTTATTACCAAAGAATCCTCTGTATGCAGACAGTGGCGAAGGGTGTGGTGAGCGCAATATTAAATGTCTATTCGCATCAATATTTTCCACTTTTCGTTGTGCATATGCTCCCCAAAGAATAAACACCAGATTTTTGTGAGAATCTGCCAATTTTTGTATCACGGCATCGGTAAAATCTTCCCATCCTTTATGTTGATGTGAACCAGCTTTATGTGCTCTAACAGTTAATGTGGCATTCAATAAAAACACTCCTTGCCTGCTCCATCTCTCCAGATTCCCTGATTTAGGAATAGGTTTGCCCAAGTCATTATGAATTTCTTGAAAAATATTTACCAATGAAGGCGGAATGCGAACATTATCTTTAACTGAAAAACAGAGTCCATGTGCTTGATTTGGCTCATGATAAGGATCTTGACCAACAATAATTACCTTTACCTTGTCGAAAGGACACAAATCGAAAGCTTTGAAAATATCTTTTGCCGGTGGAAAAACTCTCTGTGTCGTATATTCATCACGCACAAAATCAGTTAATTCCTTAAAATAAGGCTTACTAAACTCATCTTGAAGTTGTTCTTTCCAACTCTGTTCTATCTTTACATCCATAATTACCCGTTTTACACTTTAAGACTTCCTACCAAATCGTTGATATTATCGATATTGTGTTTTTCCAAATAGGCTAAAATTCCGTCTATTACCTTCATAGAAATTGTAGGGTCAACAAAATTATAAGTACCAATTTGTACCGCTTTTGCTCCGGCTAATATAAACTGTATTGCATCATCGGCACTAGCGATGCCACCTAAGCCAATAACGGGAATTTTTACGGCATTATAAACCTGCCAAACCATTCGTAATGCAATCGGCTTAATACAAGGACCTGACAATCCACCTGTTACGGTTGACAATTCGGGTGTTCTTGTTGCTGTATTAATTGCCATCCCTAAAAAGGTATTGACCAATGAAACAGCATCTGCTCCCTCTGCCTCAACTGTTCGGGCTATTTCAGTAATATCAGTAACATTTGGTGATAGCTTAACTATCAGCGTTTTAGGATATACATTTCTAACAGCTTTTGTAACTTGTGCGGCAGAAACACACGATGTGCCAAATGCCATTCCACCCTCTTTTACATTTGGACAGGAAATATTTAGCTCGATAGCCGGAATCTTATCCAGGTTGGCTATTTTCTCGGTACATTTCACATAATCATCTATTGTTGAGCCTGATACATTTATGATGATATTAGTTTTATAATCTTTGATTTCGGGATATATGTTGTCGATAAAATAGTCGATACCTTTGTTTTGCAATCCGACAGCGTTGAGCATACCCGAAGGTGTCTCAGCCATTCGCGGATAGTTATTTCCTTGTCTGGGCTCCAATGTGGTTCCTTTTACAATAATACCACCCAAACTATCTAAATCGACAAAATCCTTATATTCAGTGCCATATCCAAATGTGCCCGATGCAGTCATTACCGGATTTTGCAACTCTAAATTTCCTATGTTTATTCTTAGTTTGTCCATTCTAATTCATTAATATTAAATACCGGTCCTTCAGTGCAAGCGCACAAATTTCCTTTTGTTGTTTTTTCGACACAGCACAGACATGCGCCAATTCCGCAAGCCATAAGGTTTTCGAGCGATACCTCACACTCTATACTGTTTTCTTTTGCATATTTTGCCACAGCCATCATCATTGGTTTTGGTCCGCAAGTATATATAGAATCATGCTTTTTACTCTTAAGAATAGTGTGATGAGTAACAAATCCTTTTTCTCCCAATGTTCCATCCTCAGTTGTATAGTGAGTTTCACCAATTTTTTCGAATAAATCTCTTTGTAAAATATTATCTTTGGAGCGTCCGCCTAATAAAAATGTAGGCTTAAAGCCCTTTTCTTTAAGTATTTTTCCCAGAAAATAAAGTGGAGCAGTACCAACACCTCCGCCTATAAGTAGCAATTCTGATGATTTGTCGGTTGGTAGATTGAACGAATTACCTAATGGTATAACAATATTAAGTATTTCACCGGCTCTTTTTTCGCAGATACATCTTGTTCCTTCTCCAACATTCTGTACCAAAAACCAAACTTCGTTGGCTTCGTAATCTACAAAATTTATCGAAATAGGTCTTCTGAGAAAAACCGAAGGAGAGTTATCAATATATATTTGCATGAACTGTCCCGGAAGCATTTCCGGTAATTTTTCATTGTTGGCAGGATATGCTTTCAATAGATGATTCTGCTCATTTAATTTTTCGTTAGATCGAATAGTGAAGTCGAGTACTTTTTTCATTGTTAGGAGCGTATAAAGAAACCCAGTAAGGGTTTTATTTGGTTTTAATAGGTTCTTTAATATTGTAAAAAAGAACTGTTTAAAAGCGATTATATCTGCATGCTCAATTAATAATCACACAAAATTATAATCGTTAAATACAAAGATACAAAAGATATTGGAAGCGAAAACCTCAAATCAATATTTAAGTGATAGAATATTTCAATAAACGGTAATGGTTTGAATAAAAAATGGAAATAGTAAAAAAATGATGATTTAATTGCCTTTAAACGCTTCGAATGTGCCGTTACTGTAATAAACAATTATCTGAGTGATTTTCTTGTCCTCTGTTTTTAGAGTTTCATTTTCCTTATTAACAGCATGTTGGATGCTTTTTTCCACCTGTTTAACTACCTCTACAGTCTCTTTTTTGGGTTCACTCGGAGTTTCTTCCGCATTTATTTCACGCTGACTGAATAAATCGGGTGCTTGATTTCTATTTTCGGACTCATATCCCTTTTTATACATATTTCCTTCTCCACTTATTAACCACTCAGGATTGATGTAATCGAATTCTGCCAAAATTTTAGTTACAACATCCAAACTCGGATTATTTCGTCCATTTAAAATATGCGAAATTACCGCTCTGTTTATTTGTAGCTGATCAGCAAACCTTGCCGATGTGAGCTGTTCATTATCCATTATCTGTTTTATTCTATCTTTCATATCGTTTTTGCATTAATTGTATAAATATACAGTGTGCGTTTGTCGATACAAATGTAGATTAAACAAATAACATTTGCAAATAATATCTATATATAAATGTAATTTACAAAAGGATATTGGTGTTGATACAATTGTAAATACCTGTGGACACACCTTTAAATATGCGATAAAATAATATAAAGAAATAGTTTACTTTTACAGATATAATAGTTTGATATAGATGATTTTAGTATATATTTTTACTGATTATTTAACAGAAAAATGACCTCTATTGCGCTTTTTATAGGTTATTTTCTAAACGATTAATTAGCATTTTGCTATTTAAATAATTGATATATAGGTATATAAATAGAGATAACGATAGGTGTACGCAAACGTTAAAAGGGTATTTGTTACATTTGTGTCAGCGCCGAAACTTTTGTAACTTTTTATTGATATATATTGTTGTAAATAAATATCAAGCCAATGTATATTTGTTGACAATATAGTTTATTAAATTGTATTCAACATTTATAAATAATAGTGTGAATATTTATTCTCAATAGTATGTTTTACATTATAAAATACATCTAATTATTATTTTTCATATAAATATTTTCTCTTAACCATAGTTTCTATAAAATCATAAAAGACAAAATCAGATTGATAAGGATAAACATTTCCTTTATTTATGGGCTTTAGAGAAAATAAAACCGATAAAATTATTAAGGGTTAACTTCGCCACAATGCAATATTTGCGGAATAATGAAACTAAGTACGTGAAAAAATGATTCTGGCAAAGTTAAAGACAGAAAAGATTTTGACAAGATGTATTAGAAATATCGTTATTGAGTAAAAGGTTGAATAAGGAAAAAAGGTATTCGGTTATATCTCTTTTTCTATTGAAAGACCAAACAAAGCAAAATCGTATTTTACCGGATCGTTACTATCCAAAAGTCGCAAATTATTGGTTAACTCTTCTGCAGTTTTCCAATCGGTCTGCTTTCTTGTAATAAGTCCAAGCTTTCGTGCAGTTCTGTCTACATGCACATCTATAGGACAAATTAGTTCGCTTTTAGGAATGCGTTTCCACAGTCCGAAATCTACCCCACTATTATCATCTCTGACCATCCATCTCAGGTACATATTTATCCTTTTACAAGCCGAATTACGTGCAGGGGTGGCAATATGTTTCCTGGTGCGTTGCGGCGCATCCGGATGGCTGAAAAAGTAGCTTTCGAAATGAATTAGAGATTCCTGCATCGATTGAAACTCTCCATCTGGTAAGAATGCATCTTCCAGTGAATCGAAATTTGTATAATGTCTGTGAAGAAAATCAACAAAATAGAGTAAATCTGTATCATTGAATGTACGATGTTTAAAGCCTATAACCCTTTTTAAATCGCTGCTATCATGATTTAGTATGAATGAGTAAGGTTCGTTTCCAAAACGTTCTGATAAATCTAAGCATTTATTTATGATAGTTTTTCTTTGTCCCCAGGCTAAAACTGCAGCAAAGAATCCCATTATCTCTATATCTTGCTTTAAAATAAAGCGATGCGGAATACTTATTGGATCGTTTGGGATGAAGCTTTCGCGATTGTATAGCTCAACTTTAGAATCGAGAAGTTCCTTTATTTTAGAGAATTGCAAATGATTTATCATAAATACTTTTTCTATGACAAGTTAATTTTAATTTTCGATAGTTTCTTCTTCAACCTCTTCTTCACTATTCATTTGATTTTTCAAATAATCGGAAATTAGGCTTGTACCCTCATTATTAACATCTACACTATCTGTTTGGGTTGGTTCCTGAGTAACAGATTCCTTGATTTTTTCTTTTCCTACGATTAACCTTTTTCCAACCTGTATATTATTAGATGTCAAACCGTTCCACGCCTTTAACTGCTCTAGCGTTATTCCATTTCGTTTGGCTATTGAAGAGAGATTATCGCCTCTTTTCACTTTATAGTATCGGTTTGCACTCTTTGTATTGTTGTCTTTAGTTGAAGCAGTTGTAACATCCGATTGAGTTGGCGATGCTACTTTACGCTTTTTTACGATTAATCTTTTTCCTACCGGAATAGTGTTTGATCTTAATCTGTTCCAGGATTTCAATTGTGAAACAGTAACTCCGTTCCGTTTAGCAATTTTCCCTAAATTGTCTCCTTTTCTTACACGATAATAGACATTTTGTGTGTGCTTACCACCTCCTACATCATCTGATGATATATATCTGTCTGTATTTGTGCGATGTGTTAATAACTCATCTTTCTTGTAATCAAGAATATCTTGTTTTTTGGCAATAAAATCAGTTATTTTATTGGTTGGAAGCGACAATGCGTAAGGTTTGTAATCACCCGGAATAACATCTTTTTTAAATTGTGGATTCCACCTTTTCAAATCACTAACCGGAATATTCAATATGGATGAAAGTTGTTCAAAATGCATGTGCTCACACACTTGAATTGTATCCATTGCTACATTGCTATTTGAGTATGAAGCAGGGCAAATATTGTGATCAGAATAGTGATTCATCACATAATTGGCTGCAATAAAAGCAGGAACATAACCTCTTGTTTCTTTAGGTAAGAAGTAATAAATCTCCCAATAATCTCTCTTCCCTCCACTTCTTGTTATCGCTTTATTAACATTTCCGGGACCACAATTATATGCAGCAATAACCAAATTCCAATCGTTATAAATAAGATGCAAATCACGAAGATATCTTACCGCTGCCTGAGTAGATTTGTATGGATCGCGGCGCTCATCAACCAAACTGTTTACCTCCAATCCGTAACCCTGTCCGGTACGCAACATAAATTGCCACAACCCTGTGGCTCCTGCTCGTGAAACAGCAATGGGATTTAGTGCCGATTCAATCACCGGAAGATATTTCAACTCCAATGGAAGACCTTCTCTATCTAATGCTTCTTCAAACATAGGGAAATAGTAATCTCCTATTGTCAACATGTAAGAAACTAAATCACGCTTTCTTACAGTGTACATTTCTATATAAGATTTTACCACCTGATTGAAAGACAATTCCATTTCTGTAGGAAGCGCATATAGCCTTTTAGTATAAACTGTGTCGGAATAGGCAATATTTTGTCCTCTATTACAATCTTTATCTGATTTCGACAAATCTATTTGCCAATCATGTAATAGTCTAGCCAGTTGCTGATTCATGCTTTCAGGTGCAACAATAGATTTATCATCGATATTTGTTTTTGTCTGCGGCTGTTGATTCTGCCCGACTGCAGAGACGATTGATATAAATATACTTATTATAATAAAATATAGAGTTCTCATTTTGATAAATAATTGATTGTGTGATCAATAATCACATTTCATTTACTAAAAATTAAAGCTGAATTGAATTCCGTATGAATCAGCTAAAAATGAAGATTTAGATTGACTCATAGTTGTTGGTGTAATCCTCATCGACAAATCAGGACTCATATCAAAATCAAACAACTGAGCATCTACATAAGCATCGATTATAGCGAGTCCATAAAGTGCAACTGCACCAATAATACTGAAATCGCGATAATATCTGAAATAATCTTTTCTATCTTTCAATAAGTTGGAAAACCACCCCTGGTCTATACTTGCAGGGTCTTGTCCGTAAGGGACTACATTGTGCCAATCTACTGTATCAGGATCATCATCAATAATTGATTTGTATGCATCGAAGTAGAGTTGGTAATATCCATTATTCCAGCTTATTGCATAAGCAAATCCGATAAAACCACCATATAATATAGGAAGTTTCCAATAGTTACGATTATATATTTGTCCCAATCCCGGAAAAATAGCCGAATAGATTACCGCTTTACGTGGATTGGGTTTAAATGTAGAAGAAGGTGCAAAAAACTTGTCTGATGTAAGTGAAATATTGATAATGCTGTCTTTTTTTATTGTAACAGTCTCTTTATCAGAAGTTAGATTATCTGATTTGGTGATAGGCTCAATAGTTGTTGTATTAGTCTTATCTATCAACAGAGTATCTGGTTGCATAATAGAAAGCGAATCCGTCTGTCCTTGCAACTCTAAAATGCAGAAAAACAGTAACAACAAACATATTTGCCAACACTTTTTCATCTATTGCTGAATTTTGTCAAACATCACCATTATCTTTGCCAACTCCTCTTCAGAGTTAAAAGGGATAGTGATTTTTCCTTTTCCTTTTTTGTTAAATGTAAATTGTACGTCTGTGCCAAAATAAGATGAAAGATGCTCTTTAAGCATATCGTAATCACTTGAATCACCTGTTGAAGGTGCTTTTTGGTCTGCTCTTGGTTTTTCTTCTTCATTTAGAGCTTTTACCAAACTCTCAACTTTTCTAACAGAAAGTCCATCTTTCAAAGTTTTGTTATATATTGCAATTTGTTCAACAGGGTCTGCTATGGTAACTAATGCGCGTGCATGCCCCATATCAATCTTTCTGTTTTTTATTCCCATCTGAACTTCCGCAGGCAACTTCAACAAACGCAGATAGTTAGCAACAGTTGCCCTCTTCTTTCCCACTCTTTCGCTCAATTGCTCTTGTGTTAACGATAGAGAGTCAATTAGTTTTTGATATGCCAAAGCTATTTCAATGGAGTTAAGATCCTCACGTTGAATATTTTCCACCAGAGCCATCTCCATAACCTCGTCATCATCAGCCGTTTTAATGTATGCCGGAATAGTCTCTAAACCTGCTATTAGTGAAGCTCGATAACGACGCTCACCTGCAATGATTTGATATGTGTCGTCATCCATTTTACGCAAAGTTATAGGTTGAATTACTCCAATTTGTTTAATTGAAATAGCCAACTCGTTCAACGACTCTTCATCAAATTCACGGCGTGGTTGGTCCGGATTGGTTGTAATACTTGATAAACTTATTTCATTGATAGAAGATGAACCGCTTGTTTCCGTATCATCTAACGTTATCAGAGCATCGAGTCCTCTTCCAAGTGCATTCTTTTTTGCCATAATTTCTCTAAAATAACACCAAAGTTAAGAATTTTTCTCCAATATCTCCTGCGCAAGTTGCATATGATTGATGGCTCCTCTAGAGCCGGCATCGTACATTAATGCAGGTTTTGCAAAGCTTTGTGATTCACTCAAAGTTACATTTCGCTGAATTACCGTACTGAATACCAAATCTTTAAAGTGATGTTTAACCTCTTCGTATATTTGGTTGTGAAGTCTCAGCCTTGAGTCGTACATTGTCAACAGGAATCCTTCAATCTCAAGTGATGTATTTAATTTCGATTTTATAATTTTTATTGTGTTCAACAATTTGCTCAATCCTTCCAAGGCAAAATATTCGCATTGCACAGGAATAATTACCGAATCTGCCGCCGTAAGGGCATTGACTGTGATAATACCCAACGAAGGTGAGCAGTCTATTAAGATGAAATCATATTTTTCACGAACTGGAAGAAGTAGGCTTCTCATTCGTTTTTCTCTATTCTCCATCTGCACCATTTCCAATTCTGCACCAACCAAGTTGATATGAGAAGGTATAATATCAATATTTTCAAATGGAGTTTGATGAATAATTTCAGTAGAAACACATTTACCAATTAATCCTTCGTAAATTGTATTATTTATTTGCTTTATATCAACTCCTAATCCTGATGATGCATTTGCTTGCGGGTCTGCATCAACCACCAAAACCTTTTTATCGAAAGCAGTAAGTGATGCTGCCAAGTTTATTGTAGTTGTGGTTTTACCCACTCCACCTTTCTGATTTGCTAAAGCTATAATTTTTGCCATGGTTTTCATTTCATTTTCAATCTGCGAAATTAATTAATAAATCGGTTAATAACATATTAATTATATAAAACAATGTTTATTTGTTGAAAAGTTTTGGGAAAGATGTATCAATTAGTAGTAAAAAAGAGCAAAAAATAGAGATTTTAATGATTTTGTTACAAAAAGTTTGCAAATTAATAATAGAAGCAATATATTTGCATCGTGTTTTTCATAGTATTAGATTTAAGGTTAACAATGAGAGTATGGTTGTCGTGAGACAATCATACTTTTTTCTTTCTTATCCTTATTGTTTTCTGTAATAACTTACTTACGTTAGAAAGAAAATTTGTTATTAACTCCTATATTTTTCCCACAAAGCCGATTCGATAATATTTTTAGTGTTTTCCATAAGTTCAGGAATATCGGTATCTTCTAAATCTTTTGTTTCTATTGGCTTGTGAATGACAAGTTCTAATTTACCGGGATTAATTTGAAATGTGCCTCTTTTCATCACATCAAAAGGACCGTTTATAGTCAGCGGAACAATAGGTAATTTCATATCGTGAGCAATATGAAATGCTCCGCGTTTGAAACGCAACATTTTTCCTGTATGTGTTCTGGCTCCTTCCGGAAACATCATGATAGACACACCGTATGTTATCTCTTTTTTAGCTTCGTTTATAGTTCTTGTTCTCGCTTGTGCATTAGAATTATCAACAAAAACGTGTCCTGCTTTTGCAGAAGCAAAACCTACAAAAGGTAATTTTCTTAAACTTGCTTTTTGAACCCACTTTATATTTTGATTCAAAAAACCGTAAGTTAAAAATATATCAAACGCACCTTGATGATTGGCGACAAACACGTAGGATTGTTTGGGATTTAGATATTCATGTCCGGAAGTTTTTATCCTGCACAGAGCAAGCCAGCAAGTCAATCGTGACCACCATTTAGGCGGATAATAACCCCAAAATCGATTGCCAAAAATTGTTGAAAATATCATTACTGTTAATGCAGTTAGAATAGTCAGAACAAGAAAAATGGGCATAAAGACAATCCATTGATATAAAAACATCAACACTTTTCTAATTAGTTTCATATCTTTTATTTTTATTATAGACAAAAGTAACGTTTTTTCAATATTTTACGAAATCTCTTTAAGGAAATATTATATTTATCTGAAAACAATATTCAATTCATGGTATGGATAACAAAAAACAAAATCAATAAATAAAATATATAGCATTAGTACATAGTAATTTATAGTTTTTTTATTGTATACAAAAGGATAACAATAAAATATTATTTTCTTTACCTTCTCGTTAAAACGTATAAAAAACAGGGGTTTTTAATAACAGAATAAAGAGTGAAACTTATTTAAAAAAGAAATTTCTTTATATAATTATAAACTTTTCATTGTTTTTATTTTATTATTTGTAGAATTTTGTGTTTATTTGCGTAACGAAATCAAAAAACATAATATAAGATACACACATGAAAGAATTATCAAAGTATTTAGGAGTAATAGTAATGTTTATTGGCGTTGCTTTTTTAGCAATTCCGTTCTTCATGGGAACAATCAATAATACTACCCTAATTTTAGGATTAGTTTTAATTATTGAGGGTTTCTTAGGTCACATCTATATTAATAACATGAAGAAAGGAACCACAGTAAGCACAGTATTATGGGCAATCGTTCTTTTGATTGTTCCTTTCCTATTGTTTTTTATGGCTAAAAAAGCAGCTTACAGTAAAGATGAATATGCTCTTTACAATTAAAAGAACAGAACATTAAGTAATAGAAAAAATGAGAATATCTCCGAAGATATTCTCATTTTTTTATTCCCTGATAACATATAATTGGAAGTTCTCGTAACGTTTCACAACTACGTTATCTCCTTTTTTGATAAAGTTGTTGATAGATATGGCATCATAATATTCGTTGTTAATCATCACTTTACCGGATGGATGCATATCTGTTATGGCAACACCTTTTTCTCCAACCAACGATTGTGGTTCCAACGAAACAGAATGATATCCTTCCTGGTCGGAACTCAATGCAACTTTTTTAAGAACACCTTTTTTACCGATTCTACTTGCCGAATAGATAATAAAAAGCACAGCCATTCCCAATCCTGCCAGAACCGTCATAGATGCCTTAAACAGCTGTGCTACAGGTAGGTTGAAATCGAAACGCACATTGCCGATAAGTGCCAAAACTAAAGAAACAACAACTAGAGCTATTCCCGAAATCCCGACTACACCAAAGCCGGGAATAACAAATATCTCGAAAACTATCAATATCAATCCAAGTACAAACATTAATACTTCCCAGTTTTGAGCATAACCGGTGAGATATAGTGGTGTAAAATATAAAATTGCAGCTGTTATAGCTATCGCTGTGGGAAGACCAATACCGGGACTTTGCAACTCAAAATAAATTCCACCAATTATAAACATTATCAGAAATGCCTGAAAAATATTATTGGTAAGAAAGCCTTTTAGTTTATCGTAGAATGTAGGATTATATGTATACAGCTCATAATCTTTATATTGCAAAAACTCTACCGCTATTTGATTGATATTATCGGCAATACCGTCACAATATCCCAATTTAACAGCATCACTCGCCGTAAGAGTCAATATTTGAGTAGAATCAACATAACCTTCAATAACAACGCTTTCATCCACCATCGCCTCTGCAATTGACGGATCGCGTCTCCACTTGTAGGTTGTATCTCTTTCATTAATTATAGTGTCTCTACCGTGAGTTTCTGCTGTGGCGCGCATCATTGCGCGCATATACGATTGGTATTTATCGGGTGCTTTTGTGCCTTCATGTGCTTGTACTACCGTTGCTGCTCCTATGGAACCGCTGTTTTTCATAAAAATACTATCGCAAGCCAAAGAGATAAGTGCTCCGGCAGATGCCGCATTATTATCGATAAAAACATAAACCGGTAATGGATATTCCAATATCGCAGTACGCATAGAATCAGCCTCTTGCAATCCTCCTCCGTATGTATTCATGTGTAACAACAAACAAGAAGCATTCTTTTGCAGCGCTTCATGCATACCATTTTGTAAATACACCCACGTATTACTACCGATATTTTCCTTAACATTTATTCTGTAAATCAATGGCTTATCTGTTTGTGAATAAACAGACAACACAAGAAAAAGAGACGAAATAAATATGAATATTTTTTTCATTGTTGTTGGTTTTTATACAAAGATAATAGTTTTTTCTTTTTAAAATCATTCAATGATTGATAAGAGTAATGTATCTTTGCATATAGTTTATAAAAAGGTAAATTTAAAGTATTTCGAAAAAGATATGTATCAATATGTATTAAGCATTGGCTCAAACACTTACGCAGAAAGAAATATAAAAAAAGCACGTCTTTTACTTTCTAAAGCTTTTGATGATATTTCTTTTTCAACTATCTGTATAAGTGAGCCTTTCGGCTTAATATACAGACGAAAATTTCATAATATTATTGCTCACTTTACATCTAAACTTTCACCTGACGATATTATCAAAATTGCCAAAAATATTGAAAAGCAAATGGGCAGAATACCATCGGATAAAGCAAAAGGCAGAGTAATTATAGATATTGATGTCGTTTGTAAAGATGACGAAGTATTGCGTCCTGATGATTATAAAAGAGATTATTTTCAAAAACTTCTTGTCGAAGCTAATTTAATCTCGTAACTGACTTAACTCCCTTCACTACTTTCAATTTCTTTATCAATTGCTCCAATTTTGATTTGTTTGCAAGCATTACAGCAATATTTCCTTGAAAAAGCCCATCGTGCGAATCAATATTTATAGAACGTAGCTGCACATCCTCCTCTTTTGAAATAATAGAAATCAGACTCGACACAATATTCATTTGGTCGTTTCCAATAACTCGAAGAACAATTGTATAGTTTGAAGAACTCGTTTTGCCTGACCAACGAGCTTTTAAAATACGATATCCGAATCGAGAAAACATATCTGGTGCATTGGGACAATTTACACGATGAATTTTGATACCTTGCGATGATACAAAACCAAAAATTTCATCACCAAAAATCGGGTTACAACACTTCGCCAACCTATAATCTATACCTGTCAGATTTTGATCGATAATAAGTTCATCTAATCCCCCACTTTTTTGCGAATAGTCTTTAATTACAAAATCCTCAGCGCTCTTCGCTGGGTACATATCTTTGTCATCTAGCCTTTTAGCTTCAAGCTCTAAATATTGGTCAATTATCCAGTTAATTTCATGCTTTCCGGAAGCAATGCTCGCGAAAAAGTCGGTTACGGTCTTGTATTTTAGTTTTTTCATCAGCTGCATCAAGAGCGATTCATCAAGTTCAATTTTCCGATTTTTCATTCGTCTCGAAAGCATCTCTTTTGCAATATCAACTTGCTTTGCTGCTTCCTCTTTCAGAACCTGACGTATTTTATTTCGTGCTCTCGATGTAACAACTATGTTCAACCAATCCAGTTTTGGTGATTGATTTGAAGAAGTAACTACTTCAACCTGGTCGCCACTTTTTAAAACATGCTTTATAGGTACATTTTTTCCGTTTACTTTTCCCGATACACATGTTGCACCCAATTTAGAGTGTATTGCAAAAGCAAAATCGAGTACTGTTGCGCCTTTGGGAAGTTTTAGCAAATCTCCTTTTGGTGTGAATACAAAGATCTCCTCGTCGTACAAATCCAGTTTGAAATCACCCAGCTTTTCCGAGATATCTGTATCGGTATTTTCCAGAGATTCACGTAACGATTTCAACCAATTATCCAGAGAAGCCTCACCTTTTACACCTTTATATCGCCAATGTGCAGCGAATCCTCGTTCGGCAATTTCGTCCATACGACGCGTGCGAATTTGCACTTCAACCCACTTAGACTCGGGTCCCATCACAGTAATATGTAACGACTCGTAACCATTGCTTTTAGGAATAGAGAGCCAATCTTTCAAGCGCTTAGGATTTGGCTGGTACATATCTGTAATAATGGAATATACCTGCCAACAGTGCGCTTTTTCTAACTCAGCAGGCGAATCAAGAATAACACGAATAGCAAACAAATCGTAAATACTCTCAAATTCAATTTGTTGCTTCTTTAACTTATTATTGATAGAATGGATAGACTTTGTACGACCTTTCATGTCGAATTTTAATCCTGCATCTTCCAGTTTTTCTTTTATGGGTTTTATAAACTCCTCTATATATTTATCACGTGACTGCTTGGTTTCGTTGAGCTTATGAGCGATAAAGTCATATGTTTCACGATCGGTATATTTTAGTGATAAATCCTCCAATTCCGATTTCACTGAATACAAACCCAATCTATGTGAAAGCGGTGCATAAAGATATTGCGACTCTACAGACAAAGCCAAGCGCGTATCGTTATCCATATCTTTTGCATCACGCATCAGCATTAAGTGCTTGGCTATAAGAATGAAAACGACACGAATATCTTGAGCGATAGAAAGCAATAGTTTTACATAGTTTTCAGATTCTACGGCTGTTTTCTTGTCACTAAACTCATTTATTTTGATTAATCCGCTCAAAATATCGAAAGTTTCGCTGCCGAAATCGGTTTTAGTATCCGTAAGTTTGTAATGTCCCGACATAACGGGATTAAAAAGCAAAATAGCGCATATTTCGGGTTGTCTCAGATTCAATTCTTCCTTTGCAACAACAGTTATGTGCACATCTGTCCAAAAATCATCAAGATGTTCCTGATTAGGATCAGCATCGTTTGATTGCACATAACTCCACAGGATATTACGAAGTTTGGCAACTTTCTTAATATCCCACTTTTTCCTCATAAAAGTGTAGATTTTATTATGAACAATCTTTAAATCTTCTGTTTGTCTATACATTTTGCTTTTCTTGGATTTATTTAAAACAAAGTTACGATTTTTTTATGGAAAAATAGGAATTTTTCGACTACTAAACAAATAGAAAATTAGCTTTTTCCAATTAAATCTATGTATATTTGTACAAGAATACTTTTACGATTATATTACAATTAAATAATAGCTTAAATGCATATGAAAAGGCTTATATCAATATTTTCCTTCTGTTGTCTATCGTTTATAATTTTTGCTCAACAAGAGACAATTTGTTTGAACGATGGTTGGCAATTTTCTCAAGCCGAAAAAAACGAATGGCGTGAAGCTCAGGTTCCCGGCTCTGTTCAGTTAGATTTGGTACGTCACGGCATATTACCCGATCCGTTTTACGGTACTAATGAATCTGAAGTTCAATGGGTTGAGCGTGAAGACTGGGACTATAAGAAAACATTTACAGTTACCGCCGAACAACTAAAACATGATGATGCATTTATCTTTTTCGAAGGATTAGATACACATGCCGATGTTTTCCTTAATGGCTCACGAATTTTGCAATCGGAAAACATGTTTGTCGGACACAAAGTTTCGGTAAAAAACTCGCTTCGTGAAGGCGATAACAATCTATATATCAGGTTCTACTCGCCTATTATTCTTATGAATCCGGCGCGACATACTTTCGGATACGAATATCCAGCCGGAAACGACCATGCCGATGAAAAAGTAAGCATTTACAATCGAAAAGCACCCTATCATTTTGGTTGGGATTGGGGAATACGCATTGTACAAATGGGAATTTGGAAACCTGTTTCACTCACATTTTACGATAAAGCACGAATCGATGATTTTCACGTAAAGCAAACTTCAGTAACATCTCAAAATGCTAAAATTGATAACCAGGTAGAAGTTTTCTCTGTTGTAAATGAACCCATTAATGCGACAGTTTCCGTTGAATATGGATTAAAAGATAACGCTATAAAAATAGTATCAAAAGATGTAACGCTTAATCCGGGTGCAAATATAGTTTCTATTCCTTTGGAAATAGAAAATCCTAAATTATGGATGCCAATTCATATGGGAGAACAAAATTTATATATTTTTACTGCGAAAATATCAGCTAACAATCAACTTATTACGGAACAAAAAGGAACTATCGGTTTACGCTCTGTCAGATTGGTTCAAGAACCTGACGAGCATGGTCAATCGTTCTATTTTGAAGTAAACGGTGTTCCTGTTTTTGCAAAAGGAGCCAACTATATTCCGGGTGAAATTTTTACATCAAAACAAAATGCCGATTATTATAACAATGTTTTCGATCAGATGGAAGCTGCCAATATGAATTTTGTTCGTGTTTGGGGCGGTGGTATTTACGAAAACGAAGAGTTTTATCGCCAAGCCGATGAACGCGGTTTTTTGGTGTGGCAAGATTTTATTTTCGGTTGTGTTCCCTACCCTTCGGATGACGCTTTTCTGAAAAATGTTGAAAATGAAGTTATTTACAATATAAAGCGCTTAAGAAATCACACATCGCTGGCACTTTGGTGTGGTAACAACGAAGTTGAAGAAGGACTAAAATTTTGGGGTTGGGACAAGCAATATCCCGCAGAAGTTATGCAAGATTGGTTTGCCGGGTATGACAAAACTTTCCGACAATTAATCCCGAGTTTACTCGATAAACATGATGGAACTCGCAGCTACATACACGGTTCACCCTACATTCCAAACTGGGGAAAGCCCGAAACTTTCGCTTATAGCGATGTTCACGATTGGGGATTGTGGTACGGACACCTGCCGTTTGAAGCATTGGCAGACAGATTGCCACGTTTTGCCAGTGAGTTTGGTTTCCAATCGTTCCCGGAAATGAAAGTTATTCGCTCCTTTGCACCCGAAGACCAATGGAGTTTAGAGAGCGATGTGATGAAAGTTCATCAAAAAGCATCGACAGGTAACTCGCTCATTAAAAAGTATATGGACATGTACTACCATGAACCGAAAACTTTTGATGACTTTGTTTATATTGGACTTGTTATGCAAGGCAATGGCATGGAAGAATCGGTAGAAGCAATGCGTCGTGGTCGTCCTTACTGCATGGGTGCACTCTATTGGCAGATAAATGATGATTGGCCCGTTGTATCGTGGTCGAGTATCGATTATTACGGCAATTGGAAAGCGCAACACTACCGTATGAGAAATGTATTTGCACCACTTGCTTTGGGAGTGAAACTTGCAGACAATCAATTGAATTACTACACTATGTCTGACTACTTGACAGATACCAACAATCTACAGTTAACTGTTCAGGTTGTAGATTTCACAGAAGGTGTAATAAAAGAGTTTAAGGAAAAAGTAAATGCCAAAGCAAATTCGAGTGAAATAGTAAAGTCGTACAATGTTAGTGAAATAATATCTGAAGAAGCCAAATCCAGAACTATGATTCGTGCATGGCTAAGCGACAGTAAAGGGAAAACTGTTTCAACGAAAGATTACTTCTTCTATTGGCCAAACAAACTCGATTTACCGGAGACAGATGTCAAAACTTCGGTAAAATATACAGATGGTAAATATACAGTTACACTTACAAGTAAAAAATTGGCAAAAGATGTCTTTGTAGAAATTCCGATAATGGGTGCAAAGTTTAGCGATAATTTTGTAAATTTGCTACCGAATGAGAAAAAGATTATCGAAATCACTTCTCCAGAATTAAAAGCTAAAAATAAAACTCCAATAACAATAAAACATGTTAGGGAGACTTATTAAAACATCTGGAAATTAAAAAAATATATTATAATTAGATTAATAAAACAAATATCAAAATAATAAACATGAAATCATTAAAAGAACTATATCGCATCGGCAATGGTCCATCGAGCAGCCACACAATGGGACCTAAGAAAGCAGCAGAGATGTTTCTGGAAAAGAATCCACAAGCCAAAAGATTCGAAGTAACACTCTACGGAAGCCTAGCTGCAACAGGAAAAGGTCACTTAACTGACGAAGCAGTATTAAAAGTATTGGAACCGGTTGCTCCAACATCTATTGTTTGGATGCCAAAAATGTTTTTACCATTCCACCCAAATGCATTAAAACTTGATGCTTTCGATGCAAGTGACAAAAACATAGACAGTTGGACTGTTTACAGTGTAGGTGGTGGCGCATTGAGCGATGGCACACAAATAGTGGGTTTATCAGAAGGAGCAGATCGCGATATTTACCCACTCACCAATATTACCGATATTATGACATGGTGCGAAGAAAATGGAAGAACCTACTGGGAATATGTTGAAATGCATGAAGATCCCGACTTATGGGATTATTTACGCGAAGTGTGGAAGGTGATGCAAGATGCGGTGAAAAGGGGATTAGAAAATGAAGGAGTTTTACCAGGTCCGTTAAATCTACAACGAAAAGCAGCCTCATACTATATTAAAGCTAAAGGTTACACATCTTCGCTTCAATCTCAAGGATTAGTATTTGCTTATGCTTTAGCTGTTTCGGAAGAGAATGCTGCAGGTGGTAAAATTGTAACGGCTCCTACATGCGGTTCCAGTGGTGTATTGCCGGGAGTATTATATCATTTGGATGAGAGTCGCGACTTTGGCGAAATGCGTATTTTGAGAGCTTTAGCTACAGCCGGACTATTTGGTAACGTTGTAAAACAAAATGCATCTATTTCTGGTGCTGAAGTTGGTTGTCAAGGAGAAGTTGGTGTTGCTTGTTCAATGGCAGCTGCAGCAGCAAACCAATTGTTTGGTGGTAGTCCTGCACAAATAGAATATGCTGCTGAAATGGGATTAGAACACCACTTGGGTATGACATGCGACCCGATTTGCGGTTTAGTTCAAATTCCATGTATCGAGAGAAATGCCTATGGTGCAGCAAGAGCTATGGATGCTAATCTGTTCTCATCTTTTACCGATGGCACACACCTGGTTTCATTTGACCGAGTAGTTGAAGTTATGAAACAAACCGGACACGATTTGCCACCACTATATAAAGAGACAGGAGAAGGCGGATTGGCAAAAGGATTTAAAGGAAGAAAGAAAACAATATAGTTTGCTAAAACAAACTATAGATAATATTATAACAAACGACCACCTTTCAAAAAAGATGGTCGTTTTTATTTATAAGCTTTTAGCAAAATCGTAATTCGTAAATCTAAAATCCTAAATAATATTATAATTTCCCAACTCCGTGTTTACTTGCATACTTAAATACAGGAGCTATATTAAAGTACAATTTATCAATTCCAAACCTATTCGTAGCCAATGATAAATAATTGCATTTGCTTCTCTTTACAAGTTTATCTGTACCACCAAATTGGAAACCCAAAAAGCCTAACATATCGTATTCATGCGATACTCTAATTACATAATATGGTGTAGATTTCGACATGCCATCGCCTGAGTTGATAATTGCAAGTTGCACATTTCTTCTTCTTTGAAGAATGTTTTTATAAGCATCAACATCGTTTTTTTGAGCATAAATCAATAGTTTAGCATTAAGTGCACGCAAATTAAACGGGTCTTCTTTTAATAACTCATCGGTGTACACCAAAACTAAATCGTAATCGCTTTCATCAAGATATTGCTTTGCAAGCAAATCCGACATTTTCCCATTATATTCAGAAATTTCTGTGGGTTTATATGTTGGTTGAAAAACATATCCATAATATAGATGTCTTTGTTCATCGGCAGTAAAGGTTGAATCACCTGCGATGTAGCGCTCCATCAACTTAGGATAATAGAGATTAGAAAACTCATTTTGAATGTTTTTCTCAATTTCATTATAATTAGGAGCTACAAAATCAGGACTTTGAGCAAAAATTGCAAAGCTAACTATAACGAAAAAAAATAGTACTGAAATCTTTTTCATATTTGTTCTTCTTTTATTGTGAAATTCTACAACAAATTTATTTTCTATATTTGATTTTAACAAATAATCTTTACTAAGAAAACTTAATACAAATAGACACAAGATGCAAGACACAAGATGTAAACAAAAGACTAAAGAACATATTTTTAGAACTATGATTTATGTTTTTTGCCAAAAACTTT
>CAYFUW010000014.1:0-31273 GCA_964346495.1 uncultured Dysgonomonadaceae bacterium
TTTTTTGGGAATTTAGAGTGAAATTAACCAGACTTTTGAATATGAAAAAAATTGTTTAAAACACTTGAAAGTTTCAAAAAAATCTTTAACTTTGCAAAGTCAAAGATTTAAGTTCTTTGAAAAATAAAATATTAACAAATTAAAAAAACTGTCCTAATAAAAGGGGACACTTAATTATTCATTATGAAAAAAATTAAACTTTTATTCCTTGCGTTACTCATGCTAGGATTAAATCCCATGCAGAGTCAGAGCATTTATGATGCTCTAGACCAGTTTGAAAATCAATGCGAGCTCATTATGCCCAATAGAGTGGCACCCGGACAAAACATTGAAGTAACTTTTGTTAGCGACGCCAAACTCTTGCCAGCAGGTCAAGCGTTGACGTTGCTAATCACCAATGCTCAAGGAGAACCGGTTATTGAACGCCTAAGCTCACTAACCCCTCAGAGCACACCCCTCTATTCGGGTACAACCTTTACTGATGTGCTTATCAGTCAGGAAGGGACTTATAGTGCTGTAGTAGTTGCTCCTAACGGCAATGCAGTAGCGGAAAAAAGCCTAATGGTTAGAGACGGGGCTTATACCGTAAAACCGCTATTTGAACTGTTTACCAGTTCAACCTGTGGCCCTTGTGCCAGCGCTAATCCTGTTATTGATGCCGTTTTGGCACAAAATATTGGTAACCACAGCATAATAAAATATCAGGTGGATTTCCCGGGAGCAGGTGACCCATACTGTAATGCTGATGTTGGAATAAGAAGGGCTTTTTACCCTGCAGTTACAGGTGTTCCGGCCTTAATCCCCAATGGGAATAACGGGAATCCCACAACACCCCATGTAATGTCCCAAGGTTTTTATGATAGTTTCCAAGGACTCCCAACGGATATGCAAATAGTGGTTACTGAGGCGGAGATTGATGACAATAATATGGTTTCCGTTAACCTTAGTATAGATGTGGCAGAAACTTATGCTGAAGGATTAAAGTTGCACATTGCCATTATTGAGAAAACTACTGTTGGAAATGTGGGCAGCAATGGAGAGGTGGAGTTTCATAATGTGATGATGAAGATGCTCCCTGATGGGAATGGCACAACCCTTCCGGCACTTAATCCCGGTACGCCTTATACTATGTCACAAACCTACGATATGGATCTTACCTTTATGGAGGATGCCAACGATTTGGAGGTGGTGGTTTTTGTACAAAATAGTGCAGACAAGAGCATTGTGCAAAGCGAAATGGTGCCTGTGGGTTCAGAACTGGACAGCTATGCTATTACTTTTAACATTAAGGATGAGAGTAATAATGCTATTCAGGGTGCTACAATCTTTATGGAAAACCAAGGAACAAGGACTACCAACTCTACAGGCGTTGCAATATATAATGATGTTCTTCCCGGATCCTATGATTACGAAATAGAAGCCGCAGGCTTCAATAGTATTAGTGGCACCGCTACCGTTGATAACAATGATGTTAACATTGATATTGTGATGGAATCTCCCGGTTTCTACTTTTACGAAGACTTTACGGATGCTCCGGCCATGGGAATTCCTGATGGGTGGGCGAGCATTGCATCAGCTTCGGATTTTGTATATTGTACAGGTGGTGAGGCAATCCTCTTTAGGCAAAATTCGGCCATGAATCCCCTTATTTTGATTAGCCCTCTAATTGATCTTGAACCTGCAGAACATATCACATTTGATTTTGGCAAGGGGCAAGGTGCAGTTGAAGCCATACTGGGCTATATGACCGACCCCGAAGATGCTGAAACCTTTGTGGATGTTGAAACCTTTAATCCCACAGCCGCATGGGATGAGTTTGTCCTCGATGTGTCTTCTATCAATGGAGGAATGGGAGAGGTTTATTTGGCATGGAAACTCACCTCAGGCGTTACGACCTATTTCTCTTTAGATAATGTGGCATTAACTCATAAGGGAGGAGATGACCAAACCTATTCGGTTACCTTTAACGTTAAGGATAATGCCGAAAATCCCCTTTCGGGTGCTGCTGTTACCTTACAAGGACATGGCACCAAACAAACTAATGCAAGCGGTTTGGCTCTGTTTGAAGAGGTAGAACCCGGCACTTATTCCTATCAGATAATTGCTGCGGGGTTTGTAACTGCCAATGATGAGGTTGAAGTGGTGAATGCTGATGTAACAGAAAATGTACAGATGCAACTTCCCGGTTATTACTATTTAGAAGATTTCTCTGAGCATCCCGATTATGATGTTCCGGAAGATTGGACTAAGATAGTAACCCCCAGTGATATGGTATACTGCGCCGGTGGAGCAGCTATTCTGTTTAGGCAAAGTGGAGCCATGAACCCAATTATTTTAGCCTCACCACTTATTGATCTTGAGCCGGCAGGTGAATTGATGTTTGACTATGGCGACGGAAGTGGAGCTGAGGGAGAATTTGGGTATATGATTGATCTAAGTGATCCGGAGTCATTTGTAACTGTATCAGAATTCAGTCCTTCATCTTCTTGGAAATCGGATACCATTAGTGTTTCTAATATAAATGGAGGAAATGGGGCGGTTTACTTAGCCTGGAGAATCACTTCAGGTATGTTTACCTACTTCTCATTGGATGATGTGCGCCTCACCTATAAGGGTGATGAAGAGGCTCTCGCTGAATTGCCTTACTTTGAAGATTTTGAAGGAGAATTTCCGCCTGTAGGATGGAGTTTTGTAAATACTCATCCTATTTCTGATTCCAATTGGCATCAAGGTGAAGGTAACTCTTCGGCTGGTGCTCTTGAAGTATTCTGGGTTAATAGTGATTTAATGGATGAATGGGCGATTAGTCCTACATTCGATTTAAGTGGTGTAAGTAGCGATATTGAGTTTTCATTCGATTTCTTAGCTAGTTATATATGGCAAGTAGAAGCAGATGGAGCTGACATCATGGTAAAAGTATCTACAGATGGCGGTACTAACTGGATTCAAATCTGGAGAGAAGAAGATTTCGGTGTATTTGAAAACTGGGTGTGGAGTAGAGCTACTGTTCCTTTCACTCAATTTGCAGGAGAACCTAATGTTAAGTTTGCTTTCCATTATTTAGGAAGTGACGGGGCTCAAGTTTCTATTGATAATGTTAAACTTGATTATGCAACCGGTATTAACGAGGATGTATCTGTAAATGTAGCTTCAGTTTATCCTAATCCATCAGATGGCCTTGTTAATGTAAAAGTTATTGAAAAATCAGTAGTTACTGTAGTTGACATATCAGGTAGAACAGTTGGTGTTTACAATGTTGATGCAAACGAAACATTATCTTTCAGACAAGCTTCAGGTATGTATATACTTAAAGTATTGAGCGAAGGAAAAGTTTCAAGTCACAAATTGATTGTAAAATAAGACTGTAGTAATTATAAATATTAGAGACGCGATGTAGTCGCGTCTCTTTTTTATTACTTAATCTGTTTTTTCTTGCGAAGTTGATACATTAGAGAAATAGGTCCTACAACAATATAGCTGAAAGATGTAATAACCCGCCATATCAGTGCAACCATTAGTGCTATTGCAGGATTAGGAAAATATTCGCTGTAAGCTACCTGAAACATGTATTCTGCAAATCCGCTTCCTCCCGGAGTAGGGGTGATAAGTGCAATTAACCATATTATCATTTGTTTTACATATGCTATTGCCCAATTTACATCTATTGTAGTAAATCCGTATATCAGCACACAAGCAATGGCGAAACGTGCACCCCATGAGATAATGGTGGCTCCAATTAGTTTAAACCAATACCACCAATTCATATTACTCATCTCCTTCGATGCAATTTGTAAGTCATATTTCATCCTTATTGCACTTCTTTTCCATCTTCGTAGTGGTTTCCAGGATGTAATCCACACAAGAATATTACCAACCCAGGATGCTTTGTGAAAAAGGGAAATATATAGTGCCAATGTCCACAGGAATAGTATTATGGCTAATGTTATAAGAGTAATATGTAATCCGACTGATAGAGCAGGGATGTTCTCAATACCTATACCTTGATGTACAAAAAATAGTGCGACCAAACAAACGATGGCCATAAAAAGTTCATCCAGAAAAAGTCCGCTTATTGTAATGGCAGTAGCCCGGCCTACACTAACGCCCTCACGAGCCATAAATAGAAATACAACAGACGATCCGCCCACAGCAGACGGAGTAATAGCAGATGCAAACTCAATTAAAAAAGTTACCCGAATTGAACCCCACTTACTCATATAGGGATAGGCTAATGTGTAATAGCGGTGCCCCATAGCTAAATTTTGTACACCCCATGCCAATATTGCCAGTCCGATACCTGTTATAGAGCGTCTTGTAATTTCAAACTCTTTAAATGAATCGGCAGTAATATTCTCTTTCATCAAAAAGCCTACTACCAACAGACTGATAGCTATAGGCAGTAATATTTGCCATAGAGAAAAGCCGGTTCTGTTTTTTTTTGTAATAATATTTGAGTTGCCGGCAGTACATGGTTTTATTGGATTATCGCTCTTACTCATTTTTTCGTGTTATAAGATGGTGATATCTGTCAAAAACCTCTTTTGTAATATCTTCCCACGATCGGGTTAAAGACTCCTTTGCTCCCGATGCTACTTTATGCAAAAGCGACTTGTCTTTTATTATTTCTGTAATACGCTCTGCGAAAACTCTGTTATTGGGTGGAGCAACAAAACCGTTTATATTGTCTTGAATAGCTGATGCAGCTGTGCTTCCTTCAATTAGCAGAGAAGGAGTATTTAAAGCTGCTGCCTCTCTTATTACTAATCCTGCAGTGTCGTATAGAGATGGAAACAAAAATAGATCAGCAGCGGCATAATAACCAGATAGGTCTTCTCTATTTGTGATATTTCCTGTAAAGGAAATCAAGTCCTGTTGATTGTTGGCGATTGCCTGTTTTTTAAAATCCTCTAATCCATATCCATCTCCTACAAATATCATTTTGAAAGGAAAATCTAATAGTTTAAGACTATCTAATAGGAATGGAATATTTTTCTCAACTATCTGTTGACCAACAAAAAGAAACAACGGAGTTTCGGGAGCAAGCCCTAATTCATCTCTTTTCCCAGCTCTCAATGCGTCGAAATTGGTGATAGATGCAAAGTCATTTCCAACTTCTACTATCTCAGTTTTTCCTTTATAACCATAAGACTCCAAAACTTCTTTTACAGCTTCTTACGAAATCCAAACTTCGTCGGCAGCATCAAAGACTTCCATAATACGCTTAATCATTAAATCAGCTATTGTAGAGCTTTTAACCGCTTGTATAAAGTCATCTTTGAATTTGGAGTGAAATGACATTATGAATGGTATATTGCGTTTTTTTGCTATAGACATTCCCAGGCGACCAGCTGAAAACGGACTATGTCCATGTATTATTTCAAAAGGAGTTCGATGAATTTGTGAAACAGAGGGTGTTAATAGATATGGGACTCCCCATCGGTATGGCTTCCTATTTGGAACGGGAAATGATGGATATCGCAACACCTGAAATGGTTCGGGAAGTCGCTCTCCGTCAGCAAACGGAGTAACCACACTTACCGGATGACCATTGTGATGTAGCCAATAAGCATAATTATAAGTGGTCAATGCCACCCCATCCATTATTGGTGGGAAACTATCATTGAAAAGTCCTATCATTTTCTCTATAAGCAGTGAGGTCAGAAGACCTCACTGATGTTATATGTTTGAAATTCACATGTTAGTGAAAATCGGGAAAATTTATCTGCGATTTTTTTTAGCGTTTTCTTTCGCTCTTTCGCGTAACTGTTTTTCCTGCATTTTTTGTGCCTCCTCTAAGCGAGCCATAAAACCTGATTTCTTTCTAGGTTTCTTTTTGTTCTCTTCGAGTTGTAACAACAGTTTCTCTTCGTTTAGGAAAACCTTAAACAGCGAGTTTGTAATAATTGCAATTAATGCCGATAAGAAATAGTAATAATTCAATCCTGCAGGATATGAGTTTAAGAAGAAAAACATCATTATCGGCATAAGAATTGGCATATATTTCATTCCGGGCATTTGGGCTTGTCCGGTATCGGCATTTGACATATTGTATTTAGTGTAAACAATATTTACTACAGTCATCAACAAACAGAACAAACTGATATGATTGCCTAAGAATTTTGTTATGAATGGAATGTTGCCACTCCATGAAATTATTGAATCATATGTAGATAAGTCGTTTGCCCACAAAAAACTTTGTTGACGTAACTCTATTGCCGAAGGGAAGAAGAAGAAAAATGCAAGGAGTATAGGCATTTGCAACAGCATCGGCAAACAACCGCTCATAGGACTTGCACCTGCTCTGTTGTACAACTCCATAGTAGCTTGTTGGCGTTTCATCATTGTTTCGTTATCATTTCCGGGATACTTCTCTTCTATCTCTTTGATTTGAGGACGCAAAACCCGCATTTTTGCAGTTGATTTAAACCCTTTGTATGTTAGTGGCAATACTATTAACTTAACTAATAGTGTCATGATAAGAATAATAAGTCCCATGTTCCAGTTGAGTGACAAGAAGAAGTTGAAAACCGGAATTGAGAAATACTTATTTACCCAACTCAACCAACGATAACCCAAATATACAATCTCATGCAAATCTAGTTTTTCATTACTTGCAGATACGTTTTTGTTATAATCTTTGAGTGTATAATAGTGATTGGGACCAAAGTAGTAGCTAAAATTTGCATGTAGGGCATCGTTTTGAGCATCAACAAAAACCGGCACCATAGCATCTGCCGCATATTCTTTAATATAGTTAGTTTCATTAAGAAGTTTCGACTTCAGGATGATATTGGTGAATGGTTTTTCTGCTATTATTACTGAACTGAAAAATTGGTCTTTAAAAGCGAACCATTTTACAGGTTCTGACATCTCTTTTTCAGCGTTCTTCATTTCGCTTAATTTCTCAACACTCTGTCCATCATACTTATAATGTATGCGTGCGAATCTATTCTCGAAGTTACGACCTTTTTCTTGTTGACGTAGTTTTTGATCCCAATGCAGTTTGAAATTCGACATGTAATTGGGGTGTAGTCCTGTGCTCATACCAACAACACGAATATCGAAATCCATCATATACTCATTTGAAGGCAGTGTATATATAAAGTCGATATACTGCTCGGGTGAGTTTTCCAAACGCATAATTATTGTGCTGTCATTATCTGTTTTTATGGGTTTGAAAATATGGTCACGGGTGTTTAATGTAACACTGTTTCGGTTAGCTAGTTCTAAGTTAAAACTTGCTTCTTCATTTTTATTATCAAATATATAAAGGCTATCGTTATCGTATCTTTTTTCTCCTTTTAGTTCAACAGAGTGAATTCCTCCACCTCTAGTGTTAAGGAGAAGTTTTACTTTTTCGTTTTCTAATACAATTAATCTACTCTCCTCTAGGGATGTTAGAGAGTCAGTTGGTGATGCCTCTATTTCGGTAACTATATTTGTTGTCGGATCATTTTCAATTGTAGCCGAATCTGTAGTAACGACTGGTTTGCCTGTAGAGAAGAAGTCTGCAACATTAGTTTGTGCATTCAATTGACTTTGTTGTGTATCAGTAACATTTTGAAGTTGTGCTTCTTCAATTTCTTTTTGCTTGGCTACCATTTCAACAGAATCTCTCAGGCGTTTCTGTTCTGCTATTTGTTCTTTACTGGGTTTTGTATAAATTGTGTATGCAATAAGAATTCCTGCTATTAGCAGCATTCCGATTATTGTATTTTTATCCATCTGTTATATTATAATATTGAAGGTGTGCCTTTTTATAATACACTCCTTTAAGTTGTTCTATTTTTTTGATTTAGTTTCAGCCGCAGCTTTCATAAAGCTCATGAATAATGGGTTGGGCGATATGACAGTACTGTTGTACTCAGGGTGAAATTGTGTTCCCAAATACCATCTTTTATCTGGTACTTCTACAATCTCTACCAGATCTGCATCAGGATTAATTCCTGTTGCTTTCATACCTGCAGCTTCAAACTGGGCTTTGTATTCGTTATTAAATTCGTATCTGTGTCTATGACGTTCTTTTATTTTTAGTTTTCCGTATGCCTGATGTGCCAATGAACCTTTTTTCAAGATACATTCGTATGCTCCCAATCTCATGGTCGCACCTTTGTTAGTGATATGCTTTTGTTCTTCCATTAAGTCTATCACTTTGTGTTTAGCTTTTGGGTCCATTTCTGCCGAATTGGCTTCTTCTATGCCTAAAACATTTCTTGCGTACTCTATAACCATGCATTGCATACCCAAACAGATACCAAAAGTAGGTATATCATTTTCTCGGGCAAATTTTAAAGCAATAAATTTACCTTCAATACCTCTTTGTCCGAATCCCGGTGCAATAACTATACCATCAGTATCTTTTAGTCTTTCTTCTACATTCTCTTCACTTAGTGTTTCAGAATGACAAACATCAAGTTCTAATTTTCTATCGTTGTAGATAGCAGCTTGAGATAGAGACTCGTTTATTGATTTATAAGCGTCGGGTAATTCGGCATATTTACCTATAAGTTTTATGTTTACCGTTTTTTTAGCATTTCGGCGTTTTTGTAAAAATGCTTTCCATGCGTCCAGATTTGCTTTCTGACGCAATGGCATATTAAGCTTTTTCAGCACTACCTCATCCATACCTTGTTGTTGCATCATTACCGGCACTTCGTATATGGAAGAAACGTCGATAGACTGCATTACGGCACTTATTTCGACATTACAAAATAATGCAACTTTGCGAAGTACATCGTTACTTAGTTTTTTTTCTGTTCTAAGTACCAGCATATCAGGTTGAATACCTAACGATTGCAACTCTTTTACCGAGTGTTGAGTTGGTTTTGTTTTGACTTCTCCGGCAGCTGCTATATAGGGAACATAAGTCAAGTGTAACGTGAAACAGCTTTTTCCCAATTCCCATTTTAGTTGTCGTACACTCTCTAAAAACGGTGTAGATTCGATATCACCCACAGTTCCACCTATTTCTGTAATCACGAAATCGAACTTGTTTTTTATACCAAGTTGTTTTACGTTTCGTTTTATTTCGTCGGTAATATGTGGAATAACCTGAACAGTTTTACCAAGATAATCGCCTCTGCGCTCTTTTTCTATTACTGTCTGATAAACCCTTCCGGTAGTAATATTATTGTCGCGGGTAGTTTGTGTATTAAGGAATCTTTCGTAATGTCCAAGATCAAGGTCTGCTTCGTGTCCGTCTGCGGTTACAAAACACTCTCCATGTTCATAAGGGTTTAATGTACCAGGATCGACATTGATATATGGGTCGAATTTTTGTATTGTTACCTTATAGCCTCTGGCTTGTAACAATTTTCCGAGTGATGCTGCAATTATCCCTTTTCCTAGAGAAGATACAACACCTCCGGTAACGAAAATATATTTTGTATCAGCCACAATGATTGAGTTTTTTATATTGTTTTCGATTTATAAACGGCAAAGGTACAAAAAAAACGCACAAAACAGGCTCTTTATTATGCTTTTCTATTTTATGTGTTATTAAAATGCTACTCTGTTTTGCCTAAATTGAAAAAGTTATTTAATGTTTATTTCTTTCTTTTAAAGAAGTAGTGAGTATTTCTGTTTGTTACATCATCAGTAAATCCATCAATTAAAGCCACTAAACAGTGTGTGTCTGTTTTAGGGTCATATATAAGCTCTTTTACTAAAAAGAAGTTGTCGATTTCTGATGTGTTTTTAATGTGAAATCTGGAGCCGTTACATCTTACTATCTTATCGCCAACTAATATATTATTTTCATCATAATAAGAGATGCTTATGTTTTGTGATAACCGTTCTTTTACCGATTCTTCCAAATCATTTAAATCGATATCAGGTTTTTGTGGAAATTTAAAAACAAATCCATTTCTAATATCGGAAATATAGAATAACTCGTCTGTAATTCCGAACTCTTCCTCCAGCACAAGCAAAGTAATTTCTTCGGCAGAGTGTGCCGTTTTGCGATACCTAAGCGATTCGTGAACCATTTCATAAATACTTTGTGGCAGCGGACCAAATACGCTTGGACGGGTAACTATAATCTCTTCGCCTATACCAACAATCAGGTCGGCATTGCGTCCATTTAGTGCAGGAAAAAGAAGGTTGAAATGTTCAATTACTACTCTTCGGTTTTTTGAGAGTATTAAATTTACATAGTCTGCAATTTCATACATTTGAGTAAATGCCATCTGAAAACGTATATCGAGATGAAATGTAGTAGCGCTTTCTATATCTGTATCGTATAGGTTACGTACCTGCATTATTTTTTGTGGATTAACTATATCGTCATCGTTTGTCAATTGCAGACCGGGAAACATACCTTTAATAAATGATGATTTACCACCTCCAGGATCACCGATTATTCCGATAAGCTTATCTGTTGAAGTTAAATGTTTTAGAGAAATATGCTCTCCCAAAAACATTAATTTCTCTTTACTTCGTGGCGCATAATATTGAGCCGAAACCATGTAGTCTTGTGCTAAATTTCTCATAACAATTTTGTTTTACAATGCTTTTTGTTGTACTGTTTACACTTTATTTATTTTCGCTTTCTCGATTTATCAATCCTAAGGAAAATAAAAAGCAGAATGGTAAATCCCCATAAAGAAGAGCCACCATAACTAAAAAACGGTAACGGAATACCGATTACCGGCATTATGCCTATAACCATACCAATATTAACCATCAGATGGAATAGGAATATACTAACAACGCTATATCCATAAACCCGACCGAATGCTGAAGTCTGTCGTTCAGCCAAAGCTAATAGCCGTAAAATAAAAATTGCGAACAATACAATTATTAAAACCGAACCAAGGAAACCCCATTCTTCGCCTATAGTACAGAAGATAAAGTCTGTGTCTTGTTCGGGCACATATTTTAATTTTGTTTGTGTTCCGTTTAAAAAACCTTTACCAATTAATCCACCTGAACCGATAGCTATTTTTGACTGTCCTACGTGATAGCCCGAACCCAACAAATCTTCCTCCATTCCCAATGTTACTTTTATTCGCATCTGTTGGTGTGGTTGCAGAATATCGGTAAATACATACTCCAATGATTCTACAAATGCAACTGAGCCTAA
This sequence comes from uncultured Dysgonomonadaceae bacterium, assembly GCA_964346495.1. Classification (GTDB taxonomy): domain Bacteria; phylum Bacteroidota; class Bacteroidia; order Bacteroidales; family Dysgonomonadaceae; genus JBGZFC01. Next base: position 11,084 of record CAYFUW010000014.1, read on the forward strand.
AAGAAACAGAAGGATAAGCAAGTACTTTTTGCGTCTGAATCTGAGTAGCAGATAAATCAGATAAAGAGCACCGGCTGTAAACGATATTAGTGCAATCCATCCATAGGATATATCGGCTTTAAAAAAGGATAATATTAAGTTTGCAACAAATGGTATAGCTGCTATAACAAGATAAGTGTAAGCTACCGTTTTCCTTTTTACATAATACCAAATCATTCCGGCAGCAAACAAAATCATCAATATTGCAGCAATAAATTCGCCTAATGAAACCGGAACTATCTCAGTATCTGAAAATTTAATACCTACTATAAAATATGTTACAGCTGCTACGCCTAAAAAGAGCACACTTCCCGGCAACCCTTCACGGTAAAGAACCAAAACCAAACTCAAGTAAACCAACGCTGTTCCCGTTTCGCTTTGTAAAATCACCAGAATAAATGGCAACAAAATTATAGCTGAAACGAGCATTAAACTCTTCCTATTCATCAGTGTGAATCCGTAGGTATTAAAGGTTTTTGCCAGCATCAGCGCGATAATGAACTTCATAAATTCGGCAGGTTGCAACCGTACAGGACCTATAACCAACCACGAGCGTGAACCTTTAATATCGGGTGCTATAAATAGCGTAATAATCAGCAAACTAACACCTATTACATAAAAAAGCAGAGCATATGTTTCGTAAAAAGCAACATCTATTTTTATCAGTGCGAATGCAAGTAGCAACGAAGTACCAATCCAAACCAACTGCATGCCAGCCCTGCCTGAAAGGTCGAACATACTTACTGCGTTTTCCAAATCAAAACTGGCCGCAAAAATATTGAACCAACCCAACACGACAAATAACAGATATAGCAATACTATTACCCGGTCAACTCGTCCTTTTTCGTTTATATTTTCAATATTGCTATTCATTTTTTGGAGTTGGTGTATTTGTTTTTGTCACACCTTTTCTATACACATAGGGTAGGATAGTGGTGTTTACTATTCTGTTTTCTATATATAAATCGTGCTCGGGAATCTCACCTTTAAAATATTTGTGCATCATCAGTCGTGCAATTGGCACAGCATTGCTTGCACCGAAACGTCCGTTTTCCACTATAACTGCAATAGCAACTTTAGGATTGTCTCGTGGAGCAAAACCCATAAAAAGAGAGTGGTCATCGCCATGCGGGTTCTCGGCAGTTCCTGTTTTTCCGCAAACTATCAAGTCGGGTGCCAGATTTATACCTCTACAAGTACCGTGTGTAACAGCATCTGCCATTCCGGCAACTGTCAGCTCAAAATGCTCTCTGTTGATATTTGATTCACGGCGATTTGTATACATAGTATCTAGCGGTAATCCCTTTCTCTCTTTTACAACATGCGGTGTGTAATAGAACCCTCTGTTCGCTATTATTGCAGATAAATTGGCTAATTGAAGCGGTGTAGAAAGTATTTCGCCTTGACCAATGGCTATAGAGATAATATTGTGAGCATTCCACTTTTCGGTTTTTAATGCCTTTGAGTAGAACTTACTATTTGGAATAAATCCTCTCTTTTCGGAAGGTAAATCTACACCCAAACGATAACCAAAGCCAAGGTCTATCATATGCTCTTTCCAAACTTCAAATGCTTCGTTTGTAGATGAGTATTTTGTTCGGTTATTGAGCATAGCGTTTAAACCGTAACAGAAAAACGAGTTGCACGAAGTTGCCAAAGCATACTGTAATGCCAAAGGCGAAGCATGTCCGTGACATTTTGGTCTGCCACCTAGTGGCGGATAACCTCCATAGCAGCTGTAGCGAGTTTCGGGTGTGATAATTCCCTCTTGCAGAAAAATTAATCCTTGTGTCGGCTTAAATGTAGAACCGGGTGGATACAATCCTGCTACACTCCTGTTGATAAGTGGTTTATAGGGATTTTGTTCCAACTCTAAGTAGTTTTTACTAAAGTTTTTACCGGTCAGTAGATTAGGGTCGTAACTTGGTGCGGCAACCATGCAGAGAATTTCTCCGGTTTCGGGTTCAATCATAACGATAGAGCCGATTTTATTTTGCATCAGATATTCGCCGTAGGCTTGCAGTTCAATATCTATAGACAGTTTAAGGTCTCTTCCCGAAACGGGTAATCTGTCATATTCGCCATTTTTATATTTTCCTTGAACTCGTCCATGTGCATCACGCAACAATATCTCCACTCCTTTTTCGCCACGCAAATCCTCTTCGTGCGACAACTCAATTCCCGATTTTCCAACATAATCACCTCTTGAATAATATGGGTCGGAATCCATTTTGCTTTTATCTACTTCGGCAATATATCCGAGTATCAAGCCCATATTGCTTCCGGTATATTGTCTTTCAGTTCTGTTCTGAATATAAATACCGGGAAACTTGTAAAGTTTTTCTTGCAACAGTGCGTACTCTTGAACATCTAATTGCGACATGAAAAGTTGCGGTGTGTATGATGAATATCCCGGATTTTTTCGTCTGTCGCGCATCTCTTCATTCAATCTGTTGAATGTGGCATTGTCTATATTTAGCGTGTTGCAGAAATCGAGACTATCAAACTCTTTCATCTCACGCACAACCATCATTACATCGTAGGTGGGTTGGTTATAAACGAGTAGTTTCCCGTTACGGTCGTATATTGAACCTCGGGAAGGGTAGAGAGTTTTTTTGAAAAAAGCGTTACTATCGGCGAAGTCGCGATATTCGGTTTTTAGTATCTGAAGGTTAAATAGTTGCAGGGAATAGACAACAACTATCACTGCTACAATAGCAACGATAACATATTTTCGTTTTGAATATTCCCTGTTTTTATTGTACACTTCTTTCGCCTTTATAGAGTAATCCGTCTATTGCAAAAATCAGAATAAGTGTCAGCACGAATGATGAACCTAATCGAATAACTGTGTTTAGCAAATTAAACAGAGTGAACGACTCGATAAAAAACAACAAGATTTGATGCAAAAAAACGGTAACTATTGTAAATTTAATAAAGTTTGATGCTCCCGAATAAAGTCCCGGAACCAGTTCCTGAAACTCTTCTTTCGAGTAAAACAGATTCAGAATAGTTTTTCTAAACGCTGCAACAATACAGGTGGCAGTGGCATTTATTCCGGGTGTATTTAAAAAGACATCTATAATAAAGCCGAGTAAAAATCCGGCGATAATAACATAATGCTGATTTCTATCCAACGGAAGTTTAATCAGAAAATAGATATAGAGTACAGGAATGGCTACACCAAAAAGAGTGATACGGTTAAGCAATAACACTTGTAACAGTATCAATATTGTAAACATCAATAGTTCTGTAAAAAAATGGATAGCCTTCATAAGTTATTTAATCGACTCTTCGAGTTCCTTTTGCTCTTCAAAAAAAAGATCTTCAATTATTAATACATGTTGCAGTGAGTGAAAATCTGTCGCAAGCTGCACATCTAACGTATTGAATTTATCATCTTTCGATTTTCCTAATTTATTTACGTAACCTATAACTATATCTTTTGGAAAAATACTCGAAAAGCTCGTAACTACAGTATCACCCGGCTCAAATGGTTGATGTTTTGGCAGTTCGTTCAGTTGTGCAATTCTTATATTATTTCCATCCCAAGATAGTGAACCCGTATTATCAGAGTGATATAACTTGGCACTCAATCTGAATTTTGGGTTAATTACAGGAATTACTACACTTGCATTTTGGGATGCCTTCAAAACAACACCCACTATACCTGTCTGGGAAATAACTCCCATATCTGCTTTTACTCCATGCAGAGTTCCTCTGTTTAGAGTTATGAAGTTATTGGCACCGGAAAAGCTTATATTTATTACCTCTGCCGGAATAAAGTTAAACTGAGAATGATAGGTTGAATCTGTAGCAAAAATATCCAACGATGTAGAATCTGTTTTGAAACCAATATGTCGTTGTTTCAAATCGAACAGTTCTTTTTCTAAACGAGCGTTGTTTTCCAATAACTCCCTATTGTTTTTTTGCAAATAGAAAAAACTGTTGACTTTGTTGGAAGTGTTGTAAAACCAGGCTGAAACTTTATTGGCAGAAGTGAGATAGACGCTTCTCTGATATGAGTTATGCGAAAATACGAGATAGAAGCCAAAGACAACCAGTAAGATTGCCAACAGCCACGAACTATTTCGAATTATAAAATTGAAAAGATTTCGCATATAAATAAAACATCGGCCTTTTAATAAATACAAAAGACCGATGTTGTTTTATGTAATTATCTCATTAGGAAACTAAACTTGTCGATATTGCGTAGAGCTATTCCTGTTCCTTTTGCAACTACACGCAACGGATCTTCTACAACTTTGAATTGTATTCCTATTTTTTCTGTAAGTCTTCTGTCTAAGCCTCTTAAAAGAGCGCCACCTCCGGTCAGGTAAATTCCGTTTCTTACAATATCGGCATACAGTTCGGGTGGTGTTTGCTCTAATGCACTCAACACCGCGGAATCCATTTTTGAAATTGATTTTTCGAGACAGTGTGCTATCTCCTGATAAGATACGGGAACATCCATTGGTAGAGATGTCATTCTGTTAGGACCATGAACAACAAAATCTTCGGGTGGGTCTTGTAGTTCGGTAACTACCGAGCCGATATTAATTTTTATCTGTTCGGCAGTGCGTTCTCCAACTTTCATATTGTGTTGACGACCCATATATTCCATTATATCTTCTGTAAGATCGTCTCCTGCGATTTTTATCGATTTATTCGACACGATTCCGCCCAACGAGATAACTGCAATTTCTGTAGTACCACCACCTATGTCAACTATCATGTTTCCTTCTGGTGCTTCCACGTCAATACCAATTCCCAAAGCTGCAGCCATCGGTTCAAAAAGCATATAGACGTCTCTTCCGCCTGCGTGTTCAGTAGAGTCGCGTACGGCACGTATCTCAACTTCGGTACTTCCCGAAGGGATACAAACTACTACGCGAAGCGATGGTGCGAAAAGTCCGCCTCTGCTTTTTGTTGCCATTTTTATTATTCCGCGAATCATCTGTTCGGCAGCGTTAAAATCGGCAATAACACCATCTCTCAATGGTCTTACGGTTTGGATGTTTTCGTGAGTTTTACCATGCATTTGTCTTGCCTTATCACCTAAAGCAATCATTTTATCTGTTTTACGATCCAACGCTACAATCGATGGCTCGTCGAGTAAAATTTTTCCTGAATTGTTCACAATAATAGAGTTGGCAGTTCCCAGGTCCATTGCCAATTCTTGTGTAAAAGAAAATAATCCCATATTATTACTATTTAGCCTTTTGGTTGCTAACCGCAGGCTTATTTTTTATGATGTTTTTATTAATGTTACGTTTCCTATTTGTTATAACCGTATAGTTATCAATGTTTAAAATGTCTTACTCCGGTTGTAACCATAGCCATGTTGTTTTTGTCGCAATACTCTATCGATTCAGAGTCCTTGATAGAACCACCAGGCTGAATAACAGCGGTTACTCCGGCTTTATCTGCAATTTCTACACAATCGGGGAAAGGGAAAAATGCATCCGAAGCCATCACGGCACCTTTCAAATCGAAATTGAATGATGTTGCTTTTTCGATAGCTTGTTTCAATGCCTCAACTCGTGATGTTTGTCCAGTTCCACTGGCGATAAGTTGTTTGTCCTTAGCCAATACGATTGCATTTGACTTGGTATGTTTTACCAAAATATTGGCAAACAAAAGGTCTTCAATCTCCTTATCGGTAGGTGCTTTTTGTGTTACAACATTCAACTGCTCTGCACTATGCTTATATGTATCATACTCTTGAGCTAACACTCCGTTTAGCGCAGAGCGATACGACATTTGTTGTTTGGTTCTGCACTGATTTTTCAGTTTCAGAATAATTCTGTTTTTCTTCTGAACTAAAATCTCCAAAGCAGCATCCGTATAGCTTGGTGCTATAAGGACTTCAAAAAATATCTCATTTATCGCTTTAGCTGCATCTTCATCTACTTCACGATTTGTAATTACAATGCCGCCAAATGCCGAAATTGGGTCTGCTGCCAATGCCGCATCCCAGGCTGCTTTAACTGTTTCACGACAAGCCATGCCGCACGCGTTATTGTGTTTTAGTATTGCAAGTGCGGTTTCGTCGAAATCTGAAATAAGCGAAATTGCCGCTTCTATATCTAGCAGATTGTTGTAAGAAACCTCTTTTCCGTGAAGTTGATCGAAAGAATCATTCAGATTGCCATAGAAAAATCCTTTTTGATGTGGATTTTCACCGTATCGCAACTCTTTAGATTCGTCAAAACTGATGCGCAATGAAGGATTGTTAGCATATTTATTGAAATAGTTAAAGATTGCTGCATCGTATCCCGATGATACTGCAAAGGCATCTGTTGCGAATGAACGACGCTCTTCAAGAGTTGTTTCTCCTCCTTTTTCTTGCAACAGTTGCAGAAGTGGCGCATACTGCTTTTTAGATGCAACTATTAGTACGTCATTATAATTTTTGGCAGCTCCGCGTATTAACGAGATTCCGCCAATATCTATTTTCTCATTTATCTCTTGTTCTGATGCTCCGGATGCTACTGTCTCTTCAAACGGGTATAAATCAACAATAACCAAATCGATAGATGGCATATCGTATGATTTGATAATTTTCTTATCCGATTCGTCATCCCTGCGATAAAGAATACCTCCAAAAATTATCGGGTGCAAAGTTTTTACTCTGCCACCTAAAATTGATGGATATCCGGTAATGTCTTCTACCGCCGCGCATTCATAACCAAGAGACTCTATAAACTCTTGAGTTCCTCCTGTTGATATAAATTTTACATTCTGATTATTAAGAGATTCAAGGATTTCCTCCAAGCCATCTTTATGATAAACAGAGATGAGTGCATTTTTTATTTTTCGAGTCATTTACTCTTGTATTTATTCTAGTACACAAAGATATAAAATCTATGTGTCATTCGATATTTATTGATGTTTATTATTCTAAATTTCGATGTTTTTTTATTACATCTTTTCTTTTTTACAATCCGATTCCGTTTTTCTTTAAAAGTGCATCTATTGTTGGTTCCTGACCTCTGAATCGTTTGTAAAGTTCCATTGGCTCTTCAGTATTTCCTTTTTCAAGAATATTTACTCTGAAAGAGTGAGCTGTCTCTTTGTCGAAAATTCCATTTTGTTTAAACAACGAGAAGGCATCTGCTTCCAAAACTTCCGCCCATTTGTAGCCATAGTATCCTGCTGCATAGCCGCCCGAGAAAATATGTCCAAATTGTGCTGACATGCTTGTATTATCAACAACGGGTAAAATCTGTACTCTCTCCATAGAGTTTTGTTCAAACTCTAAAACATCGCCGTCGAATGGTTTTTCAATTGAGTGCCATGCCATGTCAAGATATCCGAAAGATAGTTGTCTGAGTGTAGCATATCCTGTATTGTAGATAGATGCATCGATTATTTTTTGCAGCAAGTCAGCCGGCATTTTTTCTCCGGTTTCGTAGTGAGCTGCAAATCTGTCTAAAAACTCTTTTTGTACTAACCAGTTCTCCATTATTTGTGAAGGTAACTCTACGAAATCACGATAAACGCTTGTGCCTGAAAGTGAGCTGTATGTGCTTTTTGCCAACATACCGTGAAGTGCGTGTCCAAATTCGTGTAAGAATGTTTTTACTTCATCAAAAGTAAGCAATGCCGGTTTTGTTTCGGTTGGTCTTGTAAAGTTCATCACGATAGTAATATGCGGACGACTATCAACACCATCCTTAATATATTGGCTCTTGAAAGATGTCATCCAGGCTCCCGGACGTTTGCCTGCGCGTGGATGAAAATCGGTATAAAGCACCGATAAAAATTCGCCGTTCTCATCTAAAACATCGTATGCATCAACTTCCGGGTGGTAAACAGGAATATTCGGGTTTTTTACAAATGTAATGCCATATAGGTCAGTTGCTAAGTCGAAAATACCTTTTTTTACGTTTCCCAATTCAAAATATGGACGAGTCATTTCGTCGTTTACGCTGAAGCGTTCGTCTTTTAGTTTATCTGCATAGTAGCTCCAATCCCAGGCTTTTAGTTCAACCTGTTTTTTCTCCATTTCTGAAGCGAATTTTGTCACGTCAGCCAACTCTTTTTTTGCTATCGGTGTAAATGCAGTTGCCAGATTATCAAGCAATCCAAAAACAGCAGTGTCGGTTTTAGCCATTCTTTTTCTTAAAACATATTCTGCATAGCTTTTATATCCCAGCAGATTTGCTATTTGCAATCTTAAATTTGCAATATCTTTTACATTCTCTATGTTATCAAATTCGCCACCTATACATTTTGTATTGTATGCAAAATATAGTTTCTCGCGTAAATCTCTGCGACTAGAATATTTCATAAATCCAATGTAGCTTGGTGCAGATAGGTCGATAATCCAACCTTCTTTGTTTTTTGCTTTAGCTTTGGCTGCTGCTGCATCAATTTCGCTTTCGGGTAAACCTGCCAAATCAGCTCTGTCTGTCAAGTGCATTTCGTAGCTGTTGGTTGCGCGCAAGTTGTTTTGTCCAAAATCAAGAGTAGCTTTGCTTAATCTCATAGACAGGTCGCGATATATCTCTTTGTCGGCTGCCGAAAGTGTGGCACCGCTATCTTCGAATCCTTCATAATAATCTTCTACCAATCGAATCTGTTCCGGATTTAATCCCGATGAGTGACGAGCCATGTAAACAGTTTTCACTCTTTCGAAAAGTTTTTCATTCAAATTGATGTTATTGCTGTGTTCCGAAAGTTTTGGGCTAATAGTTCTTGAAATTTCCATCATTTCGTCGTTGCTTTCAGCACTATTCAAGTTGAAAAACACCCTGCTAACACGTGTAAGCATTTCGCCTGCATTTTCCAAGGCTTCTATTGTGTTAGAGAAAGTTGCAGGTTGCGGATTTGATGTAATTTCATCAATTTCGCGTTGATGTTCAACTATAGCCTTTTCAAAAGCGGGAATATAGTGTTCGTTTTTAATTTTATCGAACGGAGCCGTTCCGTAAGGCGTGTCAAAAGGTTTAAAAAATGGATTTTCATCTGCTTTAACGACGTTCATCATAACTGTCATAATTATTAAAGATAGGATTATTTTTCTCATAAAAAATATTGTATTTATTGTTGTTACTGTGAAAATATTATCTGTTAATTTTGATTTTTTCCAAATTAAATGCAAAGTTAGAAAAAAATATCAGATACAGAATTTGCATCGATAGAAATAGGTGAGTTTTAAGCATAAATAACGTGAGTTTCGTCTAAAAAACGGGTGTTTTGTTTGATAAACCTATTTTACTAAAAATAATCTGTCTGTTTTAAAACTTTTTTTTGTGTTTCAACGTTTCTAAATAAGAAGACAATAATACTTTTTAAATTTACACACGATATGGCAAAAACTACAACTACAGCTTCGGCAACAAAGGCAAAATCTACAACTAAAAGTACTACAACAGAGTCAGCTAAAGCAACTACGAAAACAACAAAAACTACCAGGAGTACAAAGTCTGCCAAAAGTCACAAGAAAAACTTTATTCTCGATACCAACGTAATTTTACACGACTACAAGTGTATTGAAAATTTTGAAGAGAATGATATTTTTATACCGTTTGTGGTGCTCGAAGAGTTAGATAAATTCAAAAAAGGGAATGATCAAATCAATTTTAATGCTCGTGCTTTCGTGCGGGAACTCGACTTAATTACCGACGATAATCTGTTTACCGATGGTGCCGATTTGGGATTGGGACGCGGTAGATTATATATAGTAAACAGTTCGTACGACCACGAAAAGATAAAGGAAGCATTCCCGGAACGTTCGTCCGATAACAGAATACTCTCCGTTGTTTTGGAAATATCGGAAAAAGACCCAAAAACTAAAACAATACTTGTCTCAAAAGATATAAACCTGCGGATGAAAGCCCGTTCGTTAGGTATTTTAGCAGAAGACTATATAAACGACAAAGTAGCCGATATAGATATTTTCGACAGAGGTGAGATGGTTTTCGAGGGAATCGATCCCGATTTGATTGATAAAATTTATGCTCAACCGGGTGGTGTAGATTTCGAAGAGTTTTCGTTTGACACACAAATCGACCCAAATCAGTGCTTTATTCTGAAAAGTGAGCGAAACAGCGTTTTAGTTAGATACAACCCTTTTACACGAAAAATTCAAAAAATAGAAAAAGAGTACAATTTCGGAATTCAACCGCGTAATGCCGAACAAGCTTTCGCTTTTGAAGTGCTTAATGACCCTGAAATCAAGTTGGTGGGCATTACCGGAAAAGCCGGAACAGGAAAAACTCTGTTGGCTTTGGCATCGGCACTGAGACAACACAAAATTTATTCGCAAATATTGTTGGCACGACCTAATGTGTCGCTATCGAACAAAGATTTAGGTTTCTTGCCGGGCGACGAGAAACAAAAAATCGCACCTTATATGCAACCACTATTTGACAACCTGAACGTTATTAAATCGCAATTGGGAAGCAATAGTGCCGATATGCGTGCTTTGGAAGAGATGCAAAAGACCGGGAAATTGGAAATAGAGGCACTCGCTTTCATTCGCGGAAGAAGTCTTTCCGAAACTTATTGCATTGTAGATGAGGCACAAAACCTGACACCGCACGAAATAAAAACCATTATTACACGTGCAGGAGAAAATACAAAAATGGTATTTACAGGCGATTTGCAACAGATAGATTCACCTTATCTCGATTCGCAATCGAACGGCTTGGCATATATGATTGATAAGATGCGAGGACAAGAGATTTTTGCACATGTAAACCTGATAAAAGGTGAAAGAAGTCAGTTGTCGGAGCTGGCAAGTAATTTGTTGTAATAGTTTAGAGCAAAGAGCAAAGAGTAAGGAGCAAAGACTTTTTTCGAAGATATTTGAGACGTGATATTATCGCGTCTCTTTTTTTGATTATCTGAACTAAGTAGCTGCAATTATTGTATCTTATTTAAAATCAGTATTGTAATCCTTTTAATTTACACTAATAAACAGTAGGAAATGTTATCGGGGGTTAATATGGTGCGATTTAGAAGCTAATTGGTCTCCTTATTTGTTAAATAGTTTGGTGTTTGTTGAATAAATTAACTTATTCTTTTTCCTTTTAAGTGTTTTTTTGTATATTTGCATTGGACCTAAAGGATCCAATGTTCAAAGACGATAAAAGTTCAATAAAACTTTAGTTATATTGTTTTATAAAAACGTATTCTAAGTTTAGTGTTGGACAATAACAGTTTTATTAATCTAAAAATAATAATATGAGTAAATTAAAAAGAAGAAAACATTTTATATGGCTATTCTCTTTAATGATGCTTATTCCATTAATCAATCTAAAAGCACAAGAGGTGGACTCTAAAGAGAGAAATACAAACTTTGTTGTAAGTTTAAATTATGCAGGTTCGGGCAATATGTATAGCTCAACATCTGATTTGTTGTTGGGATATGATTCTATGGAAAAGGGAGTTGCAGTTATATCTGCTCGTTTAGGGCTTTATAATAGTAGTAGAAAGGATGAAATTGGGTTATCTTATACCGGATTTGGAAGGTTAAGTGGTTTTTCTTTATCTGCCGGAAATGAAAATAAATTATCTTATAGTGCAAACTCTTTTGGTATTTACGTAAAAGACTATTTTACATTTGCAGATAATAGTAAGATAAATTTTTATAGAATTCATGGTATAAATTATGCTTTACTACAACGAGAAGAGAATATATACAATTTATCATCAAGTGATTGGGATTTAACAAAATCAAATCATCATGGACTTGGTATTGAAATAGGATATGGTATCCAATGTCAAGTAGGTAAAAAAAGTTATTTTGATTTAGGATATAATTTGAATTGGATGTACTTCTTTAAAAAAGTAAATAGCTATCAAGAAAAAGATAATTTAGGGATGGCATTTAGGAGTTTAAGTATTGGATTTAGAAGGGTGTTTTAATACAAGTCAAATATAACATAGAAGGGCTTTTTCAAAAGTAAAAGGTTGTTATTTTTATAAAAATAGGTAATCATGCTTTTGAAAAAGCCTTTTTTTATTCTCCAAAGTTAAGTCGAGACTCCTTTTACGTTGTGTTAGCCACTCTTAACACGTATCACGAAACCCACAACATGATAAATATAAAAATAATAAAAAATAGAGCAAAAACCATATTTACCACGAAAAAGGTCGTTTTTTTGATTACCTTTGTACCCTAATATCGAGAACATAATTTTATTAAAATAGTACACGCTATGTATCAAGACAAATCGGTACGATTAATACTTGAAGACGGGCAAGTTTTTCATGGAAAATCGTTTGGTGCCGAACAAGCAACTTCCGGTGAAGTGGTTTTCAATACTTCAATGGTTGGTTATCCCGAAAGTTTGACTGACCCTTCCTATTCAGGACAAATTCTTACTTTAACATATCCAATAATCGGGAATTACGGAGTTCCGGCAAACAGCAAGAGCAACGGTATTTCCGATTTTTTTGAATCGGAACATATACATGTTCGTGCACTCATCGTGCAAAATTATTCCGATGATTATTCGCATTGGAACGCGGCAAAAAGTCTTGGCGATTGGTTAAAAGAGGAGAATATTCCAGGCATATACGGTATAGATACTCGTATGCTGACCAAATTGTTGCGCGATAAAGGAGCAATGCTCGGGAAAATTGTTTTTGACGATAATGATAATATCGATTTTTACAATCCCAACGAAGAGAATCAGGTTGCTAAAGTATCTTGTAAAGAGGTGATTGAATACAAAACAGGCGACAAGAAAGTTGTTTTGGTGGACTGCGGTGTGAAGCACAATATAATACGCTACCTGATGTCCAAAAACATACACATTATACGTGTTCCGTGGGATTATGACTTTAGTCATATCGATTACGACGGTGTTTTTATCTCAAATGGTCCGGGCAATCCAAGCCATTGCAATGCTACGGTTGAAAATATTCGTAAGGCAATGTCAGGAACAAAACCGATTTTTGGAATCTGTATGGGAAATCAACTTCTTGCAAAAGCCGCCGGAGCCGATACTTACAAACTGAAATATGGTCATCGTGGTTCTAATCAGCCTGTGCGTTTGGTTGGAACTAACACCTGTTATATCACTTCGCAAAATCACGGTTATGCAATTGATGAAATATTATTGAGCGAAGATTGGGAACCATATTTTGTAAATATGAATGATGGAACAAACGAGGGAATAAGACACAAAAGCAAACCTTTCTGTTCTGTTCAGTTTCATCCCGAAGCGGCTGCAGGTCCTACCGATACTGAATTTTTCTTTGACGATTTTGTTAAGTTGCTGTAAGCAAAATATTCGATTTTGCTTGTTGCAATTTAGTCAAATACAATTTATTACAACTTTTTCAAGAATCATTACTCAATCAATATACAACTGACAAAAAGAGGAAATCTGTTATGATTATCAACGATAAAAAACAACACAATGTAAAAAAAGCCCTTCTTTTGGGTTCGGGTGCGCTAAAAATTGGAGAAGCCGGAGAATTTGACTATTCCGGTTCGCAAGCACTGAAAGCTCTACGTGAAGAGGGTGTGGAAACTATTCTTATCAATCCAAATATCGCCACAGTACAAACATCGGAAGGTACGGCGGACAGAATCTATTTCTTGCCCGTTACACCATACTTTGTAGAAAAAGTTATCGAAAAAGAGCGTCCCGATGCAATTTTGTTGGCTTTCGGCGGACAGACCGCACTTAACTGTGGCGTGCAACTTTATTTGTCAGGAGTTTTGGAAAAATACAATGTAAAAGTTTTGGGAACACCCGTGCAAGCCATTATGGATACGGAAGACCGTGAACTTTTCGTGAAAAAACTTGACGAAATCAATGTAAAAACGATTAAGAGTGTTGCAGTATCGAGTGTAAATGAAGCATTAAAAGCTGCCGAAGAGCTTGGTTATCCGATAATTGTTCGTGCTGCTTACGCTTTAGGCGGATTGGGTTCAGGTTTTTGCGATAACAGAGAGGAGTTGAAATCGCTTGCCGAAAAGGCATTGAACTATTCAGAGCAACTCTTGATTGAAAAATCGTTGAAAGGCTGGAAGGAGATTGAGTACGAAGTTGTTAGAGACCAATACGATAACTGTATCACGGTTTGTAACATGGAGAACTTAGATCCGCTTGGAATCCATACCGGAGAGAGTATCGTGGTTGCACCGTCGCACACACTAAGCAACTCGGAATATCACAAACTTCGCAGTCTGTCAATCGCCATAGTACGCCATATCGGTATAGTGGGAGAGTGTAACGTTCAGTACGCTTTCGATACCGAGTCGGAAGATTACAGAGTGATTGAGGTAAATGCCCGATTGAGTCGCTCATCGGCACTTGCATCAAAAGCAACAGGTTATCCGTTGGCATTCGTTGCAGCAAAATTGGGATTGGGTTATGGACTGTTCGATTTGAAAAACTCTGTAACTAAATCCACAAGTGCGTTTTTCGAACCTTCATTAGATTATATCGTTGTGAAAATTCCACGCTGGGATTTGGGTAAATTTGCAGGTGTATCTAAAGAGATTGGTTCTAGCATGAAATCGGTTGGCGAAATCATGGCTGTAGGACGCACATTTGAAGAGGCAATACAGAAAGGATTGCGCATGATTGGTCAAGGTATGCACGGTTTTGTAGAGAATAAAGAGTTGAAAATTGAAGATATTGATAAAGCTCTGAATGAACCTACCGACCAACGTATATTCGTGATTAGCAAAGCTTTCCGCAAAGGTTACACGATTGACGAAATACACGATTTAACCAAAATAGATAAGTGGTTTTTACATAAACTGCACAATATAATTGATACTGCTGAAGCGTTAGAACAATATTCGCCCGAAACTATCAATTTCAATAAAGAATCGAATCCTGAATTTGACACGCTACTCAAATTGGCAAAACAACAAGGTTTTTCCGATTTCCAGGTTGCACGTGCTGTTTGGAAAGAGGAACTAAACAATGAATGTCTTGATATAGTTAGAGCTTACCGTAAAAAAGTGGGTATTCTGCCTGTTGTAAAACAGATAGATACTTTGGCGGCAGAATATCCTGCACAGACCAACTATCTATATCTGACATATAATGGAACAGAAAACGATGTAAATTATTTGGGCGATAAAAAATCGGTTATCGTTTTAGGTTCCGGAGCTTACAGAATCGGTTCATCGGTTGAGTTCGACTGGTGTTCGGTAAATGCGTTGACTACCGTAAGGGAAGAGGGTTATCGTTCGGTAATGATTAACTATAATCCCGAAACCGTTTCAACCGACTACGATATGTGCGACAGACTCTATTTCGATGAGCTTACTTTTGAAAGAGTAATGGACATCATAGAGTTGGAAAATCCGCATGGTGTTATTTTATCGGTTGGCGGTCAAATACCTAATAACCTGGCTGTTCGATTAGATAAAGAGAATGTAAACATTTTGGGTACATCGTCAAAAAGTATCGATAATGCTGAGGATAGACACAAATTTTCGAGCATGCTCGATGAGTTGAAAATAGACCAGCCGCGTTGGATGGAATTGACTTCATTAGACGATATTCACGAATTTGTTGAAGAGGTTGGCTACCCTGTTCTTGTTAGACCTTCCTACGTTTTATCGGGAGCAGCAATGAACGTTTGTTCCAACGACGAGGAGTTGATAAACTTTCTGCAGCTGGCAGCTGAGGTTTCAAAACAACATCCGGTTGTGGTGAGCGAATTTATCCAAAATGCCAAAGAGATAGAGTTCGACGCCGTGGCAGATAAAGGTGAGGTAATTACTTATGCAATTTCGGAACACGTAGAGTTTGCGGGAGTTCACTCCGGCGATGCTACAATACAGTTCCCGCCGCAAAGACTTTATGTAGAAACTGCACGAAAAATTAAGAAAATAGCTCGCCAGATTGCGAAAGCGTTAGAAATTTCAGGTCCGTTCAATATCCAATTTTTGGCAAAAGAGAATCAAATTAAGGTAATAGAGTGTAACTTAAGAGCTTCACGTTCGTTCCCGTTTGTTTCTAAGGTGTTGAAAATCAATTTTATTAAAAATGCAACTAAAGTAATGCTTGGTCTTGAAGTTGAAAAACCACACAAGAGTGCTTTCGATTTGGATTATGTAGGTGTGAAGGCATCGCAATTTTCGTTTTCTCGTTTGCAAAAAGCTGACCCGGTGTTGGGTGTAGATATGGCATCAACAGGCGAAGTTGGATGTATTGGTGATGATGCACACGAAGCGTTATTGGCGGCTATGTTATCTGTAGGATATACTATTCCGAAAAAGAATGTTCTGTTTTCAACCGGACCTGCAAAATCGAAAGTTGAGTTGCTGGAGTCGGCAAGACTTTTGCACAAAAAAGGGTATAATCTGTTTGGAACGAGTGGCTCGCAAAGGTTTTTGGAAGAGAATGGAATACCTGCCACATTAGTATATTGGCCCAGTGAGGGCAAAAGTCCTAACGCGATAGAGTTGATAAAAAACAAAGAGATAGATTTGGTTATCAATATTCCGAAGAACTTAACACCGGGAGAACTTAGAAACGGTTATCATGTTCGTCGTTCATCTATCGATTTTAATGTGCCGCTGATTACAAACTCACGATTAGCAGCTGCGTTTATCCAAGCTTTCTGTACTATGGATATTGACCAGATAGAGATAAAAGCGTGGGATGAGTATAATTAATTTGCAATACTGATAGTATCAGTAAAATACAACTGTCCGATAAAACTATCATAACAGATAGATTTTATCGGACAGTTTTTGAAAAGCAAGTTACTTCTATTTATTACTTTGATATTTAAAGCGACGAATACTTCTTTTCGGTGTTTTTTCAAACTCTTCTTCCTGGATACGAAAATCTGCTATTTTACTATACACAGGTAGTTTTTGGTTTATCTCATTTACTACATCTTGAAAATGAGAAGGATACTTATCAGTAGTAATGTTTTTGGTTTGAAGCACTTCCTTATCCGGAACAATAAGTGCGATAATTCTCTTATTTTCTTCTATTGCCAATGATTCCAATATAGAAGGAGAACTGTTTAGCTTCTCTTCAATCTCTTCAGGATATATATTTTGTCCCGAACTTCCAAGTATCATATTTTTGTTTCTACCTTTGATATAAACAAAACCGTTTTTATCTATTACACCCAAATCACCTGTTCGTAACCAGCCATCGGGTTGCATAACTTCGTCTGTTGATCCCTGATTTTTATAGTATCCAAGCATTAAGTTAGTACCTTTAACCAAGATTTCACCTTCAATCTTCTCTTGATTTTCCGAATCTATTTTTACAGACATTCTGTCAACAGCCACACCTACAGATTTTTTCTTAAAATCAGTCCAAAATGAGTAAGATATTATTGGTCCGCATTCGGTCATGCCATATCCTACGGTAAACGGGAAATTGATTTTTTTCAAAAAGGACTCTACTGTATCGTTTAGTGCAGCTCCGCCTATAATTACCTGTACCAAATTCTCTCCAAACAGATCTAATAGCGATTTTCTGACCTGAGCATATACAATTTGATTTACACCGGGAATTTTCAATAGCGATTTAACAGGTTGTTTTTCAAGTTTCGGGAAAACATTTCTCAAAATTATTTTTTCGATAATTAGCGGTACGGCAAGCACTATTTTGGGCTTCACTTTCGCAAACATATCAATAAGAATCTTTGGCGAAGGTACTTTACTCAAAAAGTAAACATGTTTTCCCACAGCAACCGAGTTGAGTATTTCGAAAGCAAGACCATAGGCATGTGCCATTGGCAGCATACAAACTATTGAGTCACCCGGTTTTAGAAACGGTAAATTATCCATCGCGAAACGAGTGTTCGACCACAAGCTTCTATAAGGCAACATTACGCCTTTTGGGCTACTTGTGGTACCCGATGTATAGTTGATTACAGCCAGTTCTTCGGGTTTATCCGTTCTGTAAGAGACATCGTTGGGAAAGAATCCTTTTTCAAACTTTTTATCAAAAAAGCTGAAAGAGTTGGTCTCGAAAAGTTTTAACTCTTTTGAGGTAACTTTAAGCAACGAAAAGTCGTCTAACGAGAAAACCGTTTCCACATTAGGAATAGAGTTTTCGTCTATGTTATTCCAGATTGACTCATCCAAAAATGCCATTTTGGAATCGGAATGGTCTATAATATATTGTATGCTGTCTTTATCAAATTCGTGTAAGATGCTAACTGCTACAGCTCCGTACGACAATGCCGAAAAAAAAGTGATAGCCCAGTTTGTTGAGTTTCTACCACAAATAGATATTTTATCGCCACGTTTTAAATCGGCAGCACGAAAGAAGTCGTGCATCTTTTCAATTTCTTGAGCGAAATCTTTAAAATATAGGGTTTTACCCTGATAATCGGTAAATGCCGGTAATTCCCAATTAGTTCTTATACTCTGTTCAATTAGTTGTAAAAATGAATTGTTACGCATAATTATTAATTAATTGCCTGCAAAGATAGAAAAAATAGTAGCAGGTTTTAACTTTACCATAAAAAATACTTATCACATATTCCCTCATAATGATAACGTCTGGAAAGATATTTTGTTTTAGAAAAGTTTAATTAAGCAAAATATTAAAAAATCTATATCAACAGTTTGTTTAAATAATTTATATTACCTTTGTAGCCGAAATAAAATTGTGGACAGATTTGAATTGCTTGCAACCACAGAAAAAAATGCTAAAACATAGAGTATCTCTCTCGTTTTTTCTGTTGTTACCACATCTATCTTTCCCGATTTTTTCTCACAAACATTTTTATTAATCATTTAGCCGAATAGGGTAGGTTTTGCTATTTATTTAGTCTCGACTACTGTTTAGGCTTTAAATATTTTAAAAAAGAGATGAATTATCTATTTACTTCCGAATCGGTGTCAGAAGGGCACCCCGATAAAGTAGCCGATCAAATATCGGATGCTTTGCTTGATGAGTTTTTGGCTTACGACCCAAACTCAAAAGTAGCTTGCGAAACGCTTGTAACTACCGGACAGGTGGTGTTGGCAGGAGAAGTAAAATCGAAAGCTTACGTTGATGTTGCCGAAGTGGCACGAAAAGTAATTACCAATATTGGTTACACTAAGAGCGAATACAGATTTGAAGCTCAATCGTGCGGTGTTTTATCGAGTATTCACGAACAGTCTGACGATATCAATCGTGGTGTTGACCAACGTGAAGATCCCATGGATCAGGGAGCAGGCGACCAAGGCATGATGTTTGGTTATGCGACCAACGAAACCGAAAACTATATGCCATTGCCAATTGATTTGAGTAATGCGCTTTTGACAGAGTTGGCAAATATCCGTAAAAACGAATTGCATCTGATGCCATATCTACGTCCCGATGCAAAATCGCAGGTAACAATTGAGTATTCGCCCGATGGAACGCCGTTGCGTATAGATACTATTGTTGTTTCTACTCAACACGATGAGTTTGAATTGCCCGAAAACGATACACCCGAAGCTGCTAAAAAAGCTGACGAAGCCATGCACTCACGTATCGAGATGGATATTCGCAAAATATTGATACCGCGAGTTCAAGCTAAATATCGTGGTCGTAAAGATGTGCATCATCTTTTCGATGGAAACATAAAGTATCATGTTAATCCAACCGGAAAGTTTGTTATCGGTGGACCGCATGGCGACACAGGATTGACTGGTCGTAAAATTATTGTGGACACTTACGGCGGAAAAGCGTCGCACGGTGGTGGTGCATTTTCGGGAAAAGACCCATCAAAAGTTGACCGTTCCGCAGCTTATGCCACTCGTCATATCGCAAAGAACCTGGTTGCTGCAGGTGTTGCATCGGAAGTGTTGATACAGGTAGCTTATGCTATTGGTGTTGCCGAGCCGATGAACTTCTACGTGAACACTTTCGGAAAAGCAAATGTGAATATGTCTGATGGTGAAATTGCAGAAAAAGTTAATAATCTGTTCGATATGCGTCCAAAAGCTATTGAACAACGATTGAAACTTCGTAACCCAATCTATTTGGAAACAGCTTCATACGGACACATGGGACGCGAACCTAAAGTAGTAACTAAGACTTTCCAGTCGCGTTATATGCCTGAACCTATTGTAAAAGAAGTGGAACTGTTTACTTGGGAAAAATTGGACTATGTAGATAGAATAAAAGAAGCCTTTGGTTTATAGAAAAACGTTATTGGTGTAATAGTCAAAAGTAATGATTTTTTATCCTAAAAAACACACTAATGTTC
>CAYFUW010000015.1:0-31270 GCA_964346495.1 uncultured Dysgonomonadaceae bacterium
AAGCTGCAGAGCAGCGATAATATTTGTAGTATTTAGAAATGCCGATAAATAGAGGTGCAGAGCACCGAAATATTTTTTTTGTTGTTAGTTTGTTCATTGAATAAGTACGACCACTTCGGGTCGAGTTTTGTGTGGATGCCTATACCGCAGGTCGTTGACCTACGGTTATGAAAATCACACCTTTTCAGGTGTTTTGATCGTATTTTTAAAATTGCAAATCGATTTACCCGGAGGGTAATATTTTCATAACCGTATGCAAACGAGGAACGAGTGCAGCTTACGGTAGATAAACCCACACACTAACCTGCCTGAAAGGCAGTACTTTAGTTCTGAGTTTTTCGGATTATAAATTTCACCAATGAGGACGAAGGCAGAGTCATCGTTTCTCACGAGATACGTAAACAAAATATGGACAATGCGGATTCAAATCGCAATGCACCCTTTGCGAGCTTAGCGAAAAACTTTGCGCCCTTTACGAGAAAAAATTAACAGCCATCAACAAAAAAGAGACGCGGCATGCCACGTCTCTACAATTCATCGGAATATTTATAAATTGTCTTGTATCTTGACTCTTGTGTCTTAAGTCTAAAAAAAACTATTTAAAAAGCGAAATAAAATCCTGATTCTTTTGATATTTCGCAAATTCCAAATCATTCAATGCTCTTCTTGCGAAGTTTCTGTCCAGTTCAGCAGATTTTTGAAGGTTATTAAGCACATTGTTGAGATTATTGGTGCGTGCTCCTACAATTGCCATTAAGTAATAGGTAGTTGCATCGGGATTTTTAATAGCTTTTAAAGTAATATCTGCAGCATCGTAGTTCTTTGTAAGCAATTGAGCCAAAGCAGCATTATTCGACTTGGTATCACCAAAAGCATCTAATGCAAGATTGTAGCTGCCATCTGTCAGATAGAACAATCCCATGATTCCGTTTAAGTTAGGTGCACCTGACGATTTTCCAAGTAGCTCTCTTGCTTTGTCGTTTTCACCCTTCAAGATAGCAAATAGAGCATTATTAGCATTAACTTCCGCAGCGTTTGGTGCAATAAGTTCTGCTCTTTTTAATGCCTGTTTTGCACTATTAATATCGCCACGTTGATAATAAGTAGCAGCCATATTGTTCCATCCACGATAATCTTGCGGGAAGTTTAATGTAACATATTGATATATTTTCTCTTTCTCTACATCATTATCTATTAATGTTGAAGCATAAAGCAACTCTTCTACAGAAAGATTATTTGGGTTATTATTCCAAAAATCTAAAATTTCATCATCCGATTTTCCGATAATTTCGATATTTGCCGTAATGCGTGAACGACGTAATTGTGGTAAAATGCTCTCTGCCAAATCTGAATAAACAAACGATATATTTTTAATCTCTCTTTCGCGAGTTTCAGCATCGGGATACATCGATAATACTCTAAGGACTAACTCTTTGTCTTGTAAATCAGACGCTTCTAATAGTTGACGGAATCCTTCCCAGTCTTGAGCTGTGTAATGAGCATTTACGTCTGCATCAATTTTTCTTTTTTGGAATTCTCCTTCTAAATATTGAGTTGTATTTTTCTCACGTTCAGCAGCCAATCTTTCGTTAAGCGACAAACCACCGTCGGGTGAAGCATATGCCGAAACTTCAATATCAACATTTTGACGAGGGTCATTAAATGCGTCTTGTACACGCTGTTGCCAGGTACGCATATCTCGCGAACCGGTTTCACTTGAACGAACATTTGCTTGTTGAATTACGAAATGGATATTTGCCTCTTGTTTTTCTCTAATAATGCGTTGAAATCCGTCATCGGCAACAGATGGCGTAGTATTTTTCACACTCAACAGAGCTGACGTAGCTAGTACACCGTCGGCAACTTTCACATCGGGTAGCTTTACCGATTTGTTTTTAATTTTTGCATTAAATCGCATATACAGTTCCGAATTCAGCATTTCGGGTTTGTAAGCGAATTTAGTAGTCATATCAAAGTTTTTACCTCTTTCATAAGGTATTTCAATCTCATTTCCCGACACCTTTTCACCCTGATAGGTGTATGATGTGCCATATGATTCACCACCTGCATATTTAAGTATAGGCGTAACTTTGACAACCGCATTTTTATTGAACCATTTTTCGGGAAAATTTCCGTTAATAGTTACAGGCACTTCATTACCAACAGTCTCTAATGGTGATGGAGTTGCATTGAAATTTGATTGTGAAAGTGGTTTAAGATTGCTACATGCAGTCGCGAAAAGTGCAACCGCAGCAAATAGTACATAAAACGATTTTTTTCTCATTTGTAATAATAAATTTATTTGATTTTTTGTTTGATTTTTTTAATCCCAGATTCTATACAAAGCTAACTTTTTTTTATCAATTATGGAAATAAAAAAGATGATTTAGTTTTTTTATTTTAGTTTAAAGCCCATTTTTTCCAAAAGTTTTGCAACTTCATCATCTGCATTTCTCACTTCGTATGCCAAATACTCTCTTCGTAACGGATAATTTGAACGATACCATATAAATTTATCGGAATTTGTCTTCAATTTGTCTGAGTCAGATAAAGGATTATAGGTTTGCAACACAGCATAAGCCAATTGTTGCTCTTTTTTAATATTTGCCAGATCGATAATCGGATTTTCCGGTTGTGGTAATGACTCCACCTCAATTTTAGATGATTTTAGATTGAAAAAATCGGTAAAATTATCCAAAGACATTTTAGTTGCCATCCATTTTCCATCGGCAGAATATCCTGCAATATGCGGTGTAGCGATATAAACCATTTCCAGAAGTTCATGGTCAATATTTGGTTCATTTTCCCAACAATCGATTACTGCGCCTGATACTTTCCCCGATTTCAAAGCTTCTTTCAATGCCGAAGTAGAAACCACACTACCACGAGATGAGTTGATAATAAATGGTTTTTTATTGAGTGAGCTGATAAACTGTTCATCCACCAAATTATAAGTTTTGTGCTTACCTGTTTTAGTTAATGGTGTGTGCATGGTGATAATATCTACTTCTTTTTTTATGATTTCAATATTTACAAAACTTTCTGTTTGAGATAGTTTTGTATCTTTTTCGCAAAGTGGCGGGTCATTTAGCAGAACTCGCATCCCGAGTTTTTCACACGCTTTTTTCACTCTGCTTCCAACGTTACCAACACCAATTATCCCGATTGTTTTCGTACTTAAATCGAATTTATATTTCTCAGCCAGCAGTAACAGCGATGCACTTACATATTGCTCAACGGAATTAGCATTACAACCCGGTGCAGTTCTCCAGGCGATATTGTTTTCAGAGCAATATTCTGTATCTATATGGTCGTAACCAATTGTTGCAGAGCAGATAAGCTTAATATTTGTATTTGCCAATATTTTCTCATCGAAACGTGTTACCGTGCGAACAAAAAGTACATCTTTATCTTTTATCGTTTCGTGCGAAAAGAGATTTCCAGGCAAATATTCAACTTCGCCAAACTGTTCTATAACACCTTTTAAATAAGGAATATGTGCATCTGCAAGAATTTTCATTTTGTCTGTTTTGATTCGGAAAATTGGTTTAAATGTGCGAGTATCTCTTCATTATTATCATATAGTCCGAGATTTAGATTCATCAAATCGCCACGCTCAGACATATGTTCAATTATAGGATAAATCGGACGCTCTTCTGTCCAAAACCTTTTGTTCAGGAAAATCATCGGACTTGCATATCCGTACGATTCGTAATGATTTTGTGCCAAATCTTGAAACACTTCCTGAAATGTCCCGGCACTTCCGGGCGTAAATATTACTCCGCCTTTCGCGAAAGCCAACAACCCTTCTTCACGAACACTATTTTCAAAATATTTAGCAATATGAGTGGCAAACGGAGTAGGCAATTCGTGTCCGTAATGCCAGGTAGGTATTCCCAAACTTTGAAATTTTGGATTGGGAAACTGCTCCATCACTTCAAATGCCGAAGACAACCAATAGGTGTTGGAATAGACAGGTGCCTGGCTCAAAATTTCCATAGCTTTTGCAAAATCAGCATCGTTTCTCCCTGCCATCCATGCACCAAAATGAGTTGCTTCCATAGCACCGGGTCCACCTCCCGACATCATCAAATAACCACGTTCTGTAAGCATTTTCGATAGTCGGCTAACCTGCAAATACATTTCGTCGGTGCGTTTTATTCTGTGTCCACCCATTATTGCCACCAACTTTCTCTCATCGAAAGCCGAAAAGTATTCATGCAAAGAGTCTGTAATAGAATGGTCGTGAAGGCGTTGTGCCAGTGTGTCTTTTATCGATAATCTTTCCAGCGATTTTTTATAATAGTCGTAAACAGTTTTGTCTAATGTTTGCAAATATGTTTCCGGTTTACGACGGTCGAAACCGTTATAAAGCGTTGCTCTGTTATATAATCTACTTGGATATGTATCAAACGGAACATCTAAAATAGGAAAGATAAAGTTATCGGTCTGCAGATAACTTAGTAGTTTATTCGACATTACGCATCCAAGAAACAGACATTTGGAAAATCTAACTTTCCGCATCTCATCTTCTATTTCCGTTAAGTCTAAAGATTTAACCGCAATCTCTTCAATAAAACTATTGTTGAGTATTGTTTTAAGTTCGGATATGGTGTCAAATCGCAACATTTTATCTAAATTTCTTATTTACTACCCTACTCTATCTTTAACGCTTTCTTAGCCCAAATGGTTTGCGTTAACCCCCTTACAAGCAGGTAGAGTATAAATGCCAGCCACAAACCGTTATTTCCTAATGTTGGTGTTGCTAAATAGTAACAAGCGAAGAATACAAAAGCAGAAAAAATCATCGCATTTCTCATCTCTTTCGACGCAGTTGCACCAATAAAAATACCGTCCCAAAGGAATGCTGCAAATCCGGTTATTGGTATCAATACTGTCCAGAATATGAATGTTTTGCTTGTTTCGATAACAGCTTTATCATTGGTCAAAATTTGCAATATTTGGTCTGGGAAAAGAGTATAAACGACTACTGCAACGCCACTTACAACTAAACCCCAGAAAAATATACGTTTCAACATTAGTCGCAACATTTTTTTGTTTCTAGCCCCAATATATCTTCCGGTAAGAGCTTCGCCTGCGTATGCAAAACCATCCATAAAATAGGAAAAAAGCATAAAGAACTGCATCAATAAAGCGTTTGCTGCCAATATCATTTCACCCATTTCAGACGAAACGAATGTAAAAAACGTAGTAACCAATGTAAGCAGGAATGTACGAATAAATACATCGCCATTAACTTTAAAGAACGAACGAATTGCTTTTCTATCAAAAATCGTCGATTTCACCAAATACTTTCTCAATCTGCCATAATATTTCATCCACATGACAATACAAATAGCGAAAGTTATCACTTGCGAAAGCATTGTTCCAAGTGCAATACCGTCAACTTTCATTCCAAAACCATAGACAAAAGCGAAACTAAATATTATATTTAGCAGATTGTTAATTATAGCAATTATCATGGGTGTTTTAGCATTCTGCATACCGATAAAAAAGCCTTTTATTGCATATGTACCAAGTACAGCCGGTGCTGCCCACACACATATTCTAAAATAGGTTTCCACATGCATTTTACTCTCTGCACCCGATTTTATCAGCCCGACAGCAAACTTCTCTATCGGATATTGCAGCATAACAATCAGAAAACCAATACCTAAACCGACCAGCAGCGAACGAATAAGAACATTCATAGCTTCCGTAAAATCACGTGCGCCATAAGCTTGTGAGACAAAGCCACTAGTACTCATTCTGATGAAACCAAAGTTCCAATATACCATATTAAAGATATTGGCTCCCAGTGCAATAGCACCTATATAAACAGCCGATCCCAAACGTCCGGCAATAGCAATATCTATCATCCCGAGAATCGGAACAGTAATATTGGTTATGATGTTGGGAATTGCTAATCTAAATATTCTCCTATCCATAGCGTGCAAAAATAATACAAAAGATTGACAATTTATGTGTGATTTATTTAGTTGTATGTAAAAAAACATCATTTTTCTTTTTCATTCTTAAAATAAAACAATAACTTTGACACAATTAAAAAGTGGATAAAACTTAAAAAATTCTTTGAAAATTAAAAATTATCATTAACTCGCTAGTTATCAAATAATACACAAGTTTATATATGGACAAAATTCAGGAACTTACCAGCAAACTTTATTCTGAAGGAGTAGAAAAAGGGCAAGCAGAAGCAGATAAAATTATCGCCGATGCAAAAGCGCAATATGACGCTATGATTGGTAGTGCTAAAAAGGAAGCAGAGCAGATAATGCAGACTGCACAAAAAAATGCGGATGAACTGAAAAGCAATACCGAATCAGAATTGAGACTGTTCGCATCACAAGCAAAAGAAGCTTTGAAAAGCGAAATAACTAACATGCTCACAGACAAGCTATCGACAACAAATGTTAAAGCTGCTGTTGAAGACAAAGCGTTTATGCAAAAGTTGATTACCGATTTAGTAGTAAATTGGGCTAAAAACGAAAAGTTGACCATTGGTGTAGAAAATTCTGAAGAATTTACAAAATACATTACAGCCAACGCAAAACATTTGCTTGACAAAGGTCTGAATGTAGAAACAGTAAACGGATTAAAAGCAGGATTTATAGTGTCGCCTGAAGATGGAAGCTATCGCGTGAAATTTGGTGAAGAGGAGTTTATAGAATATTTCCGCCAATTCTTGCGTCCGCAAATTCAAAAACTACTTTTTTAAATATAGTTGAGGAAAAAACCAAACGACTATAAGTAGCTTATTTTCAACGAAGTTAAACAATAAAAATATGTTTTTTAAAAACCAATACTACTGTTTCATAGCAGGTTTGCCTGATTTCACGTTCGACAGTGCGAAACTACCTTTCAGCGTGGAAGAGTTTAAGCACATTTTAGAAGAAGAACTGAAACCGAGTGACATAAAATTGCTAAACAAGTATTTTTTGAAGTACGATAACGATAATCTTTTATTTCTTTTGCAAAACGACGAGTCAAAATTGACCAACTTGGGCAGCATTACTCGTGAAGAGTTGAAAAGTGCAATAGAAAAAGTAAAAGAGAATCTGCCGCTTAAAAATAAAAACATACCTGCATACTACGAGCAATTCATTAAAGCGTGGTTAAGCGAAGATGAGCAGACAGAAAACAGGTCGTGGGAAGATATGATGTCGTCCCTATATATGGACTACGGTTTGGATGTAAAAAACACACTCATTGCACGTTGGTTTGAGCTTAATCTGAACATTGGCAACCTGCTATCAGCAATATATGCCAAAAAGCATGGTCTGGATGTTTCGGCAGTAGTTGTCGGCAACAATGAGGTGGCACAACTAATTAGAGAGAATGCTAATGCCCGCGATTTTGGCGTAAACGAAGTTTTGGAATATTACGAAACTATTCAACGAATATCGGAAGATACAGACGTTTTTGAACGTGAACGCAAAATAGACAGATTCCGTTGGAATTGGCTGGAAGACAATACGATATTCGACTATTTCAACATTGAATACATTTTTGCATACTTATGTAAACTTCAAATTTTAGAACGCTGGGTAAGTCTGAATGCAGAAGAGGGCGAACGTATTTTCCGCCAACTTATCAATGATTTGCGTAACGAGGTTAAAATACCTGAAGATTAGATTACAACATATTGATGAATATTTATCGAATGCTTTTTAAGCTAAAATATTCACACATTATATAATAGATATTGATTCATATAAAATAATAGGCACATAAAATATTATGACAAAAGGAATTGTTAGAGGAATTATCTCGAACCTTGTAATAGTGGAAGTAGATGGTCCCGTTGCTCAAAACGAGATTGCATACATCAATCTTGACGGCACCAATTTGATGTCGGAAGTTATTAAAGTTATTGGGAAAAACGTGTATGTGCAAGTTTTTGAAAGCACACGCGGACTAAAAGTTGGTGCAGAAGTTAACTTTCAGGGACACATGTTGGAAGTTGTTCTTGGTCCCGGACTTTTAGAACGAAACTTGGACGGATTGGAAAACGACCTCGATAAAATGGACGGAGTTTTCCTTAGAAGAGGACAATACACTTTCCCACTCGATGAGGAGAAATTATGGAGTTTCAAACCAATTGCAAAAGTTGGCGATAAAGTTTCCGGTGGTGACTGGCTGGGTGAGGTTGAAGAGAACTATCAACCACACAAAATAATGGTTCCTTTTGTTATGAACGGAACATACACAATAAAAAGCATAGCCGCCGAAGGAGATTACAATATTTATCACAATATTGCTACTGTTGAGGATGAAAACGGTGAGGAACATAAACTGAACATGATTCAAAAATGGCCTGTGAAAGTTCCGCTTACTCTTTATAAAGAGAAACCACGTCCATATAAATTGCTCGAAACAGGTGTAAGAACAATTGACACTCTCAACCCAATAGTTGAAGGAGGTACAGGCTTTATTCCCGGAGCATTTGGTACAGGTAAAACAGTTTTGCAACACGCTATATCTAAACAAGCTGAGGCAGATATAGTAATTATCGCGGCTTGCGGTGAGCGTGCTAACGAGGTTGTGGAGATTTTTACCGAGTTCCCTGAACTTGAAGACCCACACACCGGACGCAAACTTATGGAACGTACCATTATCGTTGCAAACACATCTAACATGCCTGTAGCGGCACGTGAAGCATCGGTTTATACTGCAATGACAATCGGTGAGTATTATCGCTCTATGGGATTGAAAGTACTGCTTATGGCTGACTCTACATCACGTTGGGCACAAGCGTTGCGCGAGATGAGTAACCGTTTGGAAGAACTACCCGGTCCTGACGCATTCCCGATGGACTTGTCGGCAATTATCTCTAACTTCTACGGACGCGCCGGACACGTTGTATTAAACAACGGAGAAGAGGGCTCTATTACCTTTATCGGTACGGTATCGCCTGCCGGAGGTAACTTGAAAGAACCTGTTACGGAAAACACTAAAAAAGTGGCTCGTTGCTTCTACGCTCTTGAACAAGACCGTGCCGACAGAAAACGCTACCCGGCTATCAACCCGATAGATTCATACTCAAAATATATCGAATATCCCGAGTTTGAAGAGTACATTTCTGAAGAGATTTCGAGTGACTGGACATCGAAAGTGAGCGATATTAAAACCCGACTGGTTAGAGGTAAAGAGATTTCAGAGCAAATTAACATATTGGGTGACGATGGTGTACCTGTAGATTATCACATCACTTTCTGGAAGTCGGAACTTATCGACTATGCAATTTTGCAACAAGATGCGTTCGATAAAATTGATGCTGTAACACCGATAGAAAGACAAAAATACATTCTTGATATGGTGATAGATATTTGTCACACAGAATTTGAATTTGAAACATTTACCGATGTTGCAGACTATTTTAAAAGAGTAATTGACGTTTGTCGCCAAATGAACTATTCAGAGTTCGGCTCAGACAGATTCAACGAATATAGGAAACAGTTAGACGAACTGCTTGCAAGTAAATTAGAAAACAATTAAGAATTATGGCTAAAGCATTTCAAAAAATATATACAAAAATCACACAGATTACCAAGGCAACTTGTTCTGTGAAAGCTACCGATGTAGGTTACGACGAATTGGCTACCGTTGACGGACGCATGGCACAGGTAGTAAAAATTATTAACGATGAGGTTACGTTGCAAATTTTTGAAGGAACAGAAGGAATACCTACCAATGCCGAAGTGGTTTTTCTGGGTAAAGCACCTTCATTGAAAGTTAGCGACCAACTTGCCGGCAGATTTTTCAACGCCTACGGCGATCCAATCGATGGTGGTCCCATACCAGAAGGCGAAGAGCGTCAAATCGGTGGTCCGTCGGTAAATCCTGTTAGAAGAAAACAGCCGTCGGAACTGATTGCAACAGGTATTGCAGGGATTGACCTGAACAACACGCTTGTATCGGGACAAAAAATTCCGTTTTTTGCCGACCCTGACCAACCTTTCAACCAGGTGATGGCAACCGTAGCTCTACGCGCAAAAGCCGATAAAATTATCCTTGGCGGTATGGGTATGACAAACGACGACTACCTTTACTATAAATATGTGTTTAGCAACGCGGGAGCACTAGACCGTATTATCAGCTTTATGAATACGACCGAAGACCCTGCGGTTGAGCGTCTGCTTGTTCCCGACATGGCACTTACGGCTGCTGAATATTTCGCGGTAGATAAAAACGAACAGGTTTTGGTTCTGCTTTCCGATATGACATCGTATGCCGATGCGCTATCTATTGTTTCTAACCGTATGGACCAAATTCCATCGAAAGACTCAATGCCCGGTTCATTATATTCCGACTTGGCGAAAATATACGAAAAAGCGGCACAATTCCCAAATGGCGGTTCAATTACGATTATTGCTGTTACAACACTTTCGGGAGGAGATATTACTCACGCAGTACCTGACAATACTGGATATATCACTGAAGGGCAGCTATTCCTGAGACTTGATAGTACCGTAGGAAAAGTTATCGTTGACCCATTCCGTTCTCTATCTCGTTTGAAACAGCTCGTACAGGGTAAGAAAACACGTGAAGACCATCCGCAACTGATGAACGCTGCAGTTCGTCTCTATGCCGATGCTGCAAACGCGAGAACAAAATTGGAAAACGGTTTCGACCTTACCGATTACGACGAACGTACACTGGCATTTGCTAAAGACTATTCCGAATATCTGCTGGCTATTGACGTGAATCTAGATACAGAAGAGATGTTAGACACAACCTGGTCTCTTTTATCAAAACATTTCAACCCGCAAGAGGTGAATATGAAGCGTGAATTGGTAGATAAGTATTGGAAAAACTAAGATAACGGGAATAGGTAACCCCGTATTAACAGAAAAATAATATTGTTTGTATAGACAAAAATGGCTATAAAATTTCAATATAATAAAACTTCGCAACAGTTGCTGGAAAAGCAATTGAAAATACGCGAACGAGCACTCCCTACCCTACAGAGCAAAGAGACTGCTCTGCGGATGGAAGTGAAACGAGCGAGAAGTGAAATTGAAGAACTTGAGAGAGAGCTGGAAAAAGAGATTCTATCATACGAAAAGATGATGGGTATGTGGAACGAATTTGATGCAAGCCTGTTAAGTGTGAAAGATGTAAATCTATCGAGAAAAAAAATCGCAGGTGTGGTAATTCCAATGCTCGACAGTGTAGATTTTGAAACCAAGCCGTTTAGTGTTTTCAATCGCCCGAAATGGTATCTGGATGGCGTGAAAACATTGGAAAGGCTTGCAGAAATAGGAATACGACGCGAATTTCACGAATTAAAGGTTTCGCGTTTGGATTATGCACGAAAAAAGACGACTCAAAAGGTAAATCTATTCGAGAAAGTGCAAATTCCCGGTTATCAGGACGCTATACTAAAAATTAAGCGTTACTTAGAAGACGAAGAAAACCTATCGAAATCGTCGCAAAAAATTATGCGTGCAGCGCAAGAAAGAAAGAGAGAAGAGGAGGATAGCTTATGGTAGCAAAAATGAAAAAAATATCGTTTCTTGCCTATCACAAAGAGTACGAGAGCTTTTTGCACGAGTTGCGTGAATTGGGATTGGTGCATGTAGCCGAAACTCCAAACACGTCAGAAAAAACAGAGCAGTTGCAACACTACGTTACTCAATTGAAAAAATTGAGCGATGCAAAAAAGGTCTTGGACAAATATATTGACAAAAAATCGGCAACTGAGACTCGTGAAACTGATATCGAACTTGGTAAGAACATTCCACTTCGAATTGAAGAGATAGAAAATGAAAAAGTACTGCTCAACCAACAGCTGCAAGTTAGCTCAAAAGAGAGAGAACTGTTGTTGCCTTGGGGCGATTTCGATCCTGAAGAGGTTAAACTTCTGGAAGAAAAATCGGGATATAAACTGAACTTCTTTATAGTTCCGGACAATCAATATAGAGAGGAGTGGCAAGAACTTTTCAATGCAATTATCATAAAGAGAGAAGCTTCCAAAACACACTTTGTAACCTTTACCCATAAAGGCGAGAGTCTGGAGGAGATGAATAACGAAGCGGTTAAACTACCGAACGTTTCACTCTCTCAATTGAATGGTTTGATAGATTCGATTGGAGCTAAAATTGCAGTTGAAGATGAAAAGCTTAAAGATTTAGCTGCCGATTTACCTTCGGTAGAAGCTGCAATTAAGCATTACGAACAGCAAATCGTCTATACTAAAGTAAAACAAAGTTATACAGGTGTAGCCGATGATAAAATTATGTTTTTGCAGGGATGGGCACTGGAAGAAGATGAACAACAAATTGCCGACTATCTGGAATCGAAATCGGCATATTTCCACATTTCCGATCCACTACCCGAAGATGATGTGCCAATCAAGTTCAAAAACAACAAGTTTGCACGTCTGTTCGAACCGATTGCCGAAATGTATATGCTGCCTAAATACAATGAAGTTGATCTTACACCCTACTTTGCTCCGTTCTATATGATATTTTTCGGATTGTCGTTGGGTGATATTGGATACGGACTTTTCTTACTGTTAGTTGGTACAGTTGTAAAAATAGCACTGAAATCGAAACTAAGTCAATCGATAAAATCTATTTTATCTTTAGTGCAAGTTTTGGGTGCATCTACAATGGCCTGTGGATTGTTGACAGGAGGTTTCTTTGGATTTAGCATTTACGATATCAACATACCTTTTGTACAAGCTCTAAAAGATAAAGTACTTTTCGACAATAACAAAATGTTTATGCTAGCGTTAGTACTGGGTGTTGTTCAGATAATGTTTGGTAAACTTATGGATATCGCAAATAAGATAAAACAATTTGGATTTAAATATGCTTTGGGAAGTATTGGATGGTGGCTTTTCCTTATGAGTTTTATCGTCTCTTTTCTTTTCAAAGATTTTATGCCGATGTTTGGAACACTTCATAAAATTGTGCTTATTCCGTGTCTTATCTTAATATTTTTCCTTAACTCACCGGGAAAAAATATTTTCGTGAATGTAGGATTGGCACTTTGGGATGCTTACAATACAGCAACGGGGCTACTGGGAGACGTACTCTCCTATATCCGACTGTTTGCATTGGGATTGTCGGGAGGAATTTTAGCTACCGTATTTAACAATCTTGCAACAGGTATGAGTCCCGATAATGCTATTGCCGGACCTATTGTAACGATAATAATATTTCTTATAGGACACGCTATAAATATATTTATGAACGTGTTGGGAGCGTTTGTACACCCATTGCGACTAACATTTGTTGAGTTTTATGGCAATTCCGGATTTACAGGAGGAAGCAAAAAATTCACACCGTTTGCAAAAAAATAAAATCAAAATATTGAAACTTTAAACAAAAGAACAAAACAAATAATAATTAATAATTGAATAACATTTTTTATGGAAACTAATTTATTTATTGCCTATATAGGCGTTGCAATCATGGTTATTTTGTCGGGTATTGGAAGTGCCTACGGGGTAACAATAGTTGGAAATGCTGCAATCGGTGCAGCGAAAAAAGTAGATGGTAAATTTGGTAACTTCCTTGTTCTAACGGCACTACCGGGTACGCAAGGTCTGTATGGATTTGCCGGATACTATATGATTCAAAGTATTTTCGGACTTCTTGTTCCGGATATCACTTTCATTCAAGCTATGGCTACTTTGGCAGCCGGACTTATTATGGGAATCGTAGGTCTATATACACCTATCCGTCAAGCACAAGTTTGTGCTAATGGTGTTGTATCAATCGGACAAGGACACGATGCATTTACAAATACACTTATTCTTGCAGTATTCCCGGAGCTTTACGCTATCGTGGCATTGGCTGTAGTTTTCTTGGTAGGTGGTGCTGTTGTTGCATAAAGAACATAAATAGTAAAAAAAAGAATAGGACTCGCTTTGCTTTTAAGCGAGTCTTTTTTTTGGATTAACACTCAAATATGTAAGTTCTTTATGGCAAAAATTCTTACTTTTGTTTTGCAATATGAAAGACTTAATAAAATAACTGTTACACGATGAAGCACCTATTTTTTAGAAAAACAGTCATACTTGCAAGTTCTGCCATCTCGGCAGTTACATTATCTGCACAAGATACTACCAATACACGTCCCAATATAATTCTTTTTATGGTGGACGATATGGGTTGGCAGGACACATCCCTACCCTTTGCCAACGAAAAAACAGCTCTTAACGGACGTTACCACACACCAAATATGGAACGATTGGCATCGCAGGGAATGATGTTTACACAAGCTTATGCCTGTGCTGTAAGTTCGCCTTCACGTGTAAGTCTGATGACCGGAATGAATGCGGCACGACATCGTGTAACCAATTGGACACTGGAAAAGAATAAATCTACAGATATACAAAGCAATGTGCTGGAATTTCCCGAATGGAATGTAAACGGTATTTGTCAGGTACCTGATATTCAGTTTACTTATGAAGTAACATCGTTATCACAATTACTTAAAAACAGCGGATATTACACTATTCATTGCGGCAAAGCACATTGGGGTGCAATTGACACTCCCGGAGAAAATCCGCGTCATTTTGGTTTTGACATCAATATTGCAGGACATGCAGGCGGTGGATTGGCAAGCTATTTGGGCGAACAAAACTTCGGCAACCGTACCGATGGAAAACCTTCACCTTTACAAGCCATCCCCGATTTAGAAGCCTATTGGGGACAAGATATTTTTGCCACCGAAGCATTGACGCTGGAAGCTATTAAAGCTTTGGAAAAAGTTAAAAAAAATGGGAAACCGTTCTATTTGTACATGTCGCATTACGCCATTCATATCCCGATAGATAAGGACAAACGATTCTATCAAAAGTATATCGATGCCGGACTGACGGAAAAGGAAGCAGCCTATGCATCGCTGATTGAAGGAATGGATAAAAGTTTGGGCGATTTGATGGATTGGCTCGGGAAAAACGATTTAGAGCAAAATACGGTTATTATTTTCATGTCGGATAATGGTGGACTCTCCTCATCGGCTTATTGGCGTGATAAACCGCTACATACGCATAACGCACCGCTCAACAGCGGGAAAGGTTCTGCCTACGAAGGAGGAATACGAGTGCCGATGATTGTAAAATGGGAAGGAATGGTTCAACCAAACACAAAATGCGACAGTTATCTGATTATTGAGGATTTTTTTCCTACCATTTTGGACATTGCGCAAGTAAAAGAGCGAACAACCAAACAATCAATTGACGGAATCAGTTTCATGCCGATGCTGAAAGATTATTCTTTTAAGCACAAAAATCGTACTCTCTACTGGAATTATCCTAATCTTTGGGGTAACGAAGGTCCCGGAATTGGTCCAACATGCACTATTCGCAAAGGTGATTGGAAATTGATTTACTATTACGAAACGGGCAATAAAGAGTTATTTAACATTGCCGAAGACATAGGTGAGACAAAAGATTTATCATCTCAAAATCCCAAAACAGTAAAAAAACTCTCACGCAATTTAGGGAAATATTTGCGAAAAGTAAAAGCACAACGTCCATCGTTTAAAACTACAGGTAAAACTTGTCCCTGGCCTGATGAAATATAACTCCTAAATACAATATAAACTAAATTTTGGCGGGATTACAAATCCAGTCGTATAAATTCAAACTGCGATGCTTTATTAAATAAAAAGACTGCTTTCATCCGAAAAACAGTCTTTTTTCTAATATTCTATTCTATCTTATTATTCTTTTACAATATTTGGTTTCTCCAAACCAAAATCATGCTTTTTATCCAACACTTTCAGGTATGCTGCCAAAAGTAGTGCAACTACACCAAATGCGGCAAAAATAAGCATCGGAACAGTGTAATTGTATTTCGCTGCTTCGCCTGCTGCAATTTGCTCTGCAACACCAGGGTTGCTAACTTTAAGTGCCCAACCAATCAATATTGGTGTAAGCATCAAACCGATATTCTGAATCCAGAAAATAATTGAATAGGCAGAACCTAATACTTTATTATCAACCAATTTTGGAACAGAGGGCCAAAGTGATGCGGGAACTAACGAGAACGAAACTCCCAACACGATAATCGCTCCTAATGCAACCGGGAAAGTAAAGCTTTGAGCCGGTGTAAGTGCGAAAATCAGGTGACAAACAATTACCAACAACGAACCAAGCATAAGCATTGTAGCCGCTTTACCTTTATTATCGATAAACCAACCCAAAAGTGGTGTAAGAATCATCGCTCCAATTGGGAAGTATGAGAATAGGTTTCCTGCTTCGGATGTCGTCATTCCAAGACGGCTTTCCAACATTCCTGTTGCAAATTTTTGGAACGGGAAAATTGCTGAATAAAACAGAACGCAAAGTCCTGCAACCACCATAAATGTTTT
The DNA here is from genome assembly GCA_964346495.1 of uncultured Dysgonomonadaceae bacterium. Classification (GTDB taxonomy): domain Bacteria; phylum Bacteroidota; class Bacteroidia; order Bacteroidales; family Dysgonomonadaceae; genus JBGZFC01. Next base: position 16,357 of record CAYFUW010000015.1, read on the forward strand.
TGATGTAAAGATAGCTTTCAAGTCGCTAAATTTAAACTCATCTTCCGATGCAGCATCGCCATCTGTTTTAAGTGCAGCTGTTTGCGAATCCAGTTTTTTATCGAAAAAGAAATAAACCAGGAACGATAAAAATCCGATCAACAGTAATAGAGTTCCAACTCCTACTGCAAGTGGAATATCTCCTTTTTCGGCCAACACGGGTGATAGACGGAAAACCGCGAAAACGCCAAGACGAGCAATTGCCATCTCGATACCCATTGCTAACGCCAACTCTTTTCCTGCAAACCATTTAACAATACCTTTAGAAACGGTAATACCTGCCATCTCAACTCCACAACCAAAAATAGCGAAACCGATACATGCTACTTTAGCAGAAGCGGGAAAGTTAGGTAAGAACGAGTTGAAAAAGTCATATCCAACACCTCCGGCATTGAAATAATCGCTGATGCCATAAAACTTAATCGATGCACCAACAACCATTAAAAGTCCGGAAAGAAGTGCTGCACGGCGCACACCTATGCGGTCTAATATTATTCCGGCAAAAATAAGGAATGCCGCAAATACATTCAGAAAGTACTCTGAACCTGCTACAGCACCAAAAGTTTCGGGACTCCATTGAAGTGAAGTCTCCAACATTGTGCTAAGTGGCGCCAATACGTCAATAAACATGTAGGCGAAAAACATTGTAATCGCCAAAAGAATCAGTGCCGTCCATCTTGCTACGGCAGAATCACGTAATGTAGTATGAATTTTCTCTGTCATTATATATTATTTTATAGTTATAATATGCAAATGTAGTGAATTAAATTAAATCTTCGTGCAAATTACGAACGATTTAAAAATGCTACTGTTTTCTGAATCTCTTTATACATCACAATATCATCTTCCACGAAAGGAACTTCTTTTCTAAATTCAGCCAGGAATTCCTCTATTTCGGGTGATGATTTTAACGGACGACGAAACTCTAATGCTTGTGCAGCATTCATCAGCTCGATTGCAAAAATAAGGTCGAGATTATCATTAATTTTCGACAATTTAATTGCTGCAGTAGCTCCCATACTCACATGATCTTCCTGTCCGTTGCTCGATACGATAGAGTCGCTCGCTGCCGAGTGGCAATACATTTTGTTTTGGCTAACCAACGATGCTGCAGCATATTGCGGTATCATATAGCCCGAGTTTAGTCCGGGATTAGCTACCAAAAATTCGGGCAGACCTCTTTTTCCGAGAATAAGTTGTGCTGTGCGTCGTTCCGAAATATTTCCCAACTCAGCCATAGCGATAGATAGAAAATCGAAAACCAAAGCAAGCGGTTGTCCGTGGAAGTTTCCTCCGGAAATAACTTCATCTTCATCAGGGAAAACAGTCGGGTTGTCCGTTACAGAATTAATCTCTGTAAGAAGTACCGATTTCACGTATGCGATAGTATCTTTTGTTGCTCCGTGTACTTGCGGTATGCAACGGAACGAATACGGGTCTTGAACATGCTTTTTATCTTGAACGATAATTTCGCTACCTTCAAGATATGTACGAATATTTTGAGCAGTTTCCAACTGTCCGATATGCGGACGAATTGTATGCAGTTTTTCATCGAATGGCGACAAAATTCCATCATAGGCATCAATTGAAATAGCCGCGATAAAATCGGCTCTTTCAGAGATTTTTTCGGCACGCAAAAGTTGCCAAACGCCGTTTGACGACATAAATTGAGTTCCATTTAAAAGAGCTAATCCCTCTTTGCTCATCAAGCGAATCGGTTGCCAGCCAAACTCTTTCAAAACATCAACAGCGTCACGTTTTTCTCCTTTGTAGCGAACTTCTCCTTCGCCAATAAGTGGCAGGAACAGATTTGCCAAAGGTGCCAAGTCGCCCGATGCTCCGAGTGAACCTTTTTCGTAAACTATCGGCAAAACATCGTTGTTGTAGAAATCGATAATGCGCTGAACTGTCTGCACCTGCACACCGCTATATCCGAACGAAAGTGCGTGAGCTTTAAGCAAAAGCATCAACCTAACAACTTCCGGTTCAATCTCGTAACCCACGCTACAAGCATGCGATTTTACAAGATTTTCCTGTAATGTTGTTAAATCTTCCGGCGAGATAGTTCTGTCGCACAACGAACCAAAACCTGTAGTAACACCGTAAATTGGTTTGTCGTGATTTTTGGTTTTGTTATCCAGATAGTCACGGCATTTTTGAATATTCTGTTTAGCCTCCTCAGATAACTCAAGTTTTATCTTTTCATTGATGATACGTTCAATATCTTCAAACGTAAGTTCTTCTTTTCCTATAAAATATTTATTTTCCATACTCCGTTTTTTGGATAAAAAAGTATTGGTGGTGTCCCATAAGTGTCTCATTTTATTATTTTTGTCATTTCCAACGAAGTGAGAAATCTATATCATTGGCTTTTGGCTATTAGCTATTAGCCTTTGGCGAACAAGTGCATCTAATAAAGTCTTTTATCTTTTTTCTTTGCTCTTTGTTCTTTGTTCTAAAAAAATAGATACTTCATTCCGCTAAAAGCTCCATTCAGTATGACAATTCAATAATTCACTTACTTTTGAGACACCCTCAATAACTTTATTCTGATTTTATAATTGTGTAGCTACGTAATCGGTTACCTCTTTCTCTTTCGCGATAGCCTCTTTCTCGATGCGGTCGCATTTTTCAGCCAACTCTTTAACCAACTCGGCATCTTTTAGTCCGCCAAGATTGATACGAACATTTAACAATGCACCCAGAACAGCCGTGCGGCAAGTCATCATTGCAACGCAACCGTCGGTAATAGCATTTTTATTACCTTTGCGAGTAGTTTCAGCAATCAGGTCTAACATTTCAAGAGCACGTTCAGCGATTTCCATCGGTACCAAAGATGCAACTTTAGTAGCTTCTTGTATTTTCTCGCTACGGATAGCTTTCTCCTCATCAGTCTCTTTCGGCATTTTGTAAGCACCCATAACTAAGTTGTATGCTTCGCTATCTCTATCGATATCGTTCAAAAACTCCGTACGGAAAGCTTCGTATTTTGCTGATTGTTCTTTCATCAAATCTTCTACTTCAACGTAGTTTTTTCTACCTATTGTAAGGCTTGCCAACATTTGAGCCAAAGATGATGCAATTGCACCGTTTAAAGCTGATACACTACCACCACCCGGAACCGGTTCGTTAGATGATGTTTGTTCTAAAAATTGTTTGATTGATAAATCTTGTAATTTCATATTAAATAGTTAAAAGTGAAAAACTATTAGTTTTTCGATGTTTATTATTGATGTTTTATATTTATTTTTGATGTTTTTATTGTCGATACAAGCATTGCAATTAATTCATTGCAATCACTTTCTAATGATGTAAACAGTTTATTATCTATGTAAAAAGTATCGTGAATAAGTGAAATCCAATATTTAGTTTCGTTTGCTTCTTTAAGTGCAATACTCATCTTATGAATGAAATCAGCTTTACTTTGTGCAAATTCGGCTTCTCTGATAAGTGCTCCTATAGAAGTTCCACTTCTCAAAATTTGTTTGCTCAACACAAACTCTTTCTTTTCTTCTTGTAGAAATTGAGAAAGCTTTACAATTCTGATAGCAAAACTATAGCTTTTAGACTTAAGCACCGACTCTTTCACTTTTCACTTTTCACTTTTCATTATTAGTTATTCACTCAATTAGTTCGTAACCACAACCTCTCCTTTTTTGATTACCGTGTCCACAATATTCATTCCAACGTGATAAGGTAAGAATTTGTACGACGGATATTGCAACAAAACAAAATCGCCCTGTTTGCCAACATCGATACTACCAATTTTATCGGCTTTACCAACAGCTGCCGCACCATTGATTGTGAAAGCTGTAACAGCCTCTTCGGGTGACATTTTCATATAGATACATGCCAATGCGAAAAGCAACGGTGCCGATGCCGAGAACGAACTTCCCGGATTCAAATCGGTTGCAAGTGCCACAATGCAATTTGCATCAATCATATCGCGTGCACGAGCGAACTCTTCACGAAGTGAGAAAGCTGTCAACGGAAGTATAGTAGCAACCACACCAGCTTTTGCCATAGCTTTAATTCCATCGTCAGATGCTTGCAACAAGTGATCGGCAGAGAGACAGCCAAGTTCGGCAGCCAATTCGGCTCCACCAAAACGTACTATTTCGTCAGCATGAATTTTCAGTTCGAAACCAAGTTCACGAGCAGCTTTCAGATAACGACGCGATTGTTCAATTGAAAAGACATTCTTTTCACAGAAAATATCGGCACACTCTGCCAATTTCTCTTTTGCCACGATAGGCATCACTTCGTTTATGTTGAAATCGAGAAACTCATCCTCCCTACCCTTCCATTCGGCAGGTGTAGCGTGAGCTCCCATAAAAGTTGACACGATATCCATCGGATGTTCATCGTTCAGGCGACGCATCACACGCAACTGTTTAAGTTCGGTCTCTTTATCGAGTCCGTAACCGCTTTTTCCCTCAACGGTAGTGATTCCGAGCTTCATCATGGCATCCAAACGCATTTTTCCCGATGCATAAAGCTCATCTTCCGATGCTTCGCGTGTAGCTCTCGTGGTGTTTACAATTCCGCCACCGCGATTCATGATATCCATATAACTGTCGCCACGCATGCGCCACGAAAACTCCTCTTCACGATAACCGCCAAACACGAAATGCGTGTGCGAATCAACAAATCCAGGCAGCAAAGCCTTGCCTTCGGCAGAGATAACTTTGTAATCGGATTCGTTTACGGGAATAGCCTCTCCCTGTTTTAGCACGTGCGAAATAATTCCATCGGTAACGATAACCGTACCGTTTTCAATCACGTGCAAATTGTTCATCTCTTTGCCGCGTTTTCCGGCAAATCCGCTACAAGTAACTACTTGCGAAGCGTTTTTTATAATAATATTGTTCATATATTTTTATTTACGATTTCGTTCCCGTTTTCACGGGAATGACTCGGATTTACGATTTTTATAATTGTTTATTGCCTTGTCATTTAGTTCTACGAAAATAAGGTAATAAGGTCGATTTTAAAAATTATTTTATTGCTACTAAGGTATAAATGAATAAAATAAGGTTTTTTGTTAAATATCTTATCTGTATCAATGTGTTACCTTAAAAAAAATAAATTATAGAACCTTATTTCTCATACATACAACCTTAGTACAAATAAATCAAACACACAACCTTACCTTATTACCTTATTTCAAAGGTCGTATTGTTTTATTATAAATAGTTGAGCTTTTAAATTCCGAAATCCCAATTCCCAAATCCGAAATCAATTTCTAATTTTTAATTTCCACTCCCTATAACCCAATATCGCCAACACAAGAAAAACGATATATTGTCCGCTTGTGAAGTACAATCCTTGCGACAGATAAATTGGAATAGAAACCGCATCTCCGATAATCCAGAAAAGCCAGTTTTCTACTTTCTTTACCGCCATTAAAATGGTTGCAACCAAAAAGAATGCAGTATTAAACGAATCTACATACGGCACATACGATTGCAAATAATTAGCATCATTCTGATTTACCTGACGTAAAATATAGAGAACTATAAAGTAAATTATTACTATAGAAATCCACGATAACCAATTCTGTTTCTTTGTATTGCTCGTTATTTGTAATCGTTCGTTATTCTCACTTTTTCGCGACCACATAAACCATCCGTACGTGTTCGAAAGGAAATAGACCGCATTAATTCCGGCATTGGCATATAGTCGTGCTTCCAGACAAATATAAACATAGATAAGCACGTTGGCAATCCCGATAGGAAAAACCAAAATGTTCTCCTTTCGGGCATACCAAACACTGACTATGCCGAGCAGAGCGGCAAATAGTTCTAAGTAATTCATTTTTGATGTATAAAGAAGCTGTCTAGAACGAGCATTCGACAAAAACAATAAGGTGTTTCAGAAGCGCTCAAATGCAAGGCGCTGAGATTGAAGGCGAAAGAGCGTACTAGAAGTACGTGACTGAGCCTGAATATCGAGAGCAACGCAGCAGTTGGGACTTATGAGACACCTTATCAACAATTATTCCATTAATTTTGCTTCCAATACCTGGCTCATTGAGAAATTTTCGAGACCAAGGTAGTAAGCAGCTGTATCAACAAGTGCTTCCATCGGAACCAATCCGATAATTTCCGCACCTACAATGGGTACTCCATAACGATTAGCTTCTACACGTACCAATTCGTGAGCACGATAAATAGCTGTTTTGGTATAGTCGGTCAAGTTCATAGAAACTTGTGTAATACCGCGTTCTTCCAATGCTACTCCCATTCCTTTACAAAAACGCAATCCACCACCAACAAAACGTACTTTTTTGGCAATAGCTGTAGCGATTTCCAAATTATCTGTACCAAGGTTCACGTTGTATGCCACCAACGGCATACGTGCACCAATAGCAACAGTTCCTGCAGTAGCGTGACGTTCTGCCGGTCCAAAATCGGGTTGCCACTCGGGTTGTTTAATTTTTTCTGCCATTCCTTCAAACTCGCCTTTACGTATTGCAGCCAAGTTTTCACGATGTGGTGCAGATGCCGATTTTTCGTATAAGAAAACGGGCAGATTATATTTTTTAGCTACCTCTTCAGCCACCTCTTTCGATAGAGCAACAGCATCTTCTACAGTAACTTCTTTAATTGGGATAAACGGAACTACGTCAACAGCTCCCATACGTGGGTGTTGTCCCTGATGTTGAGTCATATCGATAAGCTCAACTGCTTTTCCGATAGCTTCGATAACTGCAGCTTTTAACGCTTCAGGTTCACCAACAACGGTTACTACCGAACGGTTGTGGTCGGCATCGCTGCTGTAATCCAATAGTTTAACGTTATCTTTCCCGCGGAAAGAATCTACAATTTTCTCAATTTTTTGTTTGTCGCGTCCTTCACTAAAATTTGGAACGCATTCCATGATTTTGTTCATAAGTTTTTGATTATTATTTAATTATTTAATTTATCTCTTTTCACTAAGTAATGTTTCTACTTCTGTTTTAAGTTGTGGCAAATGATTAATCACGATACTCCACAAAATATCGGGCAACAACGAATTGTAAGTATGAGTGATGTGTTTGCCGGCATCCATATATTTGCGGGCATTAGTAATTGTTATACTTTCATCCAATACTGATATTCTACCAACCGACTCTCCGATTATTTGAATATTTCGCTCAACCGCACGTCTTAATATCAAATTACTTAAAAATTCCTCATAAGTTTTGGGAACATCACTAAAAAACTCATCAATTTCATTAATTGCGATTTGAATGTCCTCAAGGTAATTGTTAACATACTTCTTTTCCATAAATCAACTGTTTTGAATTATTTATATTATTACTTAAATATTGATTTCGAACAAGTTGCACTCCCATAAGATCAACTGCCCTATTAAATACATTTTCCAATGAATACTTAAAATCGAAATAGGTTGTAAAAAAATCATTAATCGCATCTCTATCAAAATCGGCAATCAAATCTATATCGCTCTCATCACTGAATCGGTCAGTCAATACCGAGCCAAATGCAAATAGTTGCCGCACATGATATTTGCGACATAAATCTTCAATTTGATTTTGATATGGTTCGAAATAGTTCATTATTAATCTTCACATATGATTTATACATTTCCTAATAGACGTTTTACCTCTTTTTCAAGCTTAGGTAAATAGTTAATTACAATTGACCAGACAACCTCAGTAGAAACAGAGTCATATCCATGAATAATTCGATTTCGAGTATCTACTATTTTACGTGAATGTTCAATCGGTAAATTTGGATCTATTTTTAGAATACGATTCATTGCCTCTCCAATAATTTCGATATTTCGCTCAACTGCTTTTCGCGTTTTTGTGTCTTTTTGAAACTCAAAAAAACTACGTTTCTCAGGCAAAAAGTCATTTATCTCACGTATTGCAAGTTCAATATCTGCAAGAAATACCTTAATATCGAAAAACTTGTCATTCTCCATAAATCAGCTGTTTAGAACTATCAATATTTATCCTCAAATAAGGATTTCTTATAGCCTTTTCTTCCAATAAATCAACTGAACGCTTGAATAAATCTAATAATGAAAATTTCAAATTAAAATAGTTGTCCGCATAAACCAAAGGGTCTTTATCGGCAATATCTACTATCAAATCTATATCGCTCTCTTCGTTGAACCTATCAGTTAACACAGACCCAAAGGCAAAAAGAGTACGAACATTGTATCGACGACACAATTCTTCAATTTGATTTTGATATGGTTCGAAATAGTTCATAACTCAATGCTAAATATTCAGAACTCAAAACTATTTTAATATTTTCTCAATCAACTCTTCATCCACCAAATAAGGCTCAGTAATATGATAACCTTCAGCATGAGTTTGATTGAACTCTTTTACAGTACTCATAGCGTTTTCGTTGCGAGCCCAAGAACGACGAGCAACACCGCCCATAACGTCCCAAAGCATAGCAGAACGAAGTATTTCGTCAGCTCGTTCGCTACCATCGCAAACCATTCCGAAACCGCCGTTTATCGATTTTCCGATACCTACTCCACCACCGTTGTGCAGTGCGATAAGGCTCATTCCGCGTGCGGCATTTCCGGCGAAACATTGTACAGCCATATCCGCCATAACGTTACTACCATCTTTAATATTTGCAGTTTCACGGAAAGGCGAATCGGTACCACTCACGTCGTGGTGGTCACGTCCAAGCATAATTGGACCAACCTCGCCGTTGCGAACCATTTCGTTGAATTTCAACGCTATATTCATACGTCCAAGAGCATCTTGATACAGAATTCGGGCTTGTGTACCTACAACCAATTGGTTTTTCTCTGCATCACGAATCCAAATCCAGTTATCCATATCTTGTCCGCGACGATTCGGGTCGATGCAATCCATTGCCGCTTTGTCAGTTTTGATTAAATCTTCATGTTTTCCGCTCAAACATACCCAACGGAAAGGACCATAACCGTAATCAAACAATTCCGGTCCCATAATATCTTCCACATACGACGGGAAAATAAAACCATCTTTATCGTCAACTCCGTTTTTGGAAATCTCTTTCACTCCTGCATCGTAAACCGCTTTCATAAATGAGTTTCCGTAATCGAAAAAGTATGTACCTCTGTCAACAAGTTTCTTAATAACATTGAAGTGACGTTTCAACGACTCATCCACCAATTTGTGGAATTTCTCACGATCTTCTTTTAATAGACGTGTGCGTTCTTCAAACGAGGTTCCGGCAGGACAATATCCGCCTGTATATGGTTCGTGACATGAAGTTTGGTCGCTCAACAACTCGATATGGATGTTGTTATCGTAAGCAAACTCCAATAAATCAACGATATTTCCGTGATAAGCAATTGATAAAGGCTCTTTGCGTGCCATTGCATCTTGTGCCCAATCGAAAGCCTGTTGTTTATCGGCAGTTATTTTGTGTACCCAACCTTGCGAATGGCGGGTTTCGATACGTGAATAGTCCACTTCGGCAACAATAGATGCCGCACCTGCAATATCAGCAGCTTTTGGCTGAGCACCACTCATTCCGCCCAATCCCGATGAAACGAATAGGTGTCCACGCAAATCTCCATCTTGCGGAACTCCCAATTTCATACGTCCGGCGTTCAACAAAGTGTTAAATGTACCGTGAACAATACCTTGCGGACCGATATACATCCAGCCTCCGGCAGTCATCTGTCCGTAGTTTGCAACACCCATTTGTGCAGCAATTTCCCAATCCTGTAGATTATCAAACTGACCAATCATCATTGAGTTTGTGATGATTACACGTGGTGCATCGGGTTTTGATTTGAATAATCCGAGTGGATGTCCGCTTTCAACAACAAGTGTCTGGTCTTGTGTCAACTCCTCCAGATACTTCATTATCAATCGGTACTGCATCCAGTTTTGACACACTTGTCCCGTTTCGCCATACGTTACCAATTCGTAAGGATAAAGCGCGATATCGAAACACAGGTTGTTATCAATCATCACTTGAAATGCTTTTCCTTCTACGCATTTACCTTTATATTCATCAATGGGCTTAGCTTTTAAATCGCCTTCGGGACGATAACGATAGCCATAGATTCTGCCTCTTGTTTTAAGCTCCTCCAAAAATTCGGGAGCCAATTTTTCATGTAACTCTGTTGGAATATAACGTAACGCGTTTTTTAACGCTATTTCTGTTTGCGCGGGTGTTAATCTGAAACCGCGATCGGGTGCACGACGAATACCTTCTTGAAACTTAGGATAATCGGGCAATTGTGTTGATAGGGTTATTTTCATATTTATTTTGAAAAAAAGATAATTAGAATTGTTAATCTATAGCGCAAAAATACAAGAAAAAGCTCTTAGTAAATTACGCGCCAATTTTTACGCTGTAAAATTAGTGAAAATCGGGCATAAAAGCAAGATTATTTCAATATTTAGCAAAAGAAAGCAATTATCGCTTTTGCATTATTGCTTTATAATTATTATCTTTGCGTAATCAATAAAACTAATACAAAAAACTATGACAAAAATTGTCAATCCCTTTATTACAAGCGGCTACGTATCGTCTAAATATTTTTGTAATCGGGAAGATGAGAGTAAGCTTCTTATTAACGAGATTACAAACGGAAATAATGTAGCACTTATTTCTGCACGAAGAATGGGAAAAACAGGACTTATTTTGCACTGTTTCGATAAAAAAGAGATAAAAAAGAATTTCAATCTGTTCTTTATCGATATTTATGCCACAGCTTCGTTGCGAGATTTTGTTTTTGCATTAAGTAAAGAGATTGTGGAGCGACTGAAGCCTGCAGGAAGAAAAGCGATAGAAGCATTTTGGACAACGGTAAAATCGATACAACCGGGCATATCTTTCGATGTTACAGGTGTTCCTTCATTCAATCTGAAACTGGGTGATATTCAATCGGAAGAGACCACTTTGGAAGAGATTTTTACTTATCTGAATAACTCATCTAAACCCTGCTTGGTAGTTATTGATGAGTTTCAACAAATAAGTCATTATCCCGAAAAAAATGTAGAAGCTCTGTTGCGAACACATATTCAACACTGCAACAATGCGCGATTTATTTTCGCAGGAAGTCAGCGTCATATTATGGACGAAATGTTCACAAGCGCATCGAGACCGTTCTATCAAAGTGTTTCAATTCAAAACTTAAACAGCATTCATATAGACGATTATGCAAATTTTGCAATCAATCACTTTAACGATAACAATAAGAAAATATCACCGGAAATTGTTGAAAATGTTTACAATCGATTCAACGGAATAACGTGGTATGTTCAAAAACTTTTGAATTCACTTTTTGCCATGACTCCCGTTGGCGGAGAATGTACTTTGGATATGGTCGACGAAGCAATTGAGAATAATGTAAAGTCATATAAATACACCTACTCCGAAATACTTTTCCGATTGCCGGCTAAACAAAAGGAAGTGCTTATCGCTATAGCCAAAGAAGGTAATGCAAAAGCGATAACATCGGCGCAATTTATTAAAAAACACAGCCTGTCATCATCGAGTTCTGTACAATCGGCTTTACGCGGATTATTAGAAAAAGATTTTGTAACACACGAAAAAAACTCTTATCAGGTGTATGACAAGTTTTTAGCTATTTGGTTAAACGAAAATTATTAATTATATATGAATTATAAAGTAGAAATATGCGCAAACTCAGTTCAAAGTTGCGTAGAAGCACAAAAAGGCGGTGCCTATCGTGTAGAGCTTTGCGCCGGAATTCCCGAAGGCGGCACTACTCCATCCTACGGCGATATTGCCATGGCTAGAGAGTTGATGAAAGAGACAAAACTAAACGTGATTATCAGACCGCGTGGCGGTGATTTTTTGTATTCCGAACTGGAACACAAAACTATGCTCAAAGATATAGAGATATGTCGCGAATTGGGTGTTGACGGAGTAGTTATCGGATGCCTTACTGCCGAAGGCGATATTGATATGCCACGATGCAAGGAATTGGTTGAAGCAGCAGGCGAAATGAACGTAACTTTTCATCGTGCATTCGATATGTGTCGAGATCCGTTTGAAAGTCTGGAGAAAATTGTATCTTTGGGATGTGAAATTGTTCTCACTTCGGGACAACAATCCAAAGCTGAGCAAGGTATTTCATTAATAAAAAAACTGGTAGAAGCAGCGGCAGGCAGAATTGTAATAATGCCGGGTAGCGGCGTAAATGCAACAAATATTGCAAAAATTGCCAGGGAAACAGGCGCTGAGCAGTTTCATTTTTCGGCACGAAAGTCGTACGAAAGCAATATGAAATACAGAAATCCCGATTTAAAAATGGGCGGAACAAACGTCGTGATAAATGAATATGGACAAGATATTGCCTGCTCCGAAACAGTAAAAGAAACAATTAAACAATTATATAAAGTATAACATTAATTTACATCAATCAACATGAAGAAAATCAATTTATTAATCCTATCAGTAATTGCACTGTTGTTGGGTGCTTGTGCTTCAGGAAGCAAAGAGACCAAACCTGCAAATTACAATGTTGTGCCGCTTCCATCGGAAATTACGATATCGGAAGGTGTGCCATTTACACTAACATCGGCTACAAAAATCGTTTTCCCTGACGGAAACGAAAAAATGCAACGCAACGCTGAATTTTTAGCCGAATTTTTGGAAATCTCAACTGGAAGAAGACCCGCTATTACATCGGCTACATCCGATAAAAACGCGATTGTTCTTGCTTTAGGTTTAGAGCATGAGAATGCCGAAGCTTATCAAATTACGGTAAACGAAAATTTAATTACAATTACCGGAGTTACAGAAGCCGGAGTTTTCTACGGAATTCAAACTTTGCGAAAAGCTACACCAATTGGTGATAACCTGCAAGTTACTTATGAGCCTGTAACCATTAACGATGCTCCTCGTTTTGCTTACAGAGGTGTCCACTTAGACGTTGCTCGCCACTTCCAACCGGTAGATTACATCAAGAAATATATCGATTTGCTGGCAATACACAATGTTAACAAATTCCACTGGCACCTGACAGAAGACCAGGGATGGCGTATCGAAATAAAAAAATATCCGAAACTTACTGAAATTGGCTCTGTACGCAAAGAGACCGTAATCGGCACAAACACAGGCGAATATGACGGTACTCCTCACGGTGGTTTCTACACTCAAGAAGAGGTTAAAGAGATTGTGAAATATGCCGAAGAGCGTTATATCACAGTTATTCCCGAAATAGATATGCCGGGGCATATGTTGGCGGCATTGACAGCTTATCCCGAATTGGGTTGTACAGGCGGACCGTACGAAGTGGAAACAACCTGGGGCGTTTTCGACGACATTCTTTGTGCAGGACAAGAAGAGACATTCCAATTTGTGGAAGATGTGCTTACTGAAGTTATGGAACTTTTCCCATCGGAATATATTCATATCGGTGGTGACGAAGCTCCGAAAGTACGTTGGGAAGTATGTCCTCGTTGTCAGGAGAGAATAAAAGAGTTGGGATTGAAAGATGGTCCAAAACACAAAAAAGAGTTCTATCTGCAAAGTTATTTCACAGAGCGTGTTGAGAAATTCTTAAACGAGCACGGAAGAAAACTTATCGGTTGGGACGAAATTTTGGAAGGTCAACTTGCACCAAACGCTACAGTTATGTCGTGGCGTGGAATGGGCGGTGGTATTGAAGCTGCTCAAATGGGACACGATGTAATTATGACTCCTACAAACTATTGTTATTTCGATTACTATCAATCGAAAGATATTGAAAATGAGCCTTATGCTATTGGTGGATATCTGCCTGTTGAGGTAGTTTACAGCTTTGAGCCTGTTCCTGCTGAACTTACCGAAGAGCAGAAAAAACATATTTTAGGACCACAAGCCAATGTGTGGACAGAATATATAAAAACACCTGAACATGTGGAATATATGACTTTGCCACGTCTATCGGCAATGTGTGAAGTTCAATGGATGCAACCCGACAAGAAAGATTACAAAGATTTCCTTGCTCGCTTGCCACAACTATTGGCATTGTATGACAAACTAGGTTACAACTACGCTACACATGTATTTGACGTTCAAGCTAAATTGACTCCTAATTTCGAAACAAACAGCCTTGATGTAGAATTCGCAACTATAGACAATGCCGATGTTTATTATACATTAGATGGCACAGAACCAACTGCTGCATCTACACTTTACGAAGGTGTGTTTTCTGTAGATAAAGATGCTGAAATAAAAGCTGTTGCTATAAGAGATAACGGAATAAACAGCAGAATTTTTTCTGATAATGTAAAAGTAAACAAAGCAACTTTCAAACCTATTACTTCTACAAGTGTACCCGACCAACAATACAAATACGATGGTGTAAAAATGTTGGTAGATGGTTTGTATGGAAATTCAACAAACTACAAAACAGGTCGCTGGATTGGCTTTGGTGGTCGTGAACTGGAAGCGGTTATCGATATGTTAGAACCGACCGAAATTACCACTGCCGAAGTTTGCAATTGTGTAGTTACAGGCGACTGGATCTTTGATGCATCGGAAATTACTATCGCTGTTTCTGACGATAACAAAACTTTCAAAACAGTTAAAACCGAAACTATAACAGACTCTCATACCGAACAATGGAAGGAGGTTGTTACTCACTCGCTTACATTTGATGCGGTTACTGCTCGTTATTACAAAATTATCGTAAAACCAACCGTAATGCCCGAATGGCATCCTGGAAAAGGTAAAAAAGCTTATATATTTGTAGATGAGATTGTGCTGAATTAGAATAAGAACCTTTTATAAGGTATTAGATAAATAGAAAAACGCAACGGATATTTTCCGTTGCGTTTTTTTGTTGACTTTTAAAAATGAGACGCGATAATATCATGTCTCTACTGTACTATGAATATCCCTTGTCATATCGAACGGAGTGAGATATCTAATTTGTT
>CAYFUW010000016.1:0-31035 GCA_964346495.1 uncultured Dysgonomonadaceae bacterium
CGATTTACTTTTAATACAGCTACCTTTAGCTTTAATTGTTTTATTGTTATTTAATGTTAGTTCGATGTAATATAAAAGTGTAATAATCAAGAAATAAGGTAATAAGGTGAGCTTTGTGTTGCTATTATTGTTACTAAGGTACAGTTGAAATAAATAAGGTTTTTAATAATTGCTTTTAAACCTTATTTTGATACAAAAAACCTTATTAGCTTATTTATCAGTTAAATATATATATTTTTATATCTATTATATGTTATTTTGTTGTTTATTTATCAGTCAAGTTTGTATCCGAATGCTTTGAGCAGATTGTCACGATTTCTCCAATCTTTTTCTACCTTTACGTAAAGTTCCAAAAAGACTTTCTTTTCAAAAAAACGTTCGATATCTTTTCGTGCCAAAGTTCCCAAACGTTTCAGCGATTCTCCTTTATGTCCAATTACTATTCCTTTTTGTGTATCTCGCTCCACCATGATTATCGCACGAATACGAATTATATCGTCATCCTCTTTAAACTCCTCAACCACCGTTTCGATAGAGTAGGGAACCTCTTTTTGATATATTTGCAGAGCTTTTTCACGGATTATCTCCGTTACGAAAAAGCGGGCAGGTTTGTCCGTAAGTGCATCTTTTTCGAAATATGGCGGAGATTGTGGTAACAGCTCCAAAATGCGTTTTTGTATTATATCTATACTGAAGTTGTTTAAAGCTGAGATTGGATAAATTTCCGCTTTTGGTAACAACTCTTTCCACGTATCGACCAGGCTTTCGAGTTCCGTTTGATTTGTTTCATCTATCTTGTTGATAAGCAGAAGGACAGGCAGCTCCAGATTTTGCACTTTTGCCAGAAATTCGCTGTTTTTATCAATCTTTTCTATTACATCGGTAACGTAGAGCAGAACATCGGCATCCTCCAGTGCCGATAACGAAAAGTTGAGCATGTGCTCCTGCAGTTTGTAATTCGGTCGCAAAACACCTGGTGTATCAGAGTAAACTATCTGATACTCAGGTTTGTTTACAATGCCTATAATACGATGTCGGGTTGTTTGCGATTTTGGTGTGATAATCGACAACTTTTCGCCTACCAAACGATTCATCAGGGTAGATTTTCCAACATTAGGATTACCAACAATATTTACAAAACCCGATTTATGATTCTCTTTCTGCATAAAATATCGTGCAAACTTCGTTACTGATTCTTTTAACTATTTATCTGTTTTTATATAGAGAAGTTCGCCGATTGCAATTGACAAACTTACTTCAACTTATGCAAAGATACGCTATTTTAGCGAATTAGGATAATTAATATCTGTTTTTTCGATTTTTAGATAGATTGTTTTTATATCTATAAGCTTTGCATTTAACAATAAAATATCATAATTTTGTTATTATGCTACGCAAAATAATCCATATAGACATGGATGCGTTTTACGCCTCTATTGAACAGCGCGACAATCCCGACTATCGTGGAAAGCCGCTTGCAGTAGGTTATGGCGGTAAGCGTGGGGTAGTTGCGGCAGCAAGTTACGAAGCACGAAAATACGGTGTTCGTTCGGCAATGCCTTCGGTTACGGCATTACGAAAATGTCCCGATTTGATTTTCGTGATGCCTCGATTCGATGTTTATAAATCGGTTTCGGCACAGATAATGCAGATTTTCAAGGAATATACCGATTTGGTTGAGCCGTTATCGTTGGACGAAGCGTTTCTCGATGTTACGGAAAACAAAAAGGAGATGGAAATTGCTACCGAAATTGCTAAAGAAATCAAACAAAAAATCTTTTACCAAACCCGATTAACAGCCTCTGCCGGTGTCTCTTTCAATAAATTTCTTGCAAAAATTGCATCCGATTATAACAAACCAAATGGATTAACAGTTATCACACCCAAAAGAGCCGAAAAGTTTTTAGAGAAATTGCCAATCGAAAAGTTCTTTGGCGTAGGCAGAGTAATTGCTCAACGAATGCACGAGTTGGGAATAAAAAACGGATTCGATTTGAAACAGCACGAAGAAGCGGAACTTGTTCGCCATTTTGGAAAAGCAGGAAGCATGTACTATCAGTTTGTCAGGGGTATCGATGAACGGGAAGTGGAATCGGAATATGTGCGAAAATCGTTGGGTGCAGAAGAGACTTTCTCTGAAGATTTGTATCGGGTTGTCGATTTATTACGTGCACTCGACGAAATCGCTCGTGAAGTTTATCGCCGAGCAGAAAAACGAGAATTTGTCGCTAAAACACTTACGCTAAAAGTGAAATATGCCGATTTCGCTATAATAACTCGCAGTAGAACAGTGAATTATTATATAAAAACTTACGAACAGATTTTCGATTTGGCAAAAGAGTTGCTGATGCTTGTGGATGATATCGAAGAGCGAAAAGTTCGCTTGTTAGGATTAAGCTTGAAAAACGCTGAAACCAATTTTGATGAATCGGCAGATTTGCCAATTCAATTAGAGTTAGATTTTAAAGATTAGTCTTATACCTTTGGTTTTCTAATCTTGTGTTCCATTTCAAACGGAATTTCAATAGACAATTCCATTAATCCCATATATTCGCCATTTTCATACCAAGGGGTTTGATAGATAAGTTTTTTTACACCGTTTTTTTCAATTGTGTAGGCGTTTGATGTTTGTGTATTCATCAACTCCAACAGTTTTGTGCGTGCAGGTTCGGGATGGCAATCGATAACGTTACTGCCAACCAAATTTTCACCCTCTTTTTGATTTACTTGTAGCGAACGGTTATTCATCTCAACTATTTTTCCCTCTTTGTCACAAACCGTTACGGCAAAATTTACTTCATTGAAATATTTCATATTGCAAAATTATTTGGATGTTTTCCTGTTATTCCTTTATAGTACGATTTTATCTTTATAATATCTGATTCATAGTCGCCGGTCGGATGAATTACATCTAAAAACGATGCGACCTTTCTGCCATAATCCAATCCAACCAAAACAATAGGGACTTTGGCTTTTAGTGCAATAAAATAGAATCCTTTTTTCCATTCATCAACTCTTTTTCGAGTGCCTTCGGGTGTTATGGCAAGTTGCAAACGGTCGTATTTGTCAAATTGAGCAGCTAAAGTTTCTGTCATCGAAGTTTTCTTATTTCTTTCAACTGGAATTCCGCCGACACTTTTGAAAAAGAGATTGAACGGAAATACAAACCACTCTTTTTTGATTAAGAAGTTGGCGGTTCTGCCAATAGACCAATAGGCAAGTTTTCCGATGATAAAATCCCAATTGCTTGTATGCGGCGCTACTACAATAACACATTTGGGAATATCGGCAATAACGTTTTCTACTTTCCAGCCTAGTATTTTGGTGAATATGAATTTGCTGAGCTTCATTTTGAATGTTCAATTTTTAATTTTTAATGTTTAAAGTTCAAGGTTTAAGGTTCAAAGTTCAGGATTTATTTTTTGTTTTGAATTTAGTGCCCTTATAATCTGACCTTTTTAAATAATTAATAAAAGCCTTTATCCCGTATCCTAACTTCTCAATTGATAAGGATAGTTCTTTGAATTCATTTTCATTTATATAGCCAAAATCAAATGCTCTATAAAGTTGCGACTTAGTTTCGTTACAAGACGCTTGAGCTATTGAAAGAAAATGAATGAACTCCTTATTTCCTTCTCGACCAAAACCTTCAGCAATATTATCCATTATTGAACCGGAAGAGCGAGAAAGTTGGTCTCTTAAAGCAAAGTCTTTAAGAAAATTTTCATTGTTCATTATTTTGATGCGAATATTTTTACAAATAATTCGCGCATCTTTCCAAATTTCCAGTTCTTCAAAATTGTTGATTGTCGCCATAACCCTAAACTTTAAACATTGAACTTTAAATTTTTAGTGTTTCCAACTCCAACACAAGTTTTTCCCAATTTTTCATAACCTCGTCCAATTTGTTTTTTGTTTCGAGATATTGTTTCATCAACTCCATATCAGCTGCACCTTCGGGTGTGGAAAGTTGAGTTTCAAAGTCGGTAATCTTTTGTTCGAAATCGGAAATCTGATTTTCAGATGCTTCTATCTGTCTTTCTAATTTTCGTATCTCTCTGTTTCGCTCTTTCTGTTCTAAATAAGACAGTTTGTTTTCGGAAATTGTTTCAACAGTTTCAGTTTCTGTTGACTTTGCCGATAACTCCAACTTTTGTAAGTTCTCGATATTTTTCTTCGACAGGAAATCGTAAATACCGCCAATATGTTCAACTACTTTCCCGCCACCAAATTCGAACGTTTTGGTAATCAATCCGTCTAAAAAATCGCGGTCGTGTGAAACGATAATTGCCGTTCCGTCGAACTCCTTAATAGCTTGTTTCAACACCTCTTTTGAAGGAATATCCAGGTGGTTTGTCGGCTCGTCGAGAATGAGTAAATTGACGGGTTGAAGCAAAAGTTGTATCATCGCCAAACGACTTCGTTCTCCTCCCGACAGAACGCTCACTTTCTTATCGGAAGCTTCTCCACCAAACATAAATGCACCGAGAATATCGCGAATTTTAAAGCGAATATCGCCCGTGGCGGCATAATCAATCGTTTCAAAAACGGTAAGATTATCATCTAATAGTTGTGCCTGGTTTTGAGCGAAATATCCTATCTGAACATTGTGTCCCAACTCCAGTTTCCCGTCAAAATCAATCTCGTTCATAATACACTTCATGAACGTAGATTTCCCTTCGCCGTTTTTACCAACAAGTGCCACTTTCTCGCCTCTCGATATGGTTAGCTCAACATCGGAAAACACAAGATGATCGCCGTAACTTTTTGACAAATTTTTCGCTATAACCGGATATGAACCGGAATGTGGTGCAGGCGGAAATTTCAGATTTAGTTTGGAATTATCCACTTCGTCAATCTCTATGCGGTCAATCTTTTCCAGTTGCTTGATGCGCGATTGCACCTGATTCGATTTTGTGGCTTTATATCGAAAGCGCTCGATAAACCTTTCGGTATCTTGTATCTGCTTTTGTTGATTTTCAAATGCACGTATCTGTTGTTCACGTCGCTCTTTACGAAGTTCGAGATATTTTGAGTAGTTGACTTTATAATCGTGAATATCTCCCAACACTATTTCGATAGTTCGTGTGGTTACATTATCCAAAAATGCTTTATCGTGCGAAACCAATATAACTGCATGAGCACGAGTGGTTAAGAAGTTTTCGAGCCATTGGATAGATTCAATGTCGAGATGGTTTGTTGGCTCGTCGAGAAGTAGCACATCGGGTGCTTGCAACAGAATTTTCGCCAACTCGATACGCATTCGCCAACCGCCGCTAAACTCACTTGTCGGTCGGTTGAAATCGGAACGATTAAATCCCAAACCTAACAATGTTTTTTCGATTTCAGCTTCAAAGTCGTTAATTCCCGACATCAACAGAAGCTCCTGGACATCGGTTGAACGCTGAATAATATGATTG
Organism: uncultured Dysgonomonadaceae bacterium; assembly: GCA_964346495.1. GTDB lineage: Bacteria > Bacteroidota > Bacteroidia > Bacteroidales > Dysgonomonadaceae > JBGZFC01. The sequence goes on from CAYFUW010000016.1 coordinate 5,421, forward strand.
TACTCTTCCGATTCGTAATCGGTTCGCTCCTCTATTTGTTTACGAAGATGCTGCAACTCACTTTCCAACTCTTGCAGGTGATCGAAAGCTATCGCGGCTTCTTCTTTTACCGTGCGAGTGTCGCTAAGTGTCATATGTTGTGGCAGATAGCCGATAGTAATCTCTTTCGGTCGAGAAATAGTGCCACTTGTCGGCATTCGCAGTCCGGCAATAAGTTTGAGTATAGTTGACTTTCCCGCTCCGTTTTTTCCGGCAAGAGCAATTCGTTCGTTTTTGTTTAGAACAAACGAAATTTCGTCGAGTAGTGTAAATCCGCCGAATCGGACGGTGAGATTATCGATAGAGAGCATTTTTGGTAGTTCTAAGTTGGTAGTTTTGAGTTTTGTTTAATTTGTTTTAAATCAAAAGTTTATTCGTTTTGTAAAACATTTAACTCTTTAATCTTTATTGTGGCTTCTTTTTTCTTTATCTCATCTTTTGGCAATGCCAATATTTCCCTCACAAGTGATGCTTTATTGTAATTATAATGAGATATAACGAGTCTGTTTTTATTGTCTATAACAGCCTCTAAGACGTTCTTTTTTTCTATTGTTTTGTCTTTTTGGAATCTGAAGAATTGAATAATACTTAATGGAATATTCGCTACAATCGGTAATAGAAGCCACTTTAATGGAAAAGTCTTATGAAAAATAAAAGAGAACAAAAGGTATAAAGCTAATATTACAATAGATGCAATAAACAGAGATAAAAAACCTTTTATCGATGTAAAATAGCCAATTACAAAATTTAAAAAACCTTTTCTCTTTTTCTTTATTTCATACTTATCGGCATGAACTGTAAGGATAAAATCTTTTAGTTCGATTTCGTTATTTGCCATTAATCGTGTTTTTGTAATTTATAATCAAATGTTTTTTGAAAGTGTTGCTATCAACTCCTCAACCGTAACCAGCTCTTGCTCTCCCGTTTTCATATCTTTCAACGTAACTTTCTTTTCCGCAATTTCATTTGCACCAACGATTGCTACAAAAGGAATTTTATTATTGTCGGCATAAGTAAATTGTTTTTTCATTTTTGCCTCGTCGGGATAAATTTCGGCAGAAATACCATGTTTACGTACTTGCAATAGAAGCGGCAGAATGTAGTTTTGCTCGTTTTCTCCGAAGTTTACAAAAAGTAATTCGGTTGTGTGAGTTGCTTTTTCAGGGAATAGGTCGAGATGGTTGAGTACGTCGTAAATACGGTCGGCTCCGAATGAGATTCCTACGCCCGATACGTCGGGAAGTCCGAAAATGCCTGTTAGGTTGTCGTATCGTCCGCCTCCGGTGATGCTTCCGATTTCCATATCCAGCGCTTTAACTTCGATAATTGCTCCGGTGTAGTAGTTGAGACCGCGAGCCAAAGTTAAATCCAACTCCAAGTCGCAACCGATATGTAAAAGTTCGATTTTATCGAGAATAAACTCCAATTCCTCAATACCTTTCAGTCCGATTTCGGAAGTTGCCAAAGTGTTTTTGAGCGTGGCGATTTTTTCTCTGTTTGTTCCGCTCAACAGAATAATTGGTTGCAATTTATCGATTGCTTCCTGTGGAATATCTTTGCTTCGCAACTCTTCGTTTACTTTTTCCAACCCGATTTTATCCAGTTTGTCGATTGCAACCGTGATGTCGGTAATTTTATCGGCTTCGCCAATGATTTCGGCAATTCCGGAAAGAATTTTGCGGTTGTTGAGCTTGATGCTTACACGAATATTCAGACGACGAAAAACTTCGTCGATAATTTGAAGCAATTCCACTTCATTGAGCAACGAATCTGAACCTACCACATCGGCATCGCACTGAAAAAATTCGCGATAGCGTCCTTTCTGTGGACGATCGGCACGCCAAACGGGTTGAATTTGATAACGTCTGAACGGGAACGTAATTTCATTGCGGTGCATAACTACGTATCGTGCAAATGGCACGGTAAGGTCGTATCGCAAACCTTTATCGGATATTTTGGTAGCGGTTTTTGCCGAATTTCCTTCCTTGATGTCATCGATATTCATGCTCGAAAGAAAATCGCCCGAATTGAGAATTTTAAACAGCAATTTGTCGCCCTCTTCGCCATATTTTCCCATAAGCGTGGAAAGATTTTCCATCGACGGCGTTTCGATTTGGCGATAACCGTAGAGTTGATATACTTCTTTTATCGTGTCGAAAATATAGTTGCGTTTCGCCATTTCTTCCGGCGAAAAATCACGCGTTCCTTTTGGTATGGATGGTTTTTGCATTGTTATTCGTTCCTTTTTTATATTGAGTTGCAAAGATAGTGTTTTTTAGGTTAATGTTAAGAGTTTTGGCGTTGTGAGTTAATATTTTCTCCTAAAACTTTTATGCAAAAGAGATGTTTTTGATAATATTATCAACCTATAAATAATTGTAATATGACTATCCGCAAACCATTCTAATCAATTGCCACTGCCCTTTAGGGCGTGGATAAATAGTTGTAAACTCAATTGGCTTTAGCCAAAATTTAAATAATCTTGGGCTAAAGCCCTTTTATTAGGTAACTTACGACCCACGAGTTAAAACTCGTGGTAATTGATGCTTTTTTTAGGACACATTGTGGATAATCATTTATAATAATCCACCAACCCATCCATAGGCGATTTCTCTATTTTACCAATTTGAGTACCTTTTTCTTTGCCAATTTCTTTCAGAAAATCGGCAAAGTAAAAAGCGACTGAGCCAACAAAATTAACCTTGTATTCATGATAATTGTATTGCATCACGTTTCTTTCAAAGAAATCGGAAAAGCTTTTCTGTATGATTTTTTGGATGCTTATATCATCTTTATACTTTAGTAAAAATGGAACAAGTGATGCCAAAAATCTGCTTGGAAATGGTTGTCGGTAAACTTTGTCGATAATATCGGCAGGTGTGAGTGAGTACTCTTGCAACAGTTTCTCTTTCAATCCTTCTGACAGTTGATTTTTTAAAGCATCGCCAACGAGCAATTTCCCAAGATGTGCACCACTCCCTTCATCTCCCAAAATAAAACCGAGTGGCGATATTTGGTTTGAAATCTCTTTTTCGTTCCACTCGCACGAATTGCTTCCTGTACCCAATATACAGGCAATTCCGGGACGATTTCCGCAAAGGCTGTGTGCTGCGGCGATAAGGTCGCTGTAAACTTCGATGTCTTTTGTTGAAAACGATTGAGCAAGAGCGTTTTTTACCGAATCTATCTTTTCGGGAATACATCCTGTTCCGTAAAAACGGATTGCATCGATTTTTTCATCTTTTAAAATCGGGTAAACCGTAAGTTTTATCTGTTTTGCAATCTCCTCTTGCGACTGAAAAATCGGGCTTATACCTTCACTGTCGAAACGGTGAACTATTCCGTTATCTCTTATCAAACACCAATCGGTTGTGGTTGCGCCACTGTCAGCAATTAAAATAGCCAATCCGTTATTTGTCGATTTTATGTGATTTAATTCCATTGTAGAATCTTGTTTTGTTATTCTTTATCTTTTTTCGATTTACCAAACTCCCTATCTATTTTCATAAAAGGGATAAGCAACAGGGTTGGAATAGTTAAAATCATTACAAAGATAAAAAAGTTTTGGTAACCCAACTGTTCCTGAATCCATCCGGCAGCCATTCCGGGCAGCATCATGCCGAGAGCCATAAATCCGGTACAGATAGAGTAGTGTGCGGTTTTGTGTTCGCCTTGCGAGAAATATATCAAAAAGAGCATATAGGCGGTAAATCCAAATCCGTAACCAAATTGCTCAAAAGAGATGGCTACATTTATCCAAAAGAAACTTTCGGGTTGGAAAATTGCCAAAATCAGATAAACTGCATTTGGAATTGTGATAGCCAAAGCCATAGGCCACAGCCAATACTTTAGTCCTTTACGAGACGCTACAACTCCTCCGATAATTCCTCCTAATGTTAAGGCGATAACACCAAAAGTACCGTATGCAATTCCAACTTCTTGTGTAGTTAAACCGATTCCGCCAACATCTCTGCCATCTAATAAGAATGGTGATGCAAGTTTAACCAACATCGATTCGGCTAATCGGTAGAGCAACATAAACGCCAATGCCAGCCCGATTCCCTCTTTTTTGAAAAAAGTTGAGAATGTTCTTCCAAATTCTTTCATTACCTCTTTTGGTGTGCTTACAGCTTTTCCGCTGTCGCTATCGGGATAGGGTAGAATAAATCGGTGATACACAAAGAACAGTAAAAACAATCCAGCTAAAATAAAGAATGTAAGGCTCCAGGCGTAGGGAATGCTTCCTGTAGATTTTTCGAGAAATCCTGCAAGAATAATCAGTAAACCTTGTCCTGTAATCATTGCTAACCGATAAAACGTACTTCTGATACCGACAAAAAATGATTGTTGAGAATCGTCCAACGCGAGCATATAAAACCCGTCGGCGGCAATATCGTGCGTGGCAGAACTAAATGCCATCAACCAGAAAAAAGCGAGCGATGCTTTAAAATAAAAAGGTGTCGGCAATGTGAGTGCAATTCCCGCCAATCCCGCTCCGATTAACAGTTGCATCGAGGTAATCCACCATCGTTTCGTTTTTAGAATATCCACAAACGGACTCCAAAAAGGTTTGATTACCCATGGCAAATATAACCAACTGGTGTATAGAGCTATATCGGTGTTGGACAATCCGAATCGTTTGTACATAATTACCGAAATAGTCATTACCGCCACGTAAGGTAACCCTTCGGCAAAATAGAGAGTTGGAATCCAGCTCCAGGGAGAACGATTTTTTTTATTGTTTGACATGTTTATTTTGTTTTTTTGATAACGTTGAAGGATAGACGCTTCGCGTGATAATTATTTTTAGTGATAGGCACTTCGTGCGAAAAATAAATCTGTTACTTACTCTTCATTCTTTTTGAATGAGCTTTAATAAATCTTGAAAGTTGATTTATTAATTATCAATTACCAATTACCAATTACGAATTGTCTTTTGTCGATTTTTGAATGGCTGTTATGATTCGTAAAATTTCTTCTGCATCGTTAAGCATACTTTGGGCTTGTCCTGTCGAAATATAATCCGTATCTCTTAAAAATCGAAGCCAATAGCGTGTTTCACGCGTTTCTCTGTATGAAACTCCCAATTTGGCGAGAAAATCTTTTCGAGAGAGTCCACCAACTGCTTCTTCGGCATTAGAACCTATCGAAGTTCCGCTACGCAATACTTGTTTCGATAATTCAAACTCTTTTTTCTCTCTGCATAAATATTGATAAAGTCGTACAATCCTAATTGCAAAGTTATACGTTTTAGTCAATATAATATTCTCTTTTTCAGTATATTCCATATTTAGTAATTTGTAATTGTTAATTAGTAATTTTTCTCCGTTTTAGTGTTTGGAAAATAATGCTCTAAAATCTCCCTATAACCGTATCCATTATTTGCCATCATCGCAGCACCAATTTGACACAACCCGACACCGTGACCCCAGCCTGCACCTGTAAGAACAAATTTTTGTGGAATGCCTTCATCGTTTTCGTCATCGGTATCTACCACAAATGCTGAACTGTATAGGTGCGATTTCGAAAGAGTGCGGCGAATTTCCAACTCTTTCCCGATAATCATTACTCGTTCGGTTCCGATAATTTTTAATCGGATGATGCGACTTGATGTGCCTCTCTCGATTGGTTCCAATGCTATAATTTCTCCGAAATCTATTCCGGAACGCTCTTTTATAAGCTCGCTTAATTCACTTTGTGAATACTCAACTTTCCAACGATAAAAATCGGCAGTCTCCCGGTCGTAGTCGTTTAGTATCTGTTTTAATACGTTTGTATCGTGCGTATTACAAAAAGCTTCGGGCGATGTGCGAATCCATTTTTCTGCATTATCATCTATAGATAAATCGGGTGCTGATTTGTCATTTGCACAGTCGGGATTTCCTTGTAGATATGGATGCGGAACAGGCTCCCACAAATTTTCGAAAACTTCCATTACTCCACCGCAACATTTCGAAAAACGAGCATCGCAAATATCGTTTTCGTACATCAACACTTCGCCGTGTGTTTTTTTTATCGCTCTTTTTACCATTTCGGTAGATTGGCGTGTAATTCCCTGGTAACGTTGACAATGGTCGTCGGCGCAAACATCGAATAGTTTGTGGTCTTCTCTGTCGTACCACTTAACTATTTCGGTAGATGTTTTGAACGATGTTTGATAATCGCTTTTGATTGATTTGTTTTTCTGAATTTGTGCCAAAAGCCAACTTCGCGAAATTACGGCGTGCGCTTTCAGCAACTCTTCGGAACTTGTGGCACTCATTTCCGATGAAATAACGCTCACAAGATAATCTTCCAACGAAACAATGTTAATTGCCGAAATATTACCGTTTTCAATTACAAACTTCAAATCTCCCAGAAAGCGCTGATTCTCTTTGCGTTCCCAATGAAAACCGACACCGATAACTACATCTTTCAACTCGAATGAATCTGTGTGAATATTATCGGATTTGAATATTATTTCGTCATATTTATCTCCGTCGAATAGAATTTTATTGCCTAAAATTTCCACAGAATAGTCTCCGGCGACAATCTCTTTTCCGGCAAATTTATATCTGTTCAAAAGCGAAAACTCTATCTTTGGTTGGTTTAGTAGAACTCCAACTTGGATAACAGGTTCATTTTTCATTTTGTTTTTTTGGTTTTATCTTCAATATGAACTATTCGAATTTATCGAATAGTTGAAACTTCTTATTTCTTTAATCTTTTCTTGCTTGCAACTCCCACGTGCGGATTCTATCTTTATAGGTGTTGTGAGCGTTCATTTTAACAATATCGAGAGCGGCATCAGAATTGCCTTCCCAACGACGACAAAGATACAAAACATCGTAAATACGTCCGATTTGATAATTGCGGGAAATATTGAGTCCTAATGCGTAATCTTCGCCGTAGCTTGTGTTCGGAACTTTTACATCTCTGAGAATTGGTGTGTAAAACGCACGTGGTGCACCTAATCCGTTTATTCGCAAAGCGTTGTTTCTTCCGTTTTCGGGTGTCCATTCACGATGATCGATTATTCCGGGCGGAATCTCTTCCATATCGAAATTGGTCATTTGATAGGTGCCGACAACCATGGCACAGTTCTGTTCGTAGAATGCATCAACGATTTTTTGAAGTGTGTTCTCGTCGCTATAAACATCGTCGCTATCGAGTTGAACGGCAAATTTTCCGCAACTTTCGTGATGTACACCCATGTTCCAACAACCGCCAATTCCTAAATCGTCGCGATTTGGAATGATATGTATCAAACGGTCATCGCTTTTATATTTATCGATGGCTTCGGTAGTTCCGTCTGTTGAGTGATTATCGACTACGATTAAGTTGAACTTGAAATTTGTTTTTTGTTTCAAAACCGACTCGATAGCATCTTTTACAGTTCTGATTCTGTTTTTTACCGGAATAATTACCGATGCTTCGTACTCAAATTTGCCTTGGTTGAACTCGATTTTCTTGAATTTGGGTTCCAAATATGCACCAACATCTTTTAAATGTTGTGTGCAGGCTTGTTCCATCTCTATCTGTACGGCACGATTTTTCGGGTCAACGTAATCGAATATTTTTTGTCCCGATGCACGAGTATCTTCTTCAATTTCGGTGTAAAGATATTCGTTGATATGCACAATTTGATGATTTTGAGATACTTTTAATCTTAAATCGTACAATCCGGCATAGAGATACGACTCTTTTTCCATTCGTTTGGCGGCACTTCTCAACGCATCAGAATTATAGAGCAACAGAGAACCGAAATTGAAGTCGTCGCGCAAACTTCCTTCCTGATAATCGATAACGGGATGGTTTTTCTTTTCGCCATCGGCAATAGCGTAATAATCGGCGTAAACCATACCGGCTCGCGTATCTTCGGCTATTTTAACGAAACGCTCCAATGCGAAATATCCCAATTTCAGAACAGTCGATTTTTGGTAAATCAGCGTAAAATCGGCATCAGACTTTTCTGCTATTTTCTTAACTGTTTCGGTGCTTTGCAGCGAGTCTATTTTTATTGTTTCACAACCTTTTATATTGGTTTTAATATCTTCCGGTGTAAGTAAATAGATGTTTTTTATTAACTCCGATTGTTGCAATTCTTCAACGGTTTTTGCCGCTTGTTCAGGTTGTGTGAAGAGAATAAAAGCGTTTATTTTTTTCATATGTTATCTGTTTTTGTCCACAAGTCGCTGACTTACGGTTATGGAAATATGGCTTTTAAGCCTAAAATTATTCTATTGATTAATAAAAAACGTTTTCAAACTTTAATTATTCATCGCGATAAAATGTTTATCTTTGTTTTTGGTTGAAATTTTTTTTATTATCACATACAAAATTATTATTTTTGTTATAAAGATAGAATTATAAATCGTTCTATCTTATAATTTCAATCAATATTTATTGAAAATTCAATTTTAGTAGACATTAATCGTTCTATTACAAACATAAAATAACAGTGAAAAAAAAAGTAAAACTTTCTATCTTGGGAATTTCGTTTAGTCAAGTTCAGGCAGGTGCTTACGCGCTTATTTTTGCCGAAGAGAACGGAATTAGAAGATTGCCAGTCGTAATAGGTACGCCCGAAGCTCAATCCATTGCAATAGTTATGGAAGGAATAGAGCCGCCACGCCCGTTATCTCACGATTTGATGCATAATATTTTTAAAGCAACCGATATAAAATTGCTCGAAGTCTTTATTCATAAATTTGAAGATGGTGCTTTTTTTGCCGAACTACTTTTAAAACAAAACGATAAAGAGTATAGAATCGATTCTCGCACATCAGATGCTGTAGCACTTGCTATTAGAGCAGGTTCCGATATTTATACAACCGAAGAGATTATGCAAAATATGAGTGTTGTTTTCGATGAGCGAGAGGTTACACCCGATGAGCATTCAAGTTCGTCTTTTGACAAAGAACCTTCTGATGAAAATATAGAAGATTTGGATATTGACGCGTTGCGTCAGAGGATGGAAGAGGCTGTGCAAGAAGAAGATTATGAATTGGCAACCAGACTGCGTGATGAAATAAACCGAAGAGAACGAAATTGAGATGAACGATTCTATTTTTTATCATCCCGATATTGCTAACAGTCAGCAACTTCCCGAGCAGGAATCGCAGCATTGTGTAAAGGTGTTGCGAATGAAAGAGGGTGACGAATTGACTGTTGTGGATGGATGTGGTAATTTCTATTCTTGTGAACTCGTGCAGGCACATCCAAAGCACTGTTTAGTTAAGATTTTAGATGTGCAAAAACAGGAACTCAACAGAGATTTTAAAATTACTACCGCTTTCGCACCCACCAAGCAAATGGATAGAAATGAGTGGTTTATAGAAAAAGCTGTTGAGATTGGTGTAGATAGATTTATTCCTTTACGATGTGATTTTTCCGAAAGAAAAGAGATAAAAACGGATAGATTGACAAAGATAATGGTTTCCGCAATGAAGCAATCGAAACAGGCTTTTCTGCCTGTTTTGGAAGAGATGACTCCGTTTCAACAAGTTGTCTCTCAGTCATTTGAAGGACAGAAATATATTGCTCACTGCTATTCAACCGACAAATCTGCTCTTTCGCAAATATGCAAAAAAGGCGAAAATACCTTAATTCTAATCGGTCCCGAAGGCGATTTTAGCGAATCGGAAGTGCAAATGGCTATTGATAATGGATTTAAAGCTATTAGCTTAGGCGATAACAGACTGCGAACAGAAACAGCCTGTTTAACTGCACTGCATACCGTACATGTTGTTAATTCTATTTAGTCTATTATTTTGAGTAGCTTAAAACTGTTTTTTGTACACAATCCAATTCTTAAAAAGTAGAGACCGTCAGGCAGTTTATTCAAATTTATGGTTGTTTCTTGTGCATCAATTTTTCCTTCATGGACTACTTTTCCCGATAAATCAGAAATAGAGTAATTAGTTCCAATATATTTATAGTCAGTAGTTATCTTTACATTATCTTGAAATGGATTAGGGTAAATTGTCGTGTTAGCAGAAATATCTTCATAAATTCCCGACAAATCAATTTGAATACTGTAACTCACACTATCCGTATAAAAACAGTCTTTCACTAACAAACTAACATTGTATAATCCGTCCGTATCGTAAGTGTGCGTTGGATTTTCATCGGCAGATGTGTTTCCATCGCCAAAATCCCAAAAATATTCCATGATATTATCCGAGTGAGTTGTGGATGTATTGGTAAATGTTACGGTGTGTTCGTCAATCGAATAGGTGAAATCGGCATTTGGGTTGTTGATGTATAGATTCCAATCGTTCTCACTATTAAAAACAGTACTATCCGACATCTGTTGATAATATTGAGCAATTTCAGGTGATAACCCAGCATCGAATGAATTTCCGCTTGTTGGCTCTTTCCAAATAGCACTGAAAATAGTTAACGCTGCAACATAACTGCCATCCAAATTTGGGTGACTATCGTCGCTACTATGTAAAACCAAATCAGAATCATTTAATATATTTTGCCAGGTTACACCAACTGGAGCACATTGAATATTAAGCATATCGCTAATCTGCATATAGGCACTTGTCAGCGAATCTTGCATATGATTAAAATCGACAAAATCAGGGCTGCAATATGTGTTGGTGGCATCGCATTGTTGTCCGCCGTAACGTCTGCCCCAAGTCATATAAGTTATTACTCGTGCACAAGGATTGTACTCTTCAACCATAGCTTTTAAGTTGGTAATGGCAGGGTACATTTGGTTGTAACGATAATAATCGATTGTTGGTATTTGGCTTTGTTCCTGAAGAATAACATAATCGTAACACCCTTCTTTTATTTTAGAAACTGTTGTTGAGTTGCTCAAATGTCCTAATAGAGTCATTCCGCCGGGAGTGTTAGAATCAATATTCAGTTGTTTTCCTGCCGATTCCGAAAGATTTTGCACAAGTTTTGGCAAATCATTGCAATATGTATAGCTGTTTCCTATAAAAAGAATCGATAATGAGTCTTGTGCAAATAGGGTGCTTGTTGCAAAAATTACATATAGCAACAACATCGATTTAATTTTAGTCTTCATTTTTATTATGTAGTAGTTTGATGAAATTACTATGTTTGACTAAACAAAATTACGGAAAATTGTTTTGATAAGTGTATTATTAAACAAAAATAAGTATCTTTACAGCCATAAAACGAAAACTCTTGTTATGAACAACACTAAGAAATTTGGAACATCAGCTGTCTATTTTACCGCCTTATCAACAATTGTTGGTGCAATTGTTTTTCTTCGTTTTGGTTTTGCAGTTGGCTCTGTTGGTTTGTGGGGTGCATTTATACTTATCTTAATCGGGCATTTAGTTACTGTTCCCACAGCTTTTGCAATATCGGAATTGGCGACAAACAAACGTGTGGAAGGCGGCGGAGAATATTTTATTATTTCACGCTCTTTCGGACTCAATATTGGTGCCACATTAGGTGTGTTACTCTATCTTTCACAAACAATCAGTGTCGCTTTTTACATTGTAGCTTTTACTGAAGCATTCGAGTTTCTATTTAACTATGTTCAAGCTAATTACGGTATTGTGCTCCCTAAACAGGTAATAAGTATTCCTGCCATGCTTTTATTGTCGGTATTAGTTCTTACAAAAGGAGCCAATATGGGATTGAAAGTGTTGTATATAGCAGGTTCGTTTGTTGTAATTGCAATTCTGATGTTTTTCTTCGGCAAACCTGTTGGTGAAGCAGGTATAGATTATTTTGCAGCAAATGCAACTTTGAAAAATACGGGAGATATGTTTTTGGTGTTAGCCATCATTTTTCCTGCTTTTACCGGAATTACTGCCGGAGTTGGACTTTCAGGCGATTTGAAAAATCCGGGGAAATCCATACCGATTGGCACTACTGCAGCTACTTTTACCGGATTAATTTTATATCTGCTTTTTTGTTTGAAGTTTGCAAACTCGGCATTGCCGGGAACTTTATTGGAAAATCAATTGGTTATGGCTGACATAGCCATTGGTGGCAAAATTTTGATTCCGCTTGGTTTGGCTGCTTGTACGTTTACATCGGCATTGAGTTCCATAATGGTAGGACCACGAACATTACAAGCTCTTGCTCTTGACGACTCTATTCCGATAAAGACTACAAATAAATGGTTGAGCAAAACTCGAGAAAAAGATAACGAGCCTGTAAATGCTTCGTTGGTTACTTGTGCAATAGCAATGATTTTTGTTGCATTTGGTAGTGTAGATACCGTTGCACAAATTATCTCTATGTTCTTTTTAGTTACTTATGGAACACTTTGCTTAATCTCTTTTCTCCACCACTTCGGTTCATCTCCGGCATACAGACCTACGTTTAAATCGAAATGGTATATTTCATTGGCGGGATTTGTGGCTGCGGTTTGGGCAATGTTCCAAATCAGTGTGCTTTACACGCTTATAGCATATATTGCAATAATTGGTTTGTATGTGTATTTAGAGCATTATCACAGCGACCGCAAAGGATTTTCAGCGTTATTCGCGAACACGCTTTTCCAGATTAATAGAGGATTACAAATATATCTTCAAAAAAAGAGAAAAAGAGTTTCAACCGATGAAAATGGTCCCGAAGATGAGTGGCGACCGAGTGCAATTTGTATCTCGAGAAATACATTTAAAAGAGATTCGGCAATTAAACTGCTCAATTGGATTTCTTATAAATATGGTTTTGGTACTTATCTGCATCTAATAGATGGTTACTATTCAAAGAAAACCAATGAACAGGCAGAAATAGAACTGGAACGTCTGCTCAATAATCTTGATACATCAAATCAGGTATATATCGATACAATTATTTCGCCCTCAACTACTTCGGCTGTGGCACAATCCATTCAAATTCCGGGAATTGCTGGAATGGAGAACAATATGATTATTTTCGAGTTTATGAAAAGTGAGCCGGATGCTGAACTTCACGATATAATAAACAATTTCCGTATGGTTAACGCTGGTGGATTCGATGTCTGTATTCTCGGAACAAGTCGCAAACCTATCCTTTATAAAAACGGTATTCATATTTGGGTGCGTAACTTCGATATAGAGAACACAAACTTGATGATTTTATTGGGTTTCATTATTATGGGACATCCGAGTTGGAGAAAAGCAAATATTAAAATATTCAATATCTGTTCTGCTCATGAAGTGGATAGTGTTAGATGCAAAATGCAAGATTTGATAAAGAGCGGACGTTTGCCTATAACTGAAACCAATATTGAAATTATTGTGCGAGATGAAAACGTCTCCACTAAAGAGATTATAAATGAACGCTCTATGGATGCCGGGTTAACCATGATTGGATTCAATGAAAACGCATTTAAAAAAGAGGGCGATACTTCTCTTTTTGAAGGATATGACAATATTGGCAATGTGCTATTTGTGCATTCACACGGAGAAAAAGGGATAGAGTAATTTTCTTTCCTTCCAATTTCTCAAAACATTTTCGTATTTTTGCATCCTGAAAAAACGAAATACAAATTATATGTCTATCATTCATCAACTCATTTCAAAACAACTCAATTTATCTCTCAAAAGTGTACAAAACACAATTGCACTTCTTAATGAAGGAGCAACTATTCCTTTTATCAGTCGATACCGAAAGGAAGTAACAGGTGCGTTGGACGAAGTGCAAATATCCGATATTAAGTCGCTGAGCGATAAGTTTATAGATCTCGAAAAACGGAAACAGACCATACTCTCTTCCATTGAGGAGCAAGAGAAATTAACACCCGAACTGAAAGAGAGAATCGAAAACTGTTGGGATGCCATCGAGTTGGAAGATATTTATCTGCCTTATAAACCCAAACGACAAACTCGTGCCGAAATCGCTCGCAAACGAGGATTGGAGCCGTTGGCAAAATGGTTGATGTTGCAACAAAATGGCGAGCCCGAAACCAAAGCGAAAGAGTTTTTAAATGATGATGTACCCGATACTGATTCAGCTCTGAAAGGTGCTTGCGATATTATTGCAGAGTGGGTGAATGAAGATGAAAAATCGCGACAAACCGTTCGAAATATTTTCGCTCGTGAAGCGGTGATTACCGCCAAAGTGATAAAAGGGAAAGAGGAAGAGGGCGAAAAATATAAAGATTATTTCGATTTTTCCGCACCGTTGTCACGCTGTCCTTCGCATCGAATTTTAGCAATTCGTCGCGGCGAAGCGGAAGGTTTTTTACGAGTTTCAATTTCGCCCGATGATGAAAACTGTTTGGATCAACTCGTCCCGCGATATGCCAAAAAGAATGTTCCCGCTGCCGACTTTATAGAAGATGCTGTTGAGGACTCTTACAAGCGTTTGCTGAAACCGTCTATCGAAACCGAATTTGCTAATCTATCGAAAGAGAGTGCCGATGAAACCGCAATTGCTGTTTTTGCCGAAAATTTGCGTCAATTGCTTTTGGCTCCGCCATTGGGACAAAAACGAATTTTGGGAGTGGATCCGGGATACAGAACGGGCTGTAAATTGGTCTGCTTAGATGAACAGGGAAATTTGTTGCATAACGAAACAATTTATCCGCATCCGCCACAAAACGAATATCAGAAATCGGCAAGTAAAGTTTCTAAATTGGTTTCAGCCTATAAAATAGATGCTATTGCTATCGGAAACGGTACGGCAAGTCGAGAAACGGAGCGATTTGTCGCCAATATTCGTTACGATAAAGAGGTAAAAGTGTTTGTGGTAAGCGAAAACGGAGCATCCGTTTACTCGGCATCGAAAGTGGCTCGCGAAGAGTTCCCCGATTACGATGTTACCGTTCGTGGAGCAGTTTCTATCGGTCGTCGTTTGAGCGATCCGCTTGCTGAGTTTGTAAAGATAGACCCGAAATCTATCGGAGTTGGGCAATATCAGCACGATGTGAATCAGACAAAATTGAAACAATCGCTTGATCAAACCGTGGAAAGTTGCGTGAACTTGGTGGGCGTAAATTTGAATACGGCAAGCAAACATCTATTGATGTACGTTTCAGGATTGGGAGAGTCGTTGGCACAGAATATTGTAACTTATCGAGCCGAAAACGGTGCTTTTCGTTCACGTAAAGAGTTGAAGAAAGTGCCACGATTGGGTGAAAAAGCATTCGAACAGTGCGCCGGATTTTTACGTATTCCCGATGCCGAAAATCCTTTGGATAATTCGGCAGTGCATCCCGAAAGTTACGCTGTTGTGGAGAAAATGGCGAAAGACTTGAAATGTTCGGTGTCGGAATTGATTAACAATAAACCGCTTATCGAAACAATTAATATTGAGAAATATAAAACCGCAACTATCGGTACCGAAACGCTTAACGATATTTTACAAGAGTTGGAAAAACCGGGACGTGACCCACGCAGCAAAGTACAAGTTTTGGAATTTGATCCGAATATTCGTACCATTGCTGACGTAAAAGAGGGAATGACACTCAACGGCATCGTAACCAACGTTACCAACTTCGGATGTTTCGTGGATATAGGCATCAAAGAGAATGGATTAGTGCATATCTCGGAACTTGCCGATAGATTCGTATCGAATCCCACAGATGTAGTTTCGCTTCATCAGCATGTGCGAGTAAAAGTGCTTTCTGTTGACACAGAGCGAAAGAGAATACAGTTGAGTATGAAAAATGTAGAATAATTTGTCAATGTACTAATGTGCCAATATGCCAATTCCTTACGTGATGCGTGTTTTGGGTTTCGTGTTACGAGTTGTGTGGTGCGAAGAATTGTAGAGACGTCATGTTATAGCGTCTTTTTATTTGGTGTTTTTTTCGTGTTTTGTGTTTAGGGTGAACAGACATTCTTGTCTGTTTAAATACACCACGCGAAAGGATTCGCGCGGTAGCATTGTGGTGCGGGTTATGTGATTTAGAGTTATTAAAAACCATCTCACCTAGTCTCCCCTTTTGCAAAGGGGAGTACCACGCTTGCGTGGGGAGGGGTTAGATAAGTTGCGAGTGAGAAACTTCGAGACTTGGAGAGTGGGGCACGATGCCTTTGGCTTAGTGAAAATTTTGACGAAGGCAGAGCCATCGTCTCCCACGAGATGCGTAAAAAGATTTATGTGCAATGCGGATTGCAACCGCAATGCACTCTTTGCGAGCTTAGCGATATATCTTTGCGCCCTTTGCGAGAAACATTTCACAGCAGATAACAAAAAAGAGACGCCATAATTGAGACGCGGCGTGCCACGTCTCTACAATTATTTGATGAAAAAATTCCCAAATCCGAAATCCAAAATCCCAAATTAATTCGTCTTTTGTCTAATGAAAAAAACACAAATAATTGCGAAAAATTTTTGTAAAACGGTATTTTAAATTAAATTTGCAAATCATAGATTTTTCTACCAAATCTTTAATTGAAATAATAAAGTTATATAAGTTATGTCGGAATTAATCGGCAAAATATCCCAAATAATTGGTCCTGTAGTGGACGTTCAGTTTGAAAAACCTGATAAATTGGGCGAACTGAAACTTCCTGCTATTAACGATGCTATAGCGGTGAGTCGTAACGGACACGATATCTATCTTGAAGTGCATCAGCATATCGGAGAAAATACTGTTCGAACTGTAGCAATGGATAGTACCGACGGGCTTAGCAGAGGATTGCCCGTGAGAGCGCTTGGTACTTCTATCAGTGTTCCCGTAGGCGATCAGGTAAAAGGTCGTCTGTTGAACGTGGTTGGTCGTCCCATTGATGGTTTGAAACCGTTGAGTCGTGAAAATCAGTATCCCATTCATCGTGAAGCACCCAAATTTGACGATCTGGTTACATCTGAAGAGATGCTTACAACCGGAATAAAGGTAATCGATTTGTTACAACCATATCTGAAAGGCGGAAAAATCGGACTTTTCGGAGGTGCAGGTGTTGGTAAAACGGTTCTTATTATGGAACTTATCAACAATATAGCTAAAGGTCACAATGGTTACTCGGTTTTTGCCGGAGTAGGAGAGCGTACTCGTGAAGGGAACGATTTGCTCCGCGAAATGATTGAGTCGGGTGTGATAAAATATGGCGATAAGTTCAAGAAAAGCATGGAAGAGGGACATTGGGATTTGAGCGCGGTAGATTATTCCGAGTTGGAAAAATCGCAAACCACGTTGGTGTTCGGGCAGATGAACGAGCCGCCCGGTGCACGTGCTTCTGTGGCACATACAGGACTTGCCGTGGCAGAGGCTTTTAGAGATAGTGGTGGCGAAGGGAGCGATGTTCTACTCTTTATTGATAATATCTTCCGATTTGTGCAAGCAGGCTCCGAGGTTTCCGCACTGTTGGGTCGTATGCCATCGGCGGTAGGTTATCAACCAACATTAGCATCGGAAATGGGAAATCTGCAAGAGCGAATTACTTCTACCAAGTTTGGCTCAATTACATCTGTACAAGCAGTTTACGTTCCGGCTGATGACTTGACGGACCCGGCTCCGGCAACTACATTCAGTTATTTGGATGCAACAACAGTTTTGAGTAGAAAAATTGCTTCTTTAGGTATTTATCCTGCTGTGGATCCATTGGAGTCATCATCTCGTATTCTGAGTCCGCATGTTGTTGGGCAAGATCACTACGATACAGCTATGAGAGTGAAACAGATACTTCAGCGTTACAAAGAGTTGCAAGATATTATATCTATTTTGGGTATGGATGAGCTTTCTGAAGATGATAGACTTACGGTAAATAGAGCCCGCAAAGTTCAACGCTTCTTATCTCAACCGTTTCACATGGCTGAGCAGTTTTCAGGAGTGCCAGGTGTGATGGTTTCTGTACAAGATACTATAAAAGGATTTAAGATGATTCTCGATGGCGAACTGGATGGCTATCCCGAAGCTTCCTTTATGAACGTGGGAACCATTGAGGATGCGATCGCAAAAGGTGATAAACTGATGGAACAGGCAAAATAACGTGATGAAACTACAAATTCTTACACCCGGGTCAACTGTTTTTTCAGGCGAAGTAACATCGGTAACCTTGCCCGGAACATCAGGCTCGTTTCAGGTATTGAGAAATCACGCGCCACTTGTTTCGTCGCTTACCAAAGGTACGCTTGTTTATGTTACTGAAGAAAATATCAATAATATATCAATAGACGGCGGGTTTGTAGAGGTGAAAAATAACAATATAAATGTATATTTAGATTCTGTAAAAAAGGAGTGATTTATTATGCAAAACCCGGTTAAGAAATTTATGAATATTCACACCGCTTTGCTATTTGTTTTGGGCATTGGCGGGTGGTTTGTGTTGAAATATCTATTTCCGGAAGTGCAGATAAAAGGCTACTCTATTATTCCGCTTTTCTTTTACGTTATGGGTGTTGCTCTTTTTTGGAAGTTAAGTCGCATATCGCTCACAAAGCCTATGAACACATCAAGTATGTATATGCGAATGCGAGTGATAAAAGTATTTATTTCGTTCGCGATTATCATAGCATATTGGTTGATAAACAAGCCCGGTATTCGTGCTTTCGCGATAGTTTTTTCGGTGTTTTATCTGATTTATTTGATATGGGAAACGTTTGTTTTTCTTCGTATGGAAAAGTATATCAGATATAAGAAAAATCAAAATAAGCCATCTGAATAAATTGTTATTTGATGAAGAGACTTCATATTACATATAAGCCAATAATTCTTTTAATTATTTTTCTCTTTTCGTTGGGAGTTAATGCTCAAACCGATAGCGTTGCCCACGAAAAGTTTAATGTAAAAGAGTTTATTTTGGGACATTTAGCCGATTCATACGAATGGGAATTAATAAGTTCGGAAAATTGGCATATAACTATTCCGCTACCTGTGATTTTGCATAGTAAAACATCGGGTTGGCACCTGTTTCTTTCATCAAAATTTGAACATGAGCAGGCATACAAAGGCTTTCAAATTGCTACTGATGGAAAATATCAAGGAAAAGTTGTTGAATTGAACAGTGACGGAACTAAAACTCGTCCGTTTGATTTATCGCTCACTAAAAATGCTGCATCTTTATTAATCTCATCGTTTTTGCTGATTCTTATTTTTATGGGAATATCGCGCTCTATGAAGCGTGAACCAATGGAAGGGAAAAAAGGTTTTGTTGGATTTATGGAGATGTTTATAATGATGGTACACGATGAAGTGATAAAACCTTCGGTAGGTGCAAGTTATAAAAAATATGCTCCATTTTTGCTGACGGTTTTTTTCTTTATCTTTTTCAATAACTTGTTGGGACTGTTGCCTATTTTTCCCGGTGGTGCCAACGTAACGGGTAATATTGCTGTAACATTTGTTTTGGCTATCAGTACTTTTTTGGTTATCAACCTAACCGGCTCGAAAGAGTATTATAAAGAAGTTTTTTGGCCCGATGTGCCTGTTTGGCTCAAAGTGCCTTTACCCATTATGCCGATTATCGAAATTGTAGGATTGTTCACTAAACCTTTCGCATTAATGATTCGTCTTTTCGCGAATATAATGGGTGGACACGCAATTGTGTTGGGATTGGTATCACTTGTTTTCATTACGGCAAGTATGGGTGCTGCCATAAATTCATCAATGACAGTAGTATCGGTGTTTTTTACCTTGTTTATCTATTTTTTGGAGTTGTTGGTAGCGTTTATTCAAGCTTATGTGTTTACGTTACTATCATCGGTTTTTATTGGAATGGCTAGACATGAATAATATAAAATAACAAATTAAATAATTACATTAAAAAAAAATTAATTATGAATTTACTATCTTCTGTTTTATTACAAGCAGGTGCTGATTTAGGAGTTTTAGGTGCTGTCTTAGGAGTTGCTGTTGCTACACTTGCTGCCGGTTTCGGTATCGGAACAATTGGAAAATCAGCTATGGAAGCTATCGCGCGTCAACCGGAATCTAGTTCGGATATTCGTACATCAATGATTATTGTTGCGGCTCTTATTGAGGGTGTTGCACTTTTTGCAATAGTTGTTTGTGGTTTCATTCTTTAAGATTAACAGAATATGTCATTAATGACGCCCGAACCGGGTTTGGTTTTTTGGATGTCTATTTCTTTCGGTATCACGTTGTTGATACTGGTGAAATTTGCTATTCCACCTATTCTGAAAGCTGTGGAGAAGAGAAAAAACTATGTCGATGAATCTCTTTTGGCTGCTAAAAAAGCAAAGGAAGAGTTGGAAAACGTGAAAGAGATAGGCGAAGCCTTATTAGCGGAAACTCGACACAAGCAGAACGAAATGATTAAAGAGACATCCAGAATACAAGAAGAGATGCTCGAAGAAGCCCGTGACAAAGCCAAGTTGGAGTCTGAAAAGATAATCGACATTGCACGGAAACAAATTCAATCGGAAAAAGAAATAGCTCTTCAGCATATTCGCGAAGAGGTAACCAAAGTCTCTATCGATTTAACCGAAAAGATTTTGCGTGAAGAGTTAAGCACCGATAAGGAGCAAATGAAAATGATTGACAGATTGTTAGACGAAATAGAAATCTCATCTTCTTAAACGTTTATGAATATAGGATTAATCTCTACACGTTACGCTACCGCTCTGTTGGATTATGCTGTTGAGTTAAATCAACAGAATGAGGTCTATTCTGCTTTGAAAATATTTTTCGAAGTGTATGGCAATGTGCCCGAGTTGAGAAAAGCCCTTCATACGCACACCGTTATAAAAGAGGATAAAAAAGGAATAATTATTGCTGCTTGTGGCGGAGATGTTCCGTCGTCTCTTAATGAAATGGCTGACCTTATTTTGAAAAATGACAGGCAGGAACTTCTCGATTATATAGCGTTGCGTTATATTGATTTGTATCGTGAGCGTTTTAATATTCAGCATGGTAAGCTTATTACTGCTGTGCCAATTGATGATAAAACCAAACAACGTTTTATTGACAGAATAGAGAGTATTATTGATAAAGAGTTAGAGATTGAAACTGAAGTTGAACCGGATATAATTGGAGGTTTTATGCTTCATTTGGACGACTATCGTTGGGATGCCAGTGTTTCCGGAAAATTGAATCGTCTAAGAAGTAAAGTAAAAAGCATGTAGTCTAATTTAGCGTTACAGAGACAGGAAATAAAGAAATTATGAGCGAAAATGCAATAAAAATAAGTGAAGTTTCCGAAGTGTTGCGAATGCAGCTAAAAGGAATAGACACGGATGTGAAATACGATGAAATAGGTGTCGTAATGAGCGTGAGCGATGGCGTAGCCCGTATTTTTGGTTTACGTAATGTCGAGTTGAACGAATTGTTGGAGTTTGATAACGGTATGCAGGCTATCGTGATGAATCTGGAAGAAGACAACGTTGGTGCAATTCTTTTAGGTTCTTCAAGTGAAGTGAAAGAGGGTAGTATTGCAAGACGAACCAAACGAGTAGCATCGCTTTATGTTGGCGAGTCTTTGCTTGGACGTGTTGTTTCGCCTATCGGAGAGCCACTCGACGGAAAAGGAGCACTTAAAGGAGATTTGGTGGAGATGCCTTTGGAGAGGAAAGCTCCCGGAGTGGTTTTTCGTCAGCCGGTAAGCAAACCATTGCAAACAGGTTTGAAAGCCGTTGATGCCATGATTCCTATCGGGCACGGACAGCGCGAACTGATTATTGGCGACCGCCAAACAGGTAAAACAAGTATCGCGATTGATACCATTCTTAATCAACGCAAACATTACGAAAACGGAAATCCCGTGTATTGTGTTTACGTTGCTATAGGACAAAAAGGTTCATCGGTAGCATCTATTTTGAAAACACTTACCGATCAAGGTGCTATGGATTATACTATTATCGTATTGGCATCGGGCTCAGATTCGGCAGCTTTGCGATATATTGCACCTTTTGCGGGAGCGGCTATCGGTGAATATTTTCGCGATACGGGTCGTCATGCTTTAGTTGTTTACGATGATTTGTCGAAACAGGCAGTTGCTTATCGTGAGATTTCGCTTATTCTGCGTCGTCCATCCGGTCGAGAAGCTTATCCTGGCGATATTTTCTATCTGCACTCTCGTCTGTTGGAAAGAGCTGCGAATATTATTTCACAACAAGAGGTTGCGGAAAATATGAATGATTTGCCTGAGGGATTGAAAGGAAAAGTAAAAGGTGGAGGCTCGCTTACAGCACTGCCAATCGTGGAAACACAAGCAGGAGACGTGTCTGCATATATTCCAACAAACGTAATTTCTATTACCGACGGACAAATTTTCTTAGAAACCGACCTGTTCAACAGAGGTATTCGTCCGGCTATCAACGTGGGTATTTCTGTTTCTCGTGTGGGTGGAAATGCTCAGATAAAAGCCATGAAAAAGGTAGCCGGAACATTGAAAATTGATCAGGCTCAATATAATGAACTGGAGGCTTTTACAAAGTTTGGCGGCGATATGGATGCGGTAACCATGATGGCAATTGATAAGGGTCAGAAAAATGAGCAATTACTTGTTCAGCAAGTCAATAGCCCTATGTCGGTAGAACATCAAATAGCGGTTCTCTATTGTGGAGTTAACGGTTTGTTGAAAGATATTCCGGTAGATCAGGTTCGACAATTCGAAAAAGACTTTTTGAATAATTTAGATTCCAGACATAAAAAGGATGTGTTGGAGCCGTTGAGAAAAGGTGAGATTAACGATGAAATTATGGCTATTCTTGAAAGAGTTGCCGCGGAGACAGTAAACCTTATAAACTCTTGATTTTAGATGGCGCAATTAAAAGATATAAAAACCAGACTTCAGACGGTAAAATC
Organism: uncultured Dysgonomonadaceae bacterium; assembly: GCA_964346495.1. Classification (GTDB taxonomy): domain Bacteria; phylum Bacteroidota; class Bacteroidia; order Bacteroidales; family Dysgonomonadaceae; genus JBGZFC01. Next base: position 28,081 of record CAYFUW010000016.1, read on the forward strand.
TACTCAAAAGATTACATCGGCTATGACGTTGGTGGCTTCAGCCAAGTTGAGAAAAACTCAGCGTAAGCAAGGCTATCTGCAACCTTATCAGCAAGGGTTGAATAGAATTTATAATCTTCTTTTAGCGCGTAATAAAAAATTTCAATCACCTTTAATGGAAGAACGACCTGTGGAAAGAGTTGCTCTTGTTGCCTTTTCTTCTAATACCGGATTGGCAGGACGTTTCAATCATCTTGTCTCGACTGAACTGCTGCAGGCAGTTGAAGACTATGAATCTCTTGGAGAGTCTAATATTTTACTCTACTCACTTGGCGACAGGGGAGTAAAAGAGACCTTAAAGAGAGGAGGAGTTCATCATCAGGCAAATTATCAATCTGTTGCCGATAAACCTACCTTTGAAAATGCTAAAATGATAAGCGATGAGCTAATAAGCAAGTTTTTGCAAAAAGAGATTGATAAAGTAGAACTTGTTTATCACCATTATGTAACTAAAGGTACGCAAGTGATGGTGCGAGAAACACTGCTTCCGCTTCAAGTGGAAAAAGCAGAGATGGAAAGAGATGATATTCTTGAAGAATATATTGTTGAACCTGATAGCGAGTCTATTTTAACCGAATTAGCACCACAACTGATTCATCTGAAATTTCTTGCAGCGCATATCGATTCGTTGCTTTCTGAACACGTAGCACGAATGACTGCAATGCAAATAGCTACAGATAATGCCGATGATTTGGTTGACGATCTTACGTTGGAGTATAACAAATTGCGTCAACATGCAATTACTGCCGAGCTGTTGGATATTATGGGTGGTTCGTTTGGGAGATAGTTAGTCAGTATTTAGTATGTAGTTTTGAGTGTGTAGTTTGTTATGGTGTTTAGTTATCTATTTTTTCCCTTAATATGAGTAGATTAGTAAGAGTCTTGATGTTTATTATGATTTTTACTTCATGCAAAATAGATAGTGATAAACAACTGCTAAAAGTAAATATCCAATCAGATACTACACTAATTTTGAAAAAAGTGGAAGGACAAGGTAATGTGTGGGGAATTAACATGAAAATAGTTGGGGAGTTTAAAGATACTGTTGAATTAATTCATACAGATGGAGACAATATTGTGTGTTGGCGCAAAATGATTGGAGGAGTAGACAGTATTTATCACGCTGATTGGTATTCAGATTCTTGTGTGATTAGATTTAAGGATATTAAAGAGCCAATAGTGGAATTGTATATTTACTATGAGTTTTTGGATTAAGAATAATAAATAATTGCCTAAACTATTATTGTATAAGTAAAAGCTAAAAAAAATATATAAACAAAAAAACCGAAACAGAAAGTTTCGGTTTTTTTATTGCAGTTTTGGAGTGACTATTCCTTTGTAAGAATGTATTTGTCTGCCAATTCTCCTTCTATAAGCTGTTTGTCAGGACTCAAAAAAGCTAATTTGCCATCAAGAATCTTGTAATAAGTCTCTTCGTTAGTAGATGGAGTTATCAAAGTGATAACATCATTTTCTAAAGTATAAACACCACTTGTTACTACTTCTCCGTCACCTTTTTCAAGATACTCGGTACTCAAGTCATAAGTAGTGTCATCTCTTAGAGTGAGAACTGTTTTAATTCCCGGGCAGTCAGCGCAAGGAAGAACTCCTTGATAAGTTCCATAGAAATCTTGTGTAGATTCTTCTTGTTGTTCATTGCTTTTTGATTGGTTGTTTGTGCAGCTTGCCATAATCATGGCTAATGCGCATATAGCCACTAAACTTAATTTTTTCATAATTTATTGGTTTTGAAAGTAATAATAACTAAACCGGGGAGATAATGTATCTGTCAAGAGCCTTCCCGATTCTTTTAAGAGCACAAAATTACAAAATATGAATCAACTAAAATGAATAAAACATTAAATTTATTGCAAAAAATATTTGTGAAACGAAATAAAAACATATTTTTGTGCTATGATTGATACTTTTGTCGGAATGCATTTTTTTATAAAGTGTGATATTTTGAATTGTATTATCAATAACATAATTTTTTTTGGTTATGAAAATAGAAGATCTGGATTTGCAAGACGACTCCCCACAAGCTATTGATTATTACAATAAGTTGTTTGATGGAGTTCGTGATTTTAAAGTTAATGAGTTTATTCCGCGTCAGTAGTTTTTCTCTGAATTAGGGAAATCTCAAAACCCACACACACTGTTTATCGGTTGTTCTGATTCTCGCGTAATTCCAAATTTGGTTACGAGAACTATACTCGGTGAATTGTTTGTTGTGCGTAATATCGGTAACTTTGTACCGTTATACGATAAAAAATCAGAAACATTTGTCGCAACATCGGCAGTAATAGAGTATGCCGTGAAACAATTGAAAGTTACTAATATCGTGGTTTGCGGACACTCAAATTGCGGTGGATGCGCAGCTCTTTATTATGATGATAAAGATCTTAAACAACTTCCACACACTAAAAAATGGCTAGAATTGGCAGCACCTGTAAAAAAATAGTGGAAGACAAGCTCTCGAAAAATAAAATTGCACCCGAAGAACGCAGTATATATACGGAACAGATGAATGTGGTTGTTCAAATGAACCATTTGATGGGATATCCATATATCAGAAAACTTGTAAAAAGTGGTGAGCTAAATCTAATGGGGTGGTATTATGATATTGAAGAGGGAGAGATTTATAATTACGACAAAGAATCCAAAACATTTTTAAGGGTAGAGTAAACTCAGGCTATTTTTAATTAATATCATTTCAATCGTCAATTTTTGATGATTGAATATTATCTTTTGTAAAATTTGCACAGTTGCATTTTGGATTATTCTGGTTATTTTCTTATCAAAATATTTTTATAACCTAATAGAAAGCTGAAAAACACTTTTTTTATTCAAAAATATTCATCCAATAGATGTGTAATTTAAATGTGCAAAAAACACTATCTTTATTATAAAATGAAT
>CAYFUW010000017.1:0-29124 GCA_964346495.1 uncultured Dysgonomonadaceae bacterium
ATATAATCAATCTACTAATACTCGTCTTTTGTTTGATTAAGTTTTATAAGTTTTACAAACTCAACCACAACAATAGGTACTGCTGATAATAGAGCTACATATATCCAATGTACGGCATCCATTGCAACTACATCAAACATTTCCATTAGTCCGGGGATTAGCAATACTGCTGCCAACATTGCACCTGAAATAAATATTGCACCGAGCAATGATACGTTACTGAAGATACTTGTTCTGAACGATGACAATCTGTTGGAGTGCAAGTTGCGAACGTGTAGCAATTGTGAGAATCCAAGTACTGCAAAAGCCATTGTTTGTCCAAGTGGTTGTCCGCCATCATGGTAGCCGAGTAGATAAGCTGCAAGCGAAATAAGACCGATAGTCGTACCTTGATAGAATATACGCCAACTCATTCCTTTACTGAAAAATCCCTTGTTAGGATCGCGCGGTTTGCGTGTCATAATGTCTTTTTCTGCCGGATCCATACTTAAAGCTAATGCAGGCAAGCTGTCAGTAACTAAGTTAATCCAAAGAATAAGTATTGGAGTAAGCGGATTTCCTAAATTAAATAGTGATGCAATGAATATTAGCAACACTTCACCCACGTTGGCAGATAGTAGAAACTGAATTACTTTTAGAATATTGTCGTAAATTCTGCGTCCCTCTTCCACAGCATCAACAATGGTAGCAAAGTTGTCATCGGTAAGTACTACGTCGGATGCATCTTTGGCAACTTCAGTACCCACGATACCCATTGCAACACCTATATCTGCCTGTTTTAGAGATGGTGCATCATTTACTCCGTCGCCTGTCATAGCAACAATATTTCCTTTCGACTGCCAAGCTTTTACAATACGAACTTTATGTTCGGGAGCAACACGTGCATAAACAGAATATTCGTGAATATCTCTTTCCAACTCTTCGTCTGAAATAGTGTTCAAATCTAATCCTGTAACTGCTTTATCGCCATCGTTATAGATGCCTATTTCATCGGCAATAGCTACTGCTGTTACTTTATGGTCGCCTGTAATCATAACGGGACGTATTCCTGCTGTTTTACATTTTTTTACAGCATCCAACACTTCGGGACGTGCAGGGTCAATCATTCCCATCAATCCGATAAAAATAAGATTGTTCTCTACTGTTTCATCGGTGATTTGACTCGGGAGAGTGTCTATTACCTTATACGCAACAGCTAATACACGCAATGCAGATTGTGCCATGCGGTTATTCTCTCTCTTGATGGTCTCGATGTCTTCTTCAGTAATAGGACGAACGTTTCCATGTACTACAATATGTGTAGTTACACTCAAAACTTCATCTAATCCGCCTTTTACGTTAACCTGAAGTTTATTGTTCTCTATCTGATTGATAGTTGACATTCTTTTTCTTTCAGAATCGAACGGAACTTCCTGTACACGTGGAAATTCAGTTTCCAGCTCGTTTTTATTGAATTTAAGTTCGAATGCTACATCAACCAATGCAGTTTCGGTTGGGTCGCCTATGTTTTCGCGAGTTCCGTCAGGCAATACTTTAAGGTGTGCATCAGTACAAAGTAAAGAAGTTACAAGCAATCTTTTTTCGTCTTCCGACAACTCTTCAGGAACAGGCGGATTGCGAAAATCTATTACATTGCCGCCGCTCCATCCTTCGACAACAGTCATTTTGTTTTGTGTAAGAGTTCCGGTTTTATCCGAACAGATAACAGTTGTGCTGCCAAGTGTTTCTACCGATGGCAGTGTGCGAACGATAGCGTTGTGTTTTACCAATCTTTGTACACCGATAGCAAGAACGATAGTGGCAACAATCTGTAAGCCTTCGGGAATTGCAGCAACGGCAAGGCTTATCGCCATCATAAACATATCGAGCCAGTTATTTCCATAAATAACACCTACAATAAAAATAACGGCACAGATGCTTAACGCTACAATACCGAGTATTTTACCCAACTGTTGAAGTCGTTTACCCATCGGGGTTTCAGTTTGAGTGGTGTCCTGAAGCATATTGGCAATTTTTCCTACCTCAGTATCCATTCCGGTTCCAACAACCACACCTTTACCGCGTCCATAGGTTACAATACTGGTTGAGAAACCCATATTGCATCTGTCACCAAGAGCGATTTCGTCGCCTTCCAGAACATCGTGATGCTTTTCTACCGGTACAGATTCGCCTGTTAGAGCCGATTCCTGAATTTTTAGATTCACTGTTTCGGTAAATCGCATATCGGCAGGAACAATATCGCCTGTGTCCAATACAACAACGTCACCCGGAACAACATCTGTTGATGAAATATCGGTAACTTCTCCGTCACGAATAACTTTTGTGTGTGGTGAACTCATTTTGTTGAGAGCATCGAGCGACGATTGTGCTTTAAGCTCCTGTACCATTCCTATTACCGCGTTTATTATCAGAATTGCAAGAATTACGTACGTTTCCACCAATCCTTCGCCTTCCATTACTCCAATTACGCCCGAAACTATAGCGGCAACCAGAAGTATAATTACCATGCTGCTTTTAAACTGGTCTATAAAGATAGCAAAAGCCGATTTCTGTTTTTTCGATTCGAGACGGTTGTAGCCGTATTTTTCGAGTCTTTTCTCTACTTCGCTACTTGATAAACCCTGTTGTAGCAATACATCATATTTTTCTAGAATCTCTTCTATGGGTTGATTGTAATATTGCTTCATATACTGTTTTTAAGTCAATTGTTATTTATATGTGAATTTATTGTTAGGGTAGGGATTACTGTTCTATATCCACGGCGTGTGTAATATCTTTTAGTCCCATATCGTGACATTGTATTATCTTTCCGGGGAATGTTTTTACAATGTTATAATTATGCGTTGACATAATAACAGCAGTTCCGGCCTCGCAAATTTGTTGTAATAAATCCACAATTTGACTTCCAGTTTCGGGGTCGAGATTTCCTGTCGGTTCGTCAGCTAATATAAGTTTTGGCGAGTTGAGCAATGCTCGTGCAATAACAATACGTTGCTGTTCTCCGCCCGATAATTCGTGTGGCATTTTGTAGGTTTTGTTCTGCATTCCAACCTGAGCCAACACTTGTTCTATTCTTTCGTTTATTGTGGCTTTGTTTTTCCATCCTGTTGCACGAAGCACGAACTCGAGATTCTTTTCAACATTTCTATCAATAAGTAGTTGAAAATCCTGAAAAACAATTCCTATTTTTCGACGAAGGAATGGTATCTGTTTTCTTTTAATTTGATGAAGTTGATATTCGAAAATTCGTGCACTTCCCGCTTCAATCGGTAGTTCGGCATACATGCTTTTCAACAGTGTACTCTTTCCGGAACCAACTTTTCCGATTACGTACAAGAAATCACCTGCGTTTATCTCAAGGTTTATATCCTTAAGGATAACATTCTCATCGCGATTTAACTGAACGTTTTCGTATTTCAATAAAATGTTGTCATTCATTACTTTATAAAATCAATTGTAAATGGATATTTCCAATATTCGCCATTTGATGCTTTTACAGTGGCAATAATGATACATATCAAATATAGTGCGCTTAAAATAAATGTTGTTACAATTCCTATCAATATGAAGATAAGAAAACCCGAAATAGCGAAATATATTGCGTAACTGATTGCGAAATTCAAAATATTTTTTCCGTGTTTATCAACATTTTCGTTTACATCTTTGTTTGTAGCCCACATTATCAATGGTATAATCAACCATGAAACAATTTGTGATAAGTGCATTAGCAACAAGAAAGTGTTTTCATCTATTCCCCAAAGTGGCTTTGACCCAACTGTAGTGTATTGTTCGCTGTTTAAGATTCTATCTTTTTCGCGTTGGTACTCCTCTTCGGTAATACTGCCTTTGCTTCTTAGCTCGTCGAGTATTTTAAGATTTTCGTATTTCATAATGTTTTGTGTTTTAGGTTATTCTGATAGCATTTGGTCAATAAGTTCCACCATATTGTTAAACTCTTCCTCTTCAAATAATCTTGTCAACATCATTATTTTACCTTCTTTGTCAATAATAACATTACGAGTAATACCGGCCTCTTTTTCGGCATATAGCCCGAAAATAGATGCGTCAGGGTCTAATCCGATAGGGTAGGTAACTCCGGTTGCTTTTGCCAGCTCTTTAATTTTTGAAGCGGGTTCTTCTCTGTCAATTCCCCACAAAACAAAATCGGGATTATCCTTATGTTTTTGCCAAATTTCTTTTTCGATATGTGGCATCTCTTTTCTGCATACACCGCACCAACTTGCAGTAAATTGCAACATAATTACTTTTCCTCGAAGTGATGACAAAATACTTTTTGTTCCGTCAGGAAACTCTATTCCGAAATCGGGAGCTATGTCACCGACATGCACAAGGAATTGTCTGTTTAAATCATCGGAAGGAGCTGTTTGAGTTGTCTCTTCCTGTTGAGTTGCTTCTTGTTTCTCTTTCTGTTCTACACAAGAAACGAGCAATAACGCAATAAATAAGGTGTAAATTAGCTGCTTGGTCATAATGTTATCTGTAATTTTTTTAATGCGAAATGAAAGTCAATTCTGACTCAATATATTTTGCCTTACAAAGATAATAATTCTTTTTATTCAATATTATTTATTGTCTGTTTTCATTGTAAAAATCTTTGTAGGTAGTGTGAGTTTCGGGTTACGTGGTACTTCATCGTCGCAGGGATTTGTAATCCCGACTTATTGGAACAATGTATTTACAATGCACCAATCACAAAAACCGTAAATCCATAATATAAAAGTCTTTATTCTTTGTTCATTGCTCTTTGTTCTAAAAAAACATTGACACATTGGCACATTAAAATATTATCTAATTGGGTATTACCAATCAAACGTAAAGGAAACCTTCGCGGCAATATTGTCTTTAAAACTATCATTAGAGTAGTGTCCGTATCTATAAAACGCACCAACTCCGACACTCATATATAGCATATCCATAAACTCACTCCTTAATAAACTTTGAATAGATAATCCCGATTCAAGATATATCTTATCCATTGTTCGAAATTGAAGTGAATAAACTTCCGGATGTTGCATATCTCCCCAACCAATATTGTGATGGACAACAAATTGTGGTTTGAAGTTTTTGGTTTTTAAGAGAAGTGTGCCGAAATTGTGTTTAAAAAAGAGATGAACATATCTGTCCGATAAAAACTCGTACGGATGCATTGTTTGAAAATAGTTATCTACAACAAAAGTAACATCATTTGAACGACTGCCTTCACCTGTAAACATCAATGCTACAGGTAGATTGCGGTCGATATATCCACCTGAAAGAAAGAGCGATGTTTTACCAATACGTCCATCATACATTGTGTAGTTCAAGCTGCCCTCTATTTTGTTGTACAGATATGATGCCTTGTTGATATTATTGATTCCGCGTGTATAGGTTGCAGTTAATATTGGATTTCCCGGTGCTAAAACGAGTCTTTGGTCAGCAAAGCTGGACATTTTTTTGCCGAAAGCATATTCCAATGAAACAGAAACTGCATCGGCACAATATTCGTTTAGTTCTGTTCCATTAAACAGATATTCGTAGGTAGGCTTAAAGTTATTCAGTGCTAATTGTGTTTTTAAATTTAGATGTCGAAACAGTTGCGATTCAAAAGTGAGACTCTTTTGCGAGATTTCGTCATATTTTTCACCAACAAGACTTCGCAAATATTGGTTATACAGAGCAGGTCCATTGTTTGTAAATGGCTTGCTTCCAATTTCGTACAAATCTTTACGCACAGACAGAGTGATATGTGTGTCGCCTACTTTATCTAAAGTTGCTATCAAATTTCCACCATATTTCCACGATTTATCTCTAAATCCATAACCGAAATATCCACCAACCGAAAGTTTCCTTAAAAGCCTCTCATTGGTCTGAACACCAACTCCTAAGCGTACGTTTTCATGCAGGTTTGTATTAAATATTTTGCTAATATCGAAATCAAAAATCTTGTATGGAATAAACCCTTTAGCTAATTTTGGCATTAGGCGCAAAAAACGGTCTAAATCCAGTTCATTGTTAACGCTATCCATAAAGTGATAGCTTCTCTCTTCGCGCTGAGTCAGACTGTCCTTTCGCAATGCAGCAATTATCTCTTCGCTGTTTTTCAGCATCTTATAATCAATCTCAATACTCTCTCTCCCCAACTTTTTATCTGTAACATGATATGAAATGCTGTCATTTTTTACCGAAACAACATAAGCAGGAATCTTGTTCGAGTTATCTAATTTTAGTCCGTTAAAAAGAATATCCTCTTCCAACAGAGTAGGGAACCATTTTCCGTGAACTATTTCATAGTCTTGCCTGAATTTGAACGAAATAAGCAAGTCATCGGCAGGCTGTGCCATAATGTTTTTTAACGCGTAGCCATTGGACGAAATTAACATTGTACCTTTTAACCCGCTGAAAGTTGAACCTTTTTTTGGTTTGTAGTTGATAATAAAAATTGTGTCTTCCGCCGTAATCAGTTTGTTCTCTAATTCGTATGAATATCTTCTCAAACATCCGTCAGATAAAGGGCTTACAAACGAAGTGTTAAAGTTGTTTTGTTCGTCAGGTGTGGCGAAAAGCGAAACATTGTTTTCGTAGAAAGAGATGGCTTGATGAAAAACAGATGAAAACATCTGAGATATAAGAGGATCTTTAAATCCAGATGTCTTTTGAGCGATGATTATGGACTGAGTCTGTCTGTTGACTTTGCTGTTTTTTACAACCGTTTCGTTTATAAATGGAACTTGGCTGTTTAAAATGCTGTCGCTTCGTAATTCAAGACCGTCTTTTTCGATATACGTTGAATCTTCCGAAGTTTTTACATCTATCAGAGTTTTCACGTATGTAATGTAGCTGTATTCGGGATAGCGCTTGAAGTCGTTTTTCGATTTGTTGTCGAGTGCATTTCGGATAATGCGCAAAGCAGGATTGTTTTTTGCTGTAACGACCAATTGGTTGAGTTCGATAGGGTTATCGGATAAAGAAACAACCAATTTTTTCTTATAATCTGACGAATTTATTTTAATCGTTTCTGTATTGTATCCGATACACGAAACTCGAATTTGATGAATATGAGTGTTTTTTATCTCGAAATTGCCGAAAGCATCTGTCATTACACCTTTTTGGTCACTGCTTCCCGATTCATAATATACAACCGTAGCAAATGGGATGGGGTAGCGGCTTCCGGATTCAACGACAACACCTCTCAACACAGTTTGTGATAAAGTTAGTTGTGCAAAAAAAACTATAAATATCAGTAGAGTGATTTTTTTCATTTTATTGCAAAATAGTTACAGATATTGATTTTGCAAAGGTAACTCTTTATTTGAAAATATAATGTTGTATATAGTGGATTGTTTCACGCAAAATAGCAGAGACGGAGCATGCTCCGTCTCTGCGAAAATTGTACACCTTGTTATAAACAGGTTATTATCAATTTAATTGAATCCCAAAACTCAATCCAAAATAATCAAATCCGTCTTTATAAAAGTCATGTTTATATTTAATTCCAATAATGTAGTTGCTTATGATATAGTTTATTCCCATGCCACCTTCAAATCCCAAGCCGGTATCAAATACATTACTTGGAGTTATGTCAAAATTACTATCGACTAATACTTGTGTGGAATTTTGGTGGCGTATTCCGCCTCCGCCAAATATTGCTAATTCTAAATTGTTATGAATCTTAGGATTAAGATACAAATCTAAGTTTCCGAAGTAGATGGAGTTTTGATTGAATGCTCCGATTTTTGTACTATTCACTTTTTTGTCAGATGACATTGCAAGTCCAAAATTTAACCCACAAGAAATATATGGATTAATAGGGATAACTAAATCGTTATCTACTCCAACTCCCATAAGACCGCCATAATAAACAGTTCCTGTCCCTATTCTTAAAGATGTTTTTGATTGAGAAAATCCTGATTGAAAAGCAAAAATTGCTGCTAATAAAATTATGTACCTTAGTTTTTTCATATTTTACAAATTAAAGAGTTATAAATATTTTAGCAAAGGTATTTTTGTTTTTTTAAAGTGTAATATAGAGCAAAAAAAAATATTTTAATTTTTGTTTTTATAGATTTAAAGTTAGATAAATGTTTCTCGTAAAGAGCGCAAAGTGTTTCGATAAGTTCGCAACGAGCGCATTGCGGTTTCAATCCGCATTGCCCATATTCTGTTTTTCGTGGTGCGTGATGCGGGTTACGTGGTGCGACGCAAGTACATACTAAATACTTAGAACTAAAGTACAGCCTTTCATGCAGGCTAGTGGAAGGCTTTATCTACCGTAAGCTGCACTCGTTCCTCGTTTGCATACGGTTATGAAAATATTACCCTTCGGGTAAGTTAATTTGCAATTTTACAAATACAACAAAAGCACCTGAAAGGTGTGATTTCCATAACCGTAGGTCAACGACCTGCGGTATAGGCATCCTCACAAAACTCGACCCGAAGTGGTCGGACTTATTCAATGAACAAACTAACAACAAATAATAATATTTCGGTGCTTTGCACCTTTGGTTGTTGGTGTTTAAAAATTGTTTTGGACTTTGCGATTTTGTTAAGATTGCAAAGTTAATAATTAAGTTAATTGTTGTAAAAATGGGGGGGGTGAAAAAAAATGCTAAATTTGTTGTCAAATAGTTTCTAATTTTAATTAATAAGTTATGAGAAAAAATGTATTAATTCTATTACTTGCTTTAATAGCATCATCATTCTGTTTCGGGCAACAAGATTTTTGGAGAAAAAGATTTACACCTTCGACTTCGCGATATCTTGCAGTAGATTCAAAAGGTTGTTTATATATTGCTACCTCTCACGGGTTATATGTAATGAAAGATACTGATTCCGATATCGTAAAAACTAATCTTTCATATCAAAATATTATTCGCGTGGAAGTAAATGATAGAGATGATGTTTTTGCTATACCTTTGAACGAAGACAAGCTCTATTATTCGCAAGATGGAGGCGATACCTGGACTGTAACCCAACTACCTCCATCTAAATCTGAAACACCTTATACAAGTGACCAGAGTATTAAAAGCCTTGATGATTCAAATATTCAGTCATTTTTTGCAAAAGGAGATAAAATAATATGTGGAGGAGCAAATATCGGTGGAATTTGGAAGTCAGATAATTTAGGTGTTAGTTGGAGTAAAGTTTGGGATGCCCCTTTTTTCACCTTAGGTGTTAATGTAATATATGAGAGAAATAATGGCGATCTTCTTGCAGGTACATCTAGTATAATAATCAATAAAACAAATAAGAACTCTAATTCTTCTTTGTCTGAAGACTATGGAATATTCCGTTCGACTGATGGCGGTTCTTCTTGGAACTATTGGGTGCCTAACGTTGGAAGACCTGATTTTGTTTTCGATATAGTTGAAAATTCAAAAACCCATCTGTTTTTAGGCACATCATTTTATTTCCCCGACCTTAACGGAATTTATGTTAGCAGCGATGATGGAGTTACATGGCAACAAACGCTTCATGATCCATGCGGTTGGAATGTAGATTTTGCAATTGCACCCAATGATGTTATTTACGCGTTTTTTGATGGGAGTTCACCAATTTATAGAAGCCTTGTTCGCTCGTTCGATGGTGGTTTGTCCTGGCGACGAATTTATTATACTATAGATGGTCTTCTAAATGAGCGCTTACTTTCATTATGTGTATCTCCGGACGGCTATTTATATGCTTTAAGTCCTTCTTATCTGCTGCGTAGCGCATATCCTGTAACCGGACCAACATGTACAGCCTCGGTTTCAATAGTTCCTGCAGATGCCGGAGTGATTGCAGGTAGCGGTAGTTACCACGAAAACGAAACTGTTGCACTGATAGCTGAACCGTTTGCCGGATTCGAGTTTGTTAGTTGGTCTTTGGCTGATGGTACTGTTTTATCTGTAAACAAAGAATATAGTTTCCAAATTACTGAAGATATTAATATCATTGCCAATTTTAGAGACAATTCAGCTATAAATGAACTTGCAGGAAAAGGTGTTAAAATCTATCCAAACCCTTTTACCGACTATATTCAAATAGATATTGATAATGCTTCATTTTCAAGCGGAAAAGAGATTAATGTATCTGTTTTCGATATGTTAGGTCGCGAATTGTATAGAACAGCTACCAAGGATGGAAAAATCAATCTATCTCATATATCAAACGGAGTTTACAATATGAGTGTTGTTATCGATGGAAAACGTGAAGTATATAAAATTGTGAAATAGATTTTTTTGGTACATCACAAAGACAAGTTATTTGCGATTTTGGATTTGGGAACTTTTACATCGGAGAGTTGTAGAGACGTCATATTATGATGTCTCTACTATTCTGTGATAAACACTTAACCCGCAACGCGCAACACGTGCCACGAATCCCGCAACGCGTAACCCGTAACAAAAAATCACCCTCTCTTCTTATAACTCAACAACCCCCAACCGTTTAAAACAACAGCAAATATGAGCAATATCGATAATGGTTGCAATATCTCTATCAAACTACTGCCTTGCAGATATACCAAGCGCATTATTTGTATGTAGTATGTCAGCGGATTGCAATATGCAATTACTTGTGCCCAGGCAGGCATTGCTGATATAGGAGTGAAAATTCCGCTTAAAAGAATGATAATCAATATAAAGAACATTGCTAAGAACATTGATTGCTGCAATGTTTCGGAGTAGTTTGAGACGATTATTCCCAATCCGGTGATACCGGTAATAAAAATTATACTTGAAAAATAGAGAGTTAAAAAACTGCCGTTAGGCAACATATTGTAAATCAACCAAACTAATATAAATGAGATGGTTAAAATAATTAAGCCGATTACCCAATAGGGAATAAGTTTGGCAAGAATAAAGCTAAATCTGTTAACAGGGGTTGCATTTATTTGTTGAATAGTTCCTGTCTCTTTTTCCAGAACTATATTTAGTGAAGGCATAATTCCGCAAATTAGTGTAATCATAAGAGCTATAAACGCCGGAAGCATAAAAGTTCTGTAATCCAAATTCTTGTTGTATCTGTAATCGGGTACAATTTCAATGTTTGGTCCTTTTGCCAACACGCTTGCTGGAAATAGCTCGGCACGTATTTCTTGCGAGAAATCGTTTATAATATTTGTCAGATAGCTGTTTCCTAACAATCCTTGTGTGCTGTTTACCGCATTTACAACAACCATAACATTTGCCGATTTTTCTTTCACTAAATCACGGTCGAAAGTAGGTGGTATTTCAAGAATTATATCTGCTTCTTTACGATTCATCTGTTCCATAGAACTGTTATAATCGGTTGAAACGTTTGTCAGAATAAAATATGCAGAAGCATCTATTTTATCCACAAGTTGTTGTGAATAAGAGCTTTTATTGTAATCGACTATGTCTATTTTTATATTCTTTACCTCGAAGTTTATTGCCCAAGGAAAAAGTAACAATATCATTACAGGGTAAAGGATAATCAATTTCGGTATAATCGAATTACGGATTATCTGCTTAAACTCTTTTTCAACAAGAAACTTTAATTGTCCCATTTTACATCTGCTTTAGAAATCAATAATTCAATCTTTCCTTTATATTCCAAATACTTAGACTCATAAAAAGAGTAATCATACCTACAATAATACCAATCTCCTTTATCACGTAACTAATTCCCAAACCTTCAATCATAATCTTTTTTACTGCCGAAATATACCAGCGAGCGGGAACGGTTGCTGAAAACCATTGTAACAGTTCAGGCATGCTGTTTATCGGGAAAATCATTCCTGACAGAACAAGCGTGGGCATCATCAATCCAATTCCCGAAATAAGTACTGCTGCAACCTGCGTGCTTACTGCTGTAGAAATCAGTAAACCAAGCGAAAGAGCAAGAAAAATAAATAAAATCGAAACAAAAATCAGCAATCCTAAACTTCCGTTTATTGGAACGTGAAGCACATATACCGATAGCACTAAGATTGTTATCAGATTTATTATTGACAGAGCCAGATAAGGAATTGTTTTTGCAATTAAGATTGTACTCGGTTTCAAGGGCGAAACAAGCAAGATTTCCATAGTTCCTCGCTCTTTCTCACGAACAATAGAAATAGAAGTCATTATCGCACAAATTATCATCAAAACAAGTCCCATAATGCCCGGCACAAACGTGTATGCAGAGTTCATTTCAGGATTGTATAGCAATTTGCTTTGTATATCTATTTGATACGGTATTTCAGCGCCTTTTCCTGACTTTTCCATAGCATACTCACCCAAAAGGGCAGTCATATAGTTTGTGGCAATTGTTCCAAAATTTGGGTCTGATGCATTAGTAATAATCTGAATTTGAGCATGTCCGGTATGTAGTAGGTTGTCGCCAAAGTTGTTCTCAAAAACAACAGCCATATCAATTTTACCCTTATTCATTAAATCGTCAATCTCTTCCGACGAATATAGGTAACCCAACAGATTGAAATAGGATGATGCGTCTATTTTATTGGCGATTATCGTTGTGGATGCCTCTTTTGCCGGGTCGAAAATAACCGTGCGAACATTTTTTACATCCATATTTATCGCGAACCCGAATAGTAGCATCTGCACAACAGGCATTCCCAGCAGAAGCAGCATGGTACGTCCGTCGCGAAAAATATGGTAAAACTCTTTTTCTACAAATGAAATGAACTGTTTCATATTGAATTCAATTTTCGCCTTAATATTACTCTAAACGAGTCGATTTTCGAGCCAATTTCCTAAAAACACCATCCATAGTATCAGCTTCGAATTGCTCTTTCAATGCACGTGGCGTATCAAGAGCATCTATTCTGCCATCTACCATTATAGAAACCCGGTCGCAATATTCTGCTTCGTCCATATAGTGAGTAGTAACAAAAACCGTGATTCCGCTATCTGCCGCCTCAATAATCATCTCCCAAAACTGACGTCGCATCGATGGGTCAACTCCGCCGGTTGGTTCATCTAAAAAAACTAGTTTGGGATTGTGGAAAATTGCAGTAGAAAAAGCGAGCTTTTGCTTCCATCCAAGTGGTAAAGACCTGACCATTGTGTTGCGTTCCGACTCAAAATCCAATCTTTTAAGAAGTTTGTCGGTCTTTTCTGCTATCTCTTTGTCACTCAATCCATAAATTCCTGCGAATAGGCGTATGTTTTCCCAAACCTTAAGGTCTTCGTATAGCGAAAACTTCTGACTCATGTATCCGATGTTGCGTTTTATCTTTTCATTCTCTTTTATGATATCGTAACCCGCAACTTTACCATTTCCGCTTGTCGGTTTACTGATTCCGCACAACATTTTTATGGCTGTAGTTTTACCTGCACCGTTTGCTCCCAAAAATCCAAAAATTTCTCCCTCTTTCACATCGAAAGAGATATTATCGACGGCAGTAAAACGACCGAATTTTTTTGTTAAGTTTGATACTTCTATTACTTTATTCATCTATTTTTCTGTCTCAATTTCATCATTAATAGAATCTTCATTTGTAAGAGCCATAAAACAGTCCTCTACCGAAGGTCTAATATCGTAAATTTCAAGAGATTGGTAATCTTCTCGTGTCAGATAATCTCTCAATTCGGCTTGTGAAAACCCTTTTTTTACGGTTATGTGATATTTATCGCCGAAAGCAAAGCAAGTTTTAATGTTTTCGTTTTGTCGCAAATCGTTTAAAAGAGCTAACATCTTATCGGCACGAACTGCCCACAAAGTTTCAGGATACGCATTGATTATGCCTTGCGGTGTATCGGTGGCAATAAAACCGCCTTCTCGCATAAGTGAAATGCGGTCGCACAAACTCGCTTCATCCATGTAAGCGGTTGATACTAAGATTGTAATTCCCTCTTTTTTGAGATTTTTCAAAATATCCCAAAACTCTTTTCTCGATACCGGGTCAACTCCTGTTGTCGGTTCATCCAAAATAAGAACTTCGGGTTTATGAATCAGCGCACAACTCAAAGCCAATTTCTGTTTCATACCGCCTGAGAGTGCTCCCGCTTTTCTTGTTTTAAACGGCTCTATTTGTTGGTATATATCTTTGATTAAGTGATAGTTCTCTTCGATAGTCGTGTTGAAAACAGTGGCAAAAAAACGCAGGTTTTCCTCTACCGACAAATCTTGATACAATGAGAATCTGCCGGGCATATAACCTACAATCTGGCGGATTTTCCTGTAATCTTTGTCTGTATCGAGACCGTTGATTTTTGCAAACCCTTTGTCCGGTAAAATTAGTGATGCCAAAATTCTAAATAGTGTGGTTTTTCCGGCGCCATCGGGTCCGATAACACCGTAAATCTCTCCATCGTTTATTGTAAGCGACAGATTGTGAAGTGCTTCCACACTACCAAAGTTTTTATACAGATTTTCAGCGATAATCATTTTTTACAGTTTTGATTATTTAAATTTCACCTCTCCGTACATTCCTATTTTTAGAAATCCATCGTTTGGAACTTCTATTTTAATAGCGTAAACCAAGTTTGCACGTTCATTTTTAGTTTGAATGCTTTTGGGTGTGAATTCGGCTTTATCCGAAATCCAGGTTATAACTCCTTCATACGTGTGCATTTTGCCATCTCCGGCATCGGTTCGCACGGTTACTTTGTCGTTGAGTTTCAGTTTAGCCAATTGGTCGTTCGTGATGTAAGCCCTTAAAAAGAGAGTTTCGATATTGGCGATTTTGAACAGTGGTGCACCAATATTTGCCAATTCGCCCTGTTCGGCATATTTATTGAGAACAACTCCCGAAATAGGACTTTTAATTTTGCATTTTGCAATAAGGTCTTCTAACTGTGCTACTTGAATCTCCATTGCAGAACTTTGAGCCGAAATATTTGCACTGCTCTTTTCCAACGATGAAGTTTGAGCCACAAGTTGACGCTCTAACAGATCGATTTGGTGGTTAATATCGTCCAACTGCTTTTGGTTAGCCGCATTGGCTTCAATCAGTTTTTTGGTGCGTTCACGCTCACGTTGAAGGTTTTGAATACTCTCCTCAATTGCAGCTATTTGAGTGCTGATATTCGGACGCTGAACACGAATACCTTTCACGTTGCTCAACAGGCTCATTTTCTGCAGATAGAGTTGTGTGCTGTCAATCGCACCAACTTCGGCTCCCTCTTCTAAAGATTGCCCCTCTTTTACGTTGAGTTCAATAATCTTTCCTGACGCTTCGGCAGATACAATTATCTCTGTAGCTTCGAATGAGCCGGTTGCATCGTAGCCATTATTGCTTTTGTTGCAAGAAACTACAAGAGTAACTAAAGTTATGAATATTAATATATTGCGCAGCATAATTGTTGTGGTTTTGCCAAGTTTTCTATCTGTTGCTTTCATTGTTTACTAAATATTTTAAGTTGTAAATTGACATTAAGAATTGTATTTCGTGCAAAACTTTTGCCTGTTTTGCCATCTCTTCCGATGTTATTTCCCGTAGCATATCGGCTACAGTCATTGTACCATTTTCTACTTTAGCTTGTGCAGTTTCACGGATAAGCTTCTGAAGACGAATGATTTCCTCATCGTCCTGCATAGTTTTGCGATATTTCTCTATCTCCATCTGTTGTTGCGATATTTGCATATTCAGATTGTAAAGGAAAGTTTCGCGTTGTGATTCGATAGACGATTTTTGTAAGTCTATGATTCTCTTCTGATTACCAAGTGTATATAGATTGCCGATATTCCATGTCAAGCGAATACCTCCCATAAAATAAGAATCAGGCTCGTTTTCGAACATATTTAGAGCCGGCTTGCCGTATCCGCCTTGTGCAAAGAGACTTACCATTGGCATAACTCTCGATGTGAGCGCTTTCTTTTGAGAGTCATACAGAGCTTGTTGTGCGTTGAAAAGTGAAATTTCGGGACGATTTATTGAAGTAACAACAGGTTCTGGAAAAAACAGTTCAGGTTTGGTAAAAACTGTCTCTTGGCTTAGTGTGTCACCGATTATAATCGAAAGCATTTTTATATATGCATCGCGAGTCGCCTCTTTTTGCACACGATTTTGTTTCGCCTTCAGTTGTTCTACTTTCACGGCACTTAAATCGGATTGATTAGCCAAACCATTGTTCAGATAAGTGTTCACTTTATCGTGATTTCTTTGTAATTCCTCTTCTAATGAAGCCTGAAGTGTTAGTTGTTCATTCAACAGTAATATGCCGAAATATAGATTGTTAACTCGCTCTCGAACTTGATATATCTCTGACTCCAACTGCTTGCTTTCAACTTCGGCCTGGCTTTTTGCACTCTTCTTTTGCGATGCTGTATAACCACCATCCCATATCAGTTGATTAACTTCGAGAGCAGCTCTGTACTGGTCCTTATCGGGTGTGGGAATTTCTAATTCCGGAAAACCATCGGGTAGGGACAAGTCTAATTTTGTTACATCCGATTGCCACGAAGCTTGCGATACCAACGATATTTGTGGCAGGTAAGCCATGTTTGCATTTTTGAGATTGTAACTTTTGATTTTCTCAATCAATCCAAATCTTGCATAAGCAGGGTAGTTTGTGGCTGCTTTTTCCTGACACTCTTGCAATGTTATTGTTTTCTGCTGCGAATATGAGCAAAAAACGGATGCAATTGTGGTTAATAATATTGTGAAATAGGTTCTAAGTTTCATTGCTTTGTCTATTTTGATAGTTTTGTAATCCATTTGGGAATCATCTTTTGTCGCTCTTCAATAAAACCTTCAAACTCTTCTTTAGAGACTAATCCAGAGGAGGTTAACAGAGGTTTTACAATAAATGGAAAAATTGTAAGCGATAAAATATTGACAATTATTGTAGGTACAGATGTTTCAATACCTTTTTCTCTTATCTGTTTTTCAACAATCGGTTGAGATAGCGCTCTGGCACTTTGCAGAGATTCATCAAAAACATTTTCATTGTTTTTAAGCTCATTAAGTACGAAAATTGGTAAATCTGGATTTTCAGTTAATAAGTTGGTGTAATAACTTACAAGCTTTTCAATTTTTTCTTCTATAGATATATTTTCGTCAGTAATAATAGGAGCCAACTTGCCGAAAAGCTCCATAAATTTTTCATTTATAATGATTTTAAAGAGATTTTCTTTGCTTTTGAAGTAATAGTTCAAAAGTGCCAGGTTTATTCCTGCCTCTTCGGCAATATCTCGTGTACGTGTAGCTGCGTAGCCTTTCTTTGTAAACACCTCTTTGGCAGCTATAATGATTTTTTGTTCGGTTGTTAACTCTTCCATCTCCAAAAATTTTATATTTTTGCAAAGATATATCGATTTTATTAGTTAAACAAATGTTTTAATCATTTGTTTAAAAATAGGATTATTTTTTATTGTTATTTATTTTTTTGATGAATATCGATACGATAGAATATGTATCTTTGTTTCATCAAAAATAGCATATAAACTTATCAATTATGTACGCTAAAACATTTCGTCTTTTCATATTAATAATAGTTCTAATCTCTTTTGTTGGTTGTATAAAAGATGACAATGCACATACCTCACGATTGCGGGTTAAAATATCAAATATGCCAACCGATGTTTTTGAAGAATTTCATATGGAAATAGCAAAGATAGAAGTGTCGCATAAAGATTCAATCAGTAATTCAGATAATAACTGGACTGAGCTTGAATTCAATGGAATAGATTGTAATATTTCTAACTTATATAATGGTAGATCGATACAAATACTAGATCAGTTTTTTGCATCAGGAACAATCAATCAGGTGAAAATATTTTTCGGTACAAACAACTATTTAGAAACTTCAAATGGCAAATCTGAAATAGTTGTGCCTGATGATATTCAAAACAACGGATTTGTAGTTGATGTAAATCTTGCACTTCAACCTAATGTTATTTCGTATCTGATGTTGGAAATAAATACATCTAAATCTGTTTTTAAAGATGGCGATGAGTATATTTTAAGACCTGTAATACGTGCTTTTTCCGAAACATTTGGTGGTTCGCTCAGGGGATATGTATTACCTGCTGAGGCAGAACCCAGGGTTACAATAATCAAAGATGAAGATACACTGTACACTTTACCAGACAAAACTAATGGTATGTTCATGTTTAAAGGTTTAAATGGAGGCATTTGGGAAGTTAAGGTGATTCCGAATATTTTGGGATATAAAGATACCGTTTTTACAGATACCATTTTCTTTGGACAATTGAGAGAGATAAAAGATAAAATAGTGCTTAGAGAGCTGTGATGTGCGTGGTTTGTGGCTCGTGGTGTGGGCTACGTGTTACGAGTTGCGGGTGAACAGACATTCTTGTCTGTTTTAATACACCACGCGAAAGGATTCGCGCGGTAGCGTATCCTGCTGAGGCGCTTTTGTAAAGTGCGGTAAGTGTGTCAGCCGAAGGCAATTATTTGCTTTGCAACACATCATTCACAGAATGGCGCGAGCATAGCTTAGTAAAATTATGCTACGCACCACTCAAAATTGTAAATCGTAAGTAATAAGTCTTTACTTCTTTTTCTTTGCTCTTTATTCTAATCAGGAACAAATTTGGGTAAATAAACATCACTTCACAGATACTTTAATTTATTTTCACATCATTACCGATAATATTTAATTACTTCTTTTTATCTTTGTGTTCGAAAATACTTTATTACAAACATAAAAAACAATGAAACAGATGAAGAAATCATTTTATTTAATAATGGCAGTTTCAGCCATTTTGGTTTTTGCTACTTCATGTAAGCCAAAACAAAGTGCATATAAACAAGTGTATCAGGCTGCAAAAGAGAAAGAAATGCAACAGACCGCATCACAACCAACTGTTGTAGTTAAAGAAGCTGGTTCATTGCCACCTGTTGAAGTTTCGGTTAGAAAAGAGAGAATAGAACCGGTTTACGCAAGCGATGCATCCGGATTGAAAAAATATAGCGTAGTAATTGCTTCATTAAGCGTTAAGTTGAATGCCGAATCACTTAAAAGCAGAATGGAAAATGAAGGCTACAATGTTATTCTTGCCCAAAACGAACAAGGTATGTATCGTGTTATAGTTGCAAGCTACGATGATAAAGAAACGGCAGCACTAAAACGTGATGAAATTTACAATAAATACTCAGCATTGGGTTCAACGGAAGAGTTGAAAAGAGCTTACGGAGTTCCGTTCAATGATTTATGGATTTTAGATAGAGAATATTAATAATTCTATAAGCATTTAATAATATAGGAGCTGCCTTTTATATATATTAGGTAGCTCTTTTTTATATGATATGATGAAAATTAGATTTTTAGGAACAGGTACATCAACAGGCGTTCCCGAAATAGGGTGTAGATGTGAGGTGTGTACTTCTGCTGACATGAAAGACAACAGATTGCGTTCATCTATTCAGGTAGAAACGGAAGGTAATAACATTATAATTGATTGTACACCTGATTTTAGAGTGCAAATGATGCCTATACCTTTCAAAAAAATAGATGCTTTACTAATCACACACGAACATTATGACCACACGGCAGGAATCGACGATTTGCGTCCATTTTGTCGTTTTGGCACAGTTGATTTGTATATGCAGCCAAATGTGAAAAATGCTATCGAAACCAGAATGCCATACTGTTTTACTAATAATCATTATGGTGGAGTACCAGATATACAAATTAATGAAGTGGTTGATTTTGAGGATTTTTATATAAACAACACGAGGATTACACCTATCAAAGTGATGCACTACAAGCTTCCGATATTGGGATATAGAATAAAAAATATGGCATATCTTACCGATTTAAGTCAACTGCCCGATGACGAGTTGGTAAAACTCAAAGATTTGGATTTACTTATAGTCAGTGCATTGAGAAGAACTCCGCATATCGCTCATCAAACTCTGGAAGAAGCAATTCTATTAGCAAAAAAAATAGGAGCCAAAGAGACCTATTTTACTCATATAAGTCACCAGCTGGGATTACATGAAGAAGTTAAAAATGAATTGCCTAAAAATATTTTTTTGGCATATGATAATTTAGAATTACAACTTAACTAAAAGATTTGTAAATATTTAACAGTTTAAGTACGTTTTTTACCAAAACAGCAATGGATTAGTTTAGCATTAATTAGTACCTTTGTTATTAAAACGATTAAACCAATTGATACTTTTGTAGTCAAAGTATTTGAGTAAAATATTTTACTCAAATAACCAATAAATAGAAGGAGAGAAAATTATGAAAACAAAACAAATTATTATCGCAGTAATGTTGGCAATTATTCCTTTTTGGTCTTTTGCTCAAGAATGGGATGATATTTATGCCACACCATCTCAAGATGGGGTGAAAGCCTCAAAATCTGATCCTCAAAAAAAGAAAGTTTATATATTGGAAGGTAAAGCTTCTGATATCAAAATTGAAGCAGAACAGAGAGATATTGATGAGTACAATAGAAGAGGTGCGGAAAGCTATGTAGAAGGTGAAGGGATTAGTCAAGATTCATTATACGAAGACTATGAGTACACCGATAGAATTATTAAATATCACGATCCGGAAAACAGTATCAAAATAACAGGAGTGGATGAAGTAACTGTTATTTATGTTGATGAAAGTGATGTTTACTCAGATTATTACAGCTATTATAGAGACAGAGGTTATTACGAATATTACGACCGTTACGGTATGGTAATACCTTGGTATAGAGTGTACGATGCTTCGAACTACGGATGTTGGGGATATTATGGATGGTACAATCCTTGGTATAGACCATGGAGCTTCTCATTCTATTATGGTCCATGGTATTACGGAAGTTGGTATTATGGTTCATATTATGGATATTATAGTCCATATTGGTACTATAGCAACTACTGGTATTATGGCGGTGGCGGATATTATAACGGATATTATAACGGATTTTATGATGGATACTACTCATCTATAGGTAGTAACCGTTCAGGAAGAAGTAGTGGTACATTTAGAACAAGTTCTGCAAATAGTGGAAGATTATCAACATTGGCAGGTACATCAGGAAGAACATCTTCAAGTACTCGCAGATTGGCAACAAGTAGCAGAATTTCATCACACTCTTCAAGAGATGCTTCTTCAGCATACAGAAGAAACGATGCAACTACAGGAAGAACAAGAATAGTTGATAATACAGGTAGAGTTGTGGATACCAGAACAGGTAGAACTATTGAAAGAAATACAACTACTCGTCCACGTCCCGAAAGTTATAGCAATTCGACAACAACAACCAGACCTACATCTACTTATCAAAGAGATGTTCAGAGAAGACCTAATAGTAGTACCGGTTCTGTGAGCAGACCAACGCCAAGAAGGAATACTAGCAATCCAATGCCTACATATGGAAACAGACCGAGCAGAAACTCGTCATACTCAGGTTCATCCAGCTCTGGCAGTAGTAGTTCAAGATCGTCTTCATTTGGCTCTTCATCATCTTCTTCTAGTAGCAGGTCGTCTTCATTTGGCTCTTCATCATCCTCTTCTAGCAGTAGAAGTTCAAGTGGAAGCAGTAGTGGACGTCGTCATTAATAAAATAGTTAAATTGAAGTCTATCGATTAAATTATTTCAAAAATAATTAGATAAAAAGTTTATTATAAAGCTAAATTCATTCAGAAAATGAAAAAAATATCATTCATATTTGTTGTATTATTTTTGTTGTCAGGCTACATATTTTCTCAAGGTGAAATTGATGCCATTAAATATTCGACAAAAGATTTGACCGGAACCGCACGTTCTATGGCAATGGGAGGCTCTTTTGGTGCATTAGGAGGTGATATGACAGGTGTATCTACAAATCCTGCAGGTATTGGGGTTTATAGAAGTTCTGAGATATCAGGTACATTTGGCACTGAAACAAATAAGCTATCCGTAGATAATGACACTGAATCAATAAAGATTTCCGGTGCCGGCAATATTGGATTAGTAGGATATTTTCCTTTGCGTAACGAATCGGTTCCAATGATTAATTTTGGTTTTTCGTATAATAGGCAAAATAGCTTTGACAGGAATATTAAAGCAGCAGGAAGTGGGAAACATTCTCTGATGAATTATATTGCAGACAGAAGTTATGGTCTGGATCCTGCAAATCTTTTAATGCCTGATGAAAACAGTAACTTGCCCGATCCGTTTCTGAATCAACCGTGGCTTTCTGTATTGGCATATAACTCTTATCTGATTAATCCTAATTTAGACTTTGGCGGAGAATACAGCTATTATCCACTTATTGAACAAAATGAATTAGTGAATAATCAAATCAAAGCACGTGAAAGAGGTAATATTGATAATTATGATTTTACAATTGGTACTAGCATTAATAATAAATTAAATGTCGGATTATCTCTTATTGTGTCTGAAGTTTCGAATTATCAATATTCTGATTACAAAGAGGAGTTTAGTAAAGGTAATTATATATTGAGTAATGAATTATCAGTTAAAGGAGCTGGGTTTGGAGCTAAGTTTGGTTTTATTTACAGACCTGTAAACTCATTAAGAATTGGTATTGCTTATCATACACCTATGCGATATTCAATGCAAGAGTATTATCAGGCACAAATTGATGATGCATTAAATGAAGTTGCAGACTTAACAAATGAAATACGTCCTGATTATGGACCGGGTTCTACATATTCGGCTAAATTTACCAACTCGTACGATCTTATAACACCAGACAAATGGGTGTTTAGTTTGGCAAGAGTTTTCGGTAGCGTTTTTGCAGCTAATATCGATTATGAAGTTACCGATTATAGAAAAATGGAATTGCATACACCTTCAAACAGCCTTGATGCTGATAATTGGTACAGTGTTGATAATAAGTATATAAATAGTGATTTTAAAGTTGCGTCAACCGTAAAAATAGGTATGGAATGCAGATTTACGTATCAACTATACGGACGCTTAGGCTATGCATGGATGCAAAACCCATATAATGACAAGTTTAGAGAAGCTGGAAATGCTGCTATTTTTAATTCAAATGTAGTTCACGTTTTAGAAGGAAATACTAAATATTATACCGGAGGTATCGGATATAGATTTAGTCCTAACTTTTATATTGATTTAGCTCTTATTTACAGAACTAAAACTGACAAGCTATTTGCATTTCCTAATATTTATGCCGATGAAGACGCAACAGACTTAGTGGTGGATTCATCACCATTTGAAATGAAAAATAGTTTATTTAGAGCAATTGCAACATTAGGATATAAGTTTTAAATATAATCGCTCACCTTTTATTTTTTAAGTCGGATTGTTTTATAACAGTCCGACTTTTTTGTTTAAAAGATTTGAAGTAAATTTGTAGCAGACTTTTAACGTGGAGTAAAGTCTATATAATCAGGTAACAATAAAAACAAAAATATTTTTTATAATATGTCAGCAGTAACAGAAGTAGATAAAAGAAAAGTAACTACACAGCGTTTGTTGGAGATGAAAGGTAGAGGTGAGAAAATATCAATGCTAACAGCATATGACTATTCTATGGCTTCTATTATTGATGAAGCAGGTATGGATGTAATTTTGGTGGGCGATTCGGCTTCGAATGTAATGGTTGGAAACACTACCACGCTTCCTGTGACTGTTGATCAGATGATATACCATGGTAAATCTGTTATGAATGCCGTAAAAAGAGCAATGGTCGTTATTGACATGCCATTTGGCAGCTACCAAGGCAACTCTCTGGAGGCAGTTTCATCGGCAGTTAAAATGATGAAGGAGACACAGGCAGATGCTTTAAAACTGGAAGGAGGTATCGAGATAAAAGAGTCTGTCGAAAGGATATTAAGTGCCGGAATTCCTATTATGGGACACTTAGGACTGATGCCACAGTCAATCAATAAATATGGTACTTATACGGTTCGTGCTAAAGAAGAAGAAGAGGCAAATCGTCTGATTGAAGATGCTCTTCTGTTGCAAGAATTAGGTTGCTTTTCGGTTGTGCTAGAAAAAATTCCTGCTGAATTGGCAAAACGTGTCACTGCTGAATTAAAAATTCCTGTAATAGGGATTGGTGCCGGACCACATGTTGACGGTCAGGTTTTGGTTATGCACGACATGTTGGGATTGAATAAGAACTTCTCTCCTCGCTTTCTAAGACGTTATGCTAATTTGCATGATGAAATTGAGTCAGCAGTCAGAAACTATATTAATGATGTGAAATCATCTGATTTTCCTTCTGAAAAAGAGAGTTATTGATTTATAATATCCGGATAGGAGGGAATATCATTCATATATTCATAAGACTGACGGTCGTAGTCCATTTTGCAACAATAATGCGTTATACCATTTGATACAATTAAGTATTTAACTTTCAGTGCTATATTGTATCTTGCAATTTGGTCGAACACCTCTTGAGATATCTCTATATTGGGGTTTTTATATTCACATATTACAACCGGATTGAGTTCTCTGTCATAAACAACAGTATCGCATCTTTTATTTAGAGAATTCAACTTAATAGCAATTTCATTAGCCATTAATGATGTCGGATATTTTTTTTCGTTTATAAGGTAATGTACAAAATGTTGTCGTACCCACTCTTCGGGAGTGAGTATAATATATTTTTTTCTTAACAGATCAAAAATCTCCAACCCGTTAGAAGTTTCTCTTAATTTTACATCAAAAATGGGCAAATTTAATGCATAAGATGTGTTATCTTTGTTCATAAAACAAAAATAATATTTTTATGAAAACCAAACAAGACATTGTAGAAAATTGGCTTCCACGTTATACAAAAAGAAATTTGGAAGATTTTACACAACATATTTTGCTCACAAACTTTCAAAAATATGTTGAGATATTCGCTGAGCATTTTAATCAACCTATTGTAGGCTTAGATGCAAATATGCCCAGTGTGTCTGCCAATGGAATTACAATGATAAACTTTGGTATGGGTAGTGCCAATGCGGCTACAATAATGGATTTGTTAAGTGCTGTAAAACCTAAAGCTGTACTTTTTCTTGGTAAATGTGGAGGGCTTAAAAATCAAAACCATTTGGGTGATTATATATTGCCTATAGCTGCAATACGAGGAGAAGGTACTTCTGATGACTACTTCCCTCCTGAAGTACCATCTTTGCCTGCTTTTAGCTTATTGAGGGCTGTTTCGTCGAATATTAGAGATTTTGGTAGAGATTATTGGACGGGAACTGTTTATACAACTAACAGAAGAGTGTGGGAGTATGATGAAGAGTTTAAAGACTATTTGCGTAAAATTAGGGTAATGGCGGTAGATATGGAAACTGCTACACTTTTTACATGTGGATTTGCAAATCATATTCCAACCGGAGCTTTATTATTAGTTTCTGACCAACCAATGATTTCAGATGGAGTTAAAACAGATAAAAGTGATGAAATAGTTACTGCAAATTTTGTGGAAGAGCATGTGAAAATTGGAATAAAATCACTTTCAACATTAATCAATAATGGTTCAACAGTGAAACACTTACGTTTCGATTGGTAGATTACTAAACGGTAAATTTATATAAAATGGCTGTTCGTAAACATACTTTTGATTCAATAAAAAGCGATATAGAAAGCAGAGCATTTTCACCCATATATTTATTTATGGGTGAAGAAGCATATTTTATTGACCAATTGACAGATTTGCTTTCTAGTTCGGTATTAACTGAAGACGAAAAAGACTTCAATTATCTCGTTTTTTATGGTGTTGATGCAAATGTAGAGAATATAATCTCTTCAGCTCGACGTTTTCCGATGATGTCTGAATATCAGCTGATTATTATTAAAGAAGCTCAGGAGTTAAATAATTTCGAATTGCTTGAAGTATATGCCAAAAATCCAATTAAATCTACAATTTTAGTGATAAATTATAAACACAAAAATGTAGATGGACGCAAATCGGTTTATAAAGCAATTCAGAAAAATGGTGTAATATTTGAATCGAAAAAAATATATGATTATCAAGTGCCTGCATTTATAAAAAATCATTTTAGAAGCAGAAAAATCAATATCGATGAGAAGTCGGCACAGATATTATCGGATTTTGTTGGTAATGACTTGAACAAGTTGATGCAAGAGTTGCAAAAGTTGGAAATTTCACTTCCTGCCAACTCTCGTAGCATAACCGCTGATTTGATAGAAAGAAATGTGGGTATTAGCAAGGATTACAACAACTTTGAGTTGCAGAGAGCTATTATAAACAAGAATGTGTTGGCTGCTAACAGAATTGTAGATTACTTTGGAAAGAATCCCAAAGAAAATCCGATTATGGTTACAGTTTCAGTATTATTCAACTATTTTAGTAACTTACTAGAGTGTTTTTGGTTGCGAAATCAAGACGAAAAAAGTATTGAAAATGCACTTGGGTTAAGATTTGGAGGAAGAGATTATGTTGCGGGATTGAGAAATTATAGTGCAAAGAAGGTAATGGAAATCATATCTATTTTAAGAACATATGATGCTAAATCGAAAGGAATTGACAATGTTTCTGCTTCACAACATGACCTTATGAAAGAAATGGTATATAAAATTATGCATTAGTCAATATTTTTAAAATGACGAAATAATTAAAAAAGAACGTGGATATTAAGTATATCCACGTTCTTTTTTATAATCTTTATCCTCCTAAACAGAAGAATAAGTCTAATTATTTCATTATCACTTTAGCAACTCTATCATTAACTTTTACAATAAGAACTCCCTTTTCTGATAAAGCTACCTCATTTATTCCTTCAATAGCAACAGATTTGTATAGTCTTTGTCCTACTGTATTATAAATTTCAACATTCTCACCTGCAGCTGCAGAAAAATATATTATACCATTTGCTGCTGTAGCAGAAAGATTTTCAAACTCTGTTGAGAATATGTCGGTAATTACATGTGAAGAGTTTGATGGATTCGGAGTAACTATTTCGAAATCAAACCCAATGTTATTGGTGTAGGAGTAATGCTTGCCATTAAGTAAAATGCGAGATGCAGAAGTATTGTTTGTAATCTGGCCGGTTGGAGAGTTCCAAACAGGTGCAGCATTTGAGCCGTAAGGCACATAATCTTTGAAATAGTTATTATTAAGAATAGTTGCTATACTACTAATTGTTTGTGGAGCACTTGTTGTGTAAAGTATTACTTTACCGCTAGCTGTGCCTAATCCAATTGTTGATACTGCATCTGGTGTTGGAAGCGCTTCGCCTCCTCCTGAACCTGCTGCACACTGAATTAAGTAGTGAGATCTTGCCGGTATAATTGAGTTTTCCGGGAAAACAAATGTGTTGCTAGAAGTTGCTGTTCCCGTACCACTTGACGAGTAACACTGAATACTCCATCCGCTAATATTAACCGGCTCTTGTGAAGTGTTAAACAATTCTACGAAATCATTTTTCAGAGTTGCACCACTGCTTCCGCCAGCACCATATACTTCTGAAATGATTACATTTGGCGCATCGGTATATTGATTGATATTTGACAGCGAAAAAGTAATTACGTTATTTGACTCTTTAACACTTTCTATCTTTTTATACATTCTTGTTCCATTGCGTAATATGAAATCGTAAATGTTAACATCCTTTGTTCCCGGGAATGGATCGCCGTGAAGAGTTGGTACACTTGCAATGCGGTCAGCTTCCATTATATCAAGTCCCATTTTGTCAGGGTCGTTGTTTGGAGAGTTGTACAACCAGTCCTGGTGATTGTAATTTACACGATAAATCAGCATGCCGTGTCCCGGTAAATATGCATCCCAACCTGTGTTCTGTCTGTTTTCCATCATAAAAAACTCTCTTGGAAATGGATTGCTTGGATTAAGATTGTGCGTTGAGGTTGAAGATAACAAATATGCTTCATTACTTGTTAGTAATGGATTTAGAGACAAGTAAGGAGAAGTATTTACTAGTGTCGGCATCAAAAAGCCTAAGCTAAAACGCTCGAAAGAGTTATAGGTGGGTGGAGTTCTGCCTTGGTTAAGATAAGGACCTGCATCCATTACATCCCAAAAAGATAATGTATGATGTGTAGATCCGTTGGTTGCGTAAAAGTCGGGCAATCCAAGTACATGACCAAATTCGTGAACAAAAGTTCCTATACCACACATACCTCCGCCATTTGTACTGTTTCCTCTTAGCTCAGATGTACAAGCATAATCATATAGTTTCTTTCCATCAAAAGTTATTGAAGCTTCAGTTCCATTGTAATTCGATCCCGGTACAATAACCCATCTGTGTGGCCAAATAGTATCGGCACCTCCTCCTTCAGCTTCGTTATACCCTGCGTAATATATAAAAACATTATCTATATAGCCATCATTATCTGTGTCGTATATCGAAAAGTCAACACCGGCATAATCTGCTGCATTACAAGCATCTACAACCATCTGGACAGCATTTTTGTCATTCCCATATATGTTATTACCTCCGTAATAAGATACTTTTTGTGGTAGCGTAAAAGGACCAACTACATCGAATGAAGGAGTGAATTTTTCAAATGATGCATCACGAAAATAGTCAGCTGCAGAACCAGTTCCACCATTAGTACTGTAACCGTTTTCATTTAATAAATTAGTAAATGCCTGTTTTGTATTGGGAACAGTAAAACTAACATCGGAAAAAGCTGCTAATATTACCAATGAGCGCGGTGAACCTTCTAATGGAAATTTAGATGATTTACCAGAGTCTTTAATCTGTCTTTTTTCACGCATCAATTGATTTGTCTTGCTAAAATCGGGATGTTTTGTAAAATTAGCAATTTTAGAAATTTCTGATGCAGATCTTTTTGGAGCATCGTTTGCTTTTATTCCCGTATCAACAATTTCTCCTTTTTCACCTACTACAGCATAGTTGAATACGTTGTTTTCTCCTTTGGTTATCAAATAACCATCTTCTGTTAAAAAGTAGTGGTGATACTCATCACCTTTCATCATTACTGTTAATGTTGTACCATCTGGTTGATTTACAACAAAAGGGAATGGATAGGCAGGTACTGCTGCCATTCTAAATGTTATAGCACTAAATAGTGCAATTAATAAAATGGATAATTTGGTTTTTTTCATCGATTTGAAAATTTCGTTAATACATGTAATGTTTTATATGTGATATGTGGAAAAAATTAGCGACTAATCAAAGAAACTTATTTCTTTTCTCTCTGTTTCAATTACAAAAATATAAAAATAATTTTATTTCCCTTTTTTTAGATAGCCTTTTAACAAAAAAACACTTCAATTTGTATATTATTATACATATTATATCAAAAATAGCGAAATTACTTTTATTATTTTTTTAAAAAACATTG
>CAYFUW010000018.1:0-28656 GCA_964346495.1 uncultured Dysgonomonadaceae bacterium
AACTCCCCTTTGTAAAATGGGAGAGTTGAGGCAGACGTAATTAGTAATTCTTTATATAATAATCGGTTCATTTGATAAGACGCCATAATATGACGTCTCTACAAGTTACCGCACCGAGCAACATGCACCACTAACTACATACTACATACTAAAAACTGCCAACTCAAAAATGGTTTCACGCAAAGTTCGCAAGCCCCCTAACCCCCTAAAGGGGATCGCAAAGTTCGCTAAGTCTATAAAAGTTTCTTATGCACAATGCGGATTTAGTAACCGCAATGTGCTTTTTGGGAAAGTCGGGATTGCAAATCCCTCCGACGAGATTTAACTGCAATGTGCTTTCACCAATTCATGTAGTCTCCCTCTCTCCAAGTCTCCCATTCTCATACTCTCCAAGTCTCCAAATCATATCTGACAAAAAAAACGGTAGCCTCAACAAATAAGACTACCGTTTTATAATTTTGTATAATAATTTCTACCTACTTGCCGTATCTCTCTTTTAATACTTTCAGCATATCTTGTGTCATGGCATCTAAGTCGTATTTCGGATTCCAATCCCACTCTGCACGAGCACAAGAGTCGTCCAAAGAGTTGGGCCACGATTCAGCTATACCTTGACGAAGTGCATCAACGTTGTATTCCATTACAAATTCGGGAATATACTTTTTGATGCTTGCGGCAATCTCTTCCGGTTCGAAACTCATTGATGCGATATTAAACGAGTTGCGATTTACTAATCGTGCAGGGTCTGCTTCCATCAACTGTACGCAAGCGTTCAATGCATCGGGCATATACATCATATCCATATATGTTCCGGCTTTAATCGGGCAAACAAATTTTCCTTCTTTCACAGCAGAATAGTAGATATCTACAGCGTAATCGGTTGTGCCGCCACCGGGTAGTGCCACGTTAGAAATTAATCCGGGGAAACGAACCGAACGAGTATCAACTCCAAAACGATAGAAGTAGTAATCGCTAAGCAATTCACCCGATACTTTAGTTACACCATACATCGTTTTCGGACGTTGAATTGTAACTTGCGGTGTTTTGTCTTTCGGCGTATCGTTTCCGAATGAGCCGATTGAGCTTGGTGTAAAAACAGCACATTTCTTTTCGCGTGCTATCTCCAAAACATTAAATAGTCCGCCCAAACCAATATGCCATGCAAGTTGTGGTTTGGATTCTGCAGTTGCAGAGAGTAGTGCAGCCAAATTGTAGATTGTGTCGATTTTGTATTTATCGACTGCATCGGCTATTTGCTGAGCATTAGTAATGTCCACTACTTCGGCAGGACCCGATTCTAATAACGCTCCTTTTGGTTCAGCTCCGGGAATGTAGCCGGCAACTACATTACTACCGCCGTAGATTTTTCTCAATTCCATTGTCAACTCGGTACCAATTTGTCCGGTTGAACCTATAATTAAAATATTGGTCATTGTTGTTGAAAATTATATTCAGTTGTTAAGATGTACAAAGTTAGAAAAACAATTAGAAATTGACAAAACTGTATTGTGTTTATAGACAAAAGAGCAAAGAGCAAAGACTTTTTATTTACGATTTGCGATTTCGGATTTACGATTTGATATTTGCCAACGATAAAGCTAATAGCCAATAGCTAAAGGCTAAAAGCTAATAGCTTTAAAATCGTCGGCATTTTTTCGATACAGCTATATTGTCAAAACAGATAATTCTGTTTACTTAATTACTCCAAGTTGTTTTCCTACTTTAATGAAAGCAGCGATGGCTTTGTCTAAGTGCTCGCGAGTGTGTCCTGCCGATAGTTGAACGCGGATACGTGCTTCACCTCTTGGAACAACTGGGTAGTAGAATCCGGTTACATAAATACCTTCATCAAGCAATGCTGCTGCGAACTCTTGCGATAATTTCGCGTCGTATAGCATCACGGCACAAATAGCCGATTCTGTAGGTTTGATATCGAATTTTGCCTCTTTCATTTTTCCAACAAAATATTCCACGTTTTCGTGTAGTTGGTCTTGCAGGTGATTGTTCTCTCTCAACAAGTTGAAAGCTCTTGTTCCTGCTGCAGCTACTAATGGTGGAATTGAGTTAGAGAAAAGGTATGGACGTGAGCGTTGACGCAACATGTCGATAATCTCTTGTCTTCCTGTAGTGAAACCGCCGATGGCACCGCCAAATGCTTTACCAAGAGTACCTGTGATGATATCTACTTCACCTACACAGTTGTATAGCTCTGTAACACCGATTCCTGTTTTTCCAACAACGCCTGCAGAGTGGCTTTCGTCAACCATCACGATAGCGTCATATTTTTTTGCAAGTTCCAGAATTTTGTCAAGTGGAGCTACGTTTCCATCCATAGAGAAAACACCGTCTGTAGCAATAATGCGGAAACGTTGTGCCTGAGCCTCTTTTAGTTTCGCTTCCAAATCTTCCATATCGGCGTTGGCATAGCGATAGCGTTTTGCTTTACATAGACGAACACCGTCGATAATAGATGCGTGGTTTAGAGCATCCGAAATTATCGCGTCTTCATCTGTAAACAATGGTTCAAACAATCCACCGTTTGCATCGAAACATGCTGCATACAAAATAGTATCGTCGGTTTTGAAAAAATCGCTGATAGTTTTTTCCAAAGTTTTGTGATAATCTTGAGTTCCACAGATAAAACGTACCGATGACATACCGTAGCCACGCTCGTCAAGTGCGTTTTTAGCGGCTTTAATCAACTCAGGATGGTCTGATAGTCCCAGATAGTTGTTGGCACAAAAGTTTAATACCTCTTGTCCCGAATTTACCTTTATTTCAGCTTTTTGCGGTGAAACAATAATACGCTCGTCTTTGTAAAGACCTGCCTCTTCAATAGCTTTTAGTTCTTTTTGAAGATGTTGTTGCAAATTTTTGTACATAGCTTTAATATTTTATTTAGTTTATATAGTGTTTATTTTATGTTTCTAAGAACATGTCCCATTCTATTGCGTTTGGTTTCCAAATAAAATTTGTTGTATTCGTTTGGTATTATTTCTAATGGAACATTTTCAGTTACTTCCAGCCCGTAAGATTCTAATCCGATACGTTTTACAGGGTTGTTTGTCATCAATCGCATTTTTGTTATGTCCAGATTTCTCAAAATTTGAGCGCCAACACCATAGTCACGTTCATCTGCCTGATATCCCAAGTGTAGATTGGCATCTACAGTATCCATTCCGTTTTCTTGCAATTTGTAGGCTGCAATTTTAGCCATCAAGCCAATTCCGCGACCTTCCTGATTTAGATAAACCAGTACGCCTTTGCCCTCTTTTTCAATCAATTCCATAGCTTTATGTAGTTGTTCGCCACATTCGCAACGTAAAGAGCCAAATATATCGCCTGTTACACACGAAGAGTGTACGCGAACCAGAATAGGTTCATCTTTTTCCCATTCTCCTTTTACAAGTGCTACGTGCTCTACATTATTCGAGACTTGAAGATACGGAATTAATTTGAATTCTCCATATTGAGTTGGAAGAAATGTCTCTTCTCCTCTTCTTATAAGAGATTCGGTCTCTAGTCTGTATTTTATAAGATCTGCAACAGAAATTATTTTCATATTGTGCTCTTTTGCCAATTTCATTAATTCGGGAAGTCTAGCCATCGAGCCATCTTCATTTTTAATTTCGGCAAGTGCTCCCGCAGGATACAATCCGGCTAATCTTGCCAAATCTACTGTTGCTTCGGTATGTCCTGCACGTCGCAGTACGCCTTTGTTTTGTGCTCTAAGCGGGAAAATGTGTCCGGGGCGACCAAAGTCTTCCGGTTTTGTTTCCGGTCTTGTAAGTGCCAGGATGCTTTGTGCTCTGTCGTATGCCGATATTCCTGTTGTGCATCCGTGTGTTAGCAAATCTATAGAAACAGTAAATGGTGTAGCGTGACTCGATGTGTTGTTTGTAACCATCATTGGCAGTTCAAGCTCTTCGGCACGCTCTTTTGTAATAGGCGCACAGATAAGTCCTCGACCGTGAGTTTCCAAAAAGTTTACTTTTTCGGGAGTGATGCACTCTGCAGCGATAACAAAATCGCCCTCATTTTCGCGGTCTTCGTCATCTACTACTATCACAAAGTTACCTTTGCGAATTTCCTCTATGGCTTCCTCAATTGTATCTAATTTGAATTCGTTCATTTTAACTAATATGATTTTTTATGATGTTTCCAGTTGTTCAAATAGGTATTGCAAATCTTTGTTTTTCCTACTAACCTGTTGTAAATCTTTTATAATTACTCTTTCAAATGGCAAAGATAAGAGTTTTATGGCAAATCCGATAGGAAAAGTGTATCTTAAAATTTTTGATATCTTCGCATTATTTGCAAATGGTCTGAAATATGAATAAAACAGAGGGTATTGGTTGGCTGTTTCAATTATTGCAGGCTTCCTTGAGTTTGATAGCTGGAGCAAAATATTCTCCGTTTTATTTCTTATTTCACTATATTCTGCAATAAAATTGTTGTCAGTCCAATATGTATTATATGATATTTTTGAATATTTTTTCAGATAAGACTCTATGTTTTGTGATAGCTCGTTTAGTTGTTGCTTTACACTGTTTAAATGTGGTTCGTCTATTATAACTTCTTTTATTGTGTATGTTCTTTTCTCCCTTATAAAAAATATCTTTTTGATAAAATTGAGATAAGTATCGGTATTCATAATTACCGAGTCATTCATTGCATTGTAGGTCAAAAAAGAACCTAATACTAATAAAATTGCCGAACTAAACCACATGCCAACCCAATGTATCCAAACACCGTCTCGTGTCATTTTATATCCGACATTTTCAAATATATAATATATGATAAATAGAATTACCGAAATCACAATAGGAGTGCCTAATCCACCTTTTCGAACAATAGAACCAAGTGGTGCTCCTATAAAAAAGAAAATGATGCAGGCGAACGATAGTGTGAATTTTCTGTGCCATTCTACATAGTGCCTGTTGATTGTTTTCTTTAAAGAGCTTTTGTTTATTGTTCTGAAAAGAAAATCGTTGCCATTGTTATCTGCTTTAGAATAAGCATTTTGTATTATGGTTTTTTTATCGTATGTGTTTTTGGTTGTCATTATGGAGTCAATATTTATCGACTCTGCTTTGGCTGTTGCTATTATCGATTCTCTTTCACTTTTTGGATATGTCTTTCTAAAAGCAAGGTAAGTGTGTTCTCGCATATTTATTCTGTCTTCAATATTTGCGCTGTCAACTATCAACTGCAGTGAGTCGATTGAAGTTTCCAATTGAGACAGATTTTTTGTTACAAAGTTTGTGGAAGCATTATCTTGAATAACCTCTTCGCCAATTCTATTAAAATTGTCATCGTAATTGATTGTCATTGTTTTCTGCTCAAAACTTTCCCGTGCATAAGGTACAAAATCGGGTGATGGTTTACCTTCGGTTCCTTCGGTGAAGTTTCTAAATTGTTGTCCGTGATACATTGTAAAAACCAGCGAAAGTTTATCTTCCGAACTATGCATTTCGGCAGAGTCGCAAACAATTACAGCCATATTTTGAAAACCGCTTGCCATGTCGTAAATCATAACACCATGAAGCATACCGGTTTCACGATCTTTTTTTTCAACATACACATTGTATCCGCTAATCTCTTTGTAGAAGGTTCCTTCAGGTATATCTAATTCCGGCGATTTTTGCCGAACAGATACTAAAAGTGATACAAATTTTGATTGAATTTTAGGCATTGCATTGTTTTGGAAAAAGAATGCACCAATACTGATTATTATTACCAAAACGATGAGTGGCTTCATCATCTTAAGCAGTGGTATTCCTGCCGATTTGATGGATAATAGCTCTAGTGACTCTCCCAAATTGCCAAAAACCATAAGTGATGCAAGCAGAATAGAGAGTGGCAATGCCAAAGGTATAAGAGTAAGGGCAGCATATAAAAACAGTTCACCCAGAACACTGTATTCTAAGCCCTTTCCAACCATGTCTTCGATGTACTTCCATAAGAATTGCATCAATACCAAAAAAAGACATATCGCGAACGTCATCAAAAACGAAGGGATAAATGTCTTTAGTAAATATCGATACAGTTTTTTTATGTAGAATTTATTTCTCATTTATCTGGTGAAAGCCATGCTGAAATCAACTTACAAAGATACTAAAATGTAATGTATTATTTACTTTTGATAGAATAAAAAATGTTTAGAAGTCTGTCAAAACCCCATTTAATAGAATTTGGTGATGAATTAACATATGATTTTGTAAATAGCGATTACTTTTGAGGTCTTTGCCGAAGTAATATATATTCAAATGTCCATTATTTCCACAATTAACAAAATTTGATGTCGAATAAATATCTGTTCTTGCAAATAAAAGATTACTTTTGCACCCGTTATTGAACAAAAAAGTAAATGTGTTTGTTCTAAAGAAGAGTTTTACAACAAACAAATATCTTTAAAACAAAACAAACTATTATTAATTTAAACAAGAAAAGAATTTATGAAAAAATTAAGATTATCATTGGTTGTTGCCATGTTGGCAGTAGTAACCGTAGCAAGTGCACAATTAGGCTTAGGTATTAAAGGTGGTATGAATATGTCAAACTTTTACGGAAGTGAAGCTGCTGATACAGATATGACAATTGGTTTCCACATTGGATTATCGGCTGATTACAACTTTGCAAGAAACATGGCTGTTCAATCAGGTTTGTACTTTACAACTAAAGGAGCAAAAATGGAAGCTTCTTTATTTGGTGTTAATGCGTCATATACAATGACTCCAATGTATTTACAAGTGCCTGTACACTTTGCTTACAAATTGGATGTAATGCCAGGAACTCGTATTGTTTTCCATGCAGGTCCATATTTGGCATACGGTGTTGCTGGTAAAAATACAGTGAAAGTTGAAGGAGCATCAGAAAGTGATGATTTTTTCACAGATGGTATTAATCGTTTCGATGCTGGTTTTGGTCTAGGTGTTGGTGCAGAATTTGGTAAATTCCTTGTTGACCTTGGTTGGGATATGGGAATGGTTAATTTACAAGAGAAAATTGACTCTAAAAACCAAAACGCTTATCTTTCTGTAGGTTACAGATTCTAATATTATTTTATCATATAGTAAAAAGCAACTTCAAAAGCGGAGTTGCTTTTTTTATTTCCGATTAGTTTGTATCTTGCAAAAAATAATGTGAATATCCGCAAT
Organism: uncultured Dysgonomonadaceae bacterium; assembly: GCA_964346495.1. Taxonomy (GTDB): domain Bacteria; phylum Bacteroidota; class Bacteroidia; order Bacteroidales; family Dysgonomonadaceae; genus JBGZFC01. Next base: position 7,161 of record CAYFUW010000018.1, read on the forward strand.
ATTTCCTATGATAAATTGCCACGACTTTTAAGTCGTGGATTCAATTAATTTAAAGGAAATGGCTTTAGCCAAAATTTATATAAGTTTGGGCTAAAGCCCTGTGTTTTATTTTCAACTAGCCACGACTTAAAAGTCGTGGTAACTAAAAGAGTATTAGAAGCAAAGAAGATATTCATATATATCAAAACCAGCTTAATAATGAAAAAAACAGTTACTTTATTTTTACTTTTTATCTCTTTAACATGTAGTTTCGCTCAACCTGCATTACAACAATTTGTGAATAATCCGGCTTTAAAGAGTGCATCGGTGGGAGTGTCGGTAGTTGATTTGCAATCGGGTAGAGTGGTTGTGGATTATAATTCTCAGAAATCGCTTACACCTGCATCGGTGCTAAAACTGATAACTACAGCCACGGCTATAGAGGTGTTTGGAAAAGATTATCGTTACAAAACCGATGTTGCAATTGATGCAAATAATTCATATCGTATTTTAGTTATCGGCTCGGGTGACCCTACACTTGGAAGTGAGTTTTTTGACATTAATAAAAATGCTTTTTTTATTCAAAGTGCCGATGCTGTTAAACGTTCTCTAGATTTTAACAAAAGCTATTCGTTGTATGTGGTTGATAATCTGTTCGGTTACGATGGGGTTTCGCCCGAGTGGACATGGATTGATATGGGCAATTACTACGCTGCAGGAGCTTACGGAATTAGTGTTTTTGACAATATGTATCGTCTATATTTCGATACAACAGATAAAAACAGCTGTCCGCAAATTATTCGTACTGAACCTGAAGTAGAAGGTATTACATTTCAAAACAGTCTTTCTCTAAACTCTACCGGACGTGATAACGCCTATATTTATGGAATACCATTTTCGAACGAACGAATTTTACGTGGCGATATTCCGGCAGGAAAAACTCAATTTTCAATTAAAGGTGATATTCCAGATCCCGGTATGATTTTAGGAAAAACGTTGTCAGACTATTTACAACGTGTGGGATATAATATCGAAAAAGTTGAAACTGCACGTGCCGACTATTTTTCGGTTGAATGTAATGCTTCAAAGACAACATCTTATGCTATTGGAGAAACAATTTTTTCACACCAATCGCGTCCTATGAAAGAGATTATTCGTGAAGTAAACGTGAAAAGTAACAATCACTATGCGGAGCATCTGATTAGAACTGTCGGTCGATATAATAATAGTGATATTTACAGCAATCCGCTTGATGAAGGAATAGACTTTATAAATCGTTTTTGGAAAGGTAAAAATATTGCTACTGATGCTTTGGTAATGAAAGATGGTTGCGGATTGGCTCCGCAAAACGCCGTAACTCCTGCATTTTTAACCGATGTGTTGGTATATATGTATAACGACAGCAAATACTCTGCCGATTTCTTTAATTCGTTGCCAAAAGCAGGAAAAGAGGGAACTGTGCGTAACTTCTTGCGAAAAACCAAATATGAAGGAAAAGTTTCAGCAAAAAGCGGTAGTATAGGCGGTGTTCAATGTTATTCAGGTTATCTGATAGACGGTAACAAAAAATATGCTTTTTCTGTTATGGTAAATAAATTCAATGGCACTCGCAAACAGGTGCGTAGTGCCATTGAACAGTTTTTATTGAACTTGTAAGGTTTTATCTTAATACTTCCAGTAATTCTATCTCAAAAGCTAATGTCGTATATCCTCTGATATTATTTCGTCCGATAGCGCCATAACCCAGATTCCAGGGAATCCATATTTCCCATTTATCGCCCTCTTTCATATGTTGCAAGGCAGTTGAATATCCATCGACAACGCCGTACTGACTTAATGGAGATACATCAAAATCAATTGGGATATCGTTCATATTGGCAGTTGATTCAAATATAATTTTGTTGGTAATCACATTGCCGTTTTCATCTGTGTACGTATCAGGTTTTGTCCAGATATTTTTATACCATCCTGTGTAGAGCACTTTTACACGGTCGGTAAAGCATGGAGTTAACCCTTCGCCGCTCTCTAATACTTTATACATTATATATCCTTCTCCCGATTGAGATTCCAATTTGGTGTATTCCGGATCGGCAACTATTTTAGCAAATTGAGCTTCGTTTTCGTTTTTCCATCTGTCGTCGAAAGTTTCAGTTTTATTACACGATACGATTGCTAAAATGCCAATAAGCGATAATATAGTGAATAACTTAAGTTTCATAATCTGTTATTATTTGCGTTTTACTTTTGTTTTATATTAGTCAGCTTTTGCTACTTTTTGTAATAAGCTTTTCATTTCAACCTTCTTTGCTATGGTTTCACGAAGTTGGTCAATTGGTACTCGCACTTGTTCCATTGTATCTCGATGACGAATAGTTACTGCATTGTCTGTTAGTGTCTGATGATCGATAGTTACGCAGAAAGGTGTTCCGATAGCATCTTGTCGTCTGTAACGTTTCCCGATACTATCTTTTTCGTCGTATTGACAAGAGAAATCAAATTTGAGGGTGTCTAATATCTCGAGAGCCTTTTCGGGAAGTCCGTCTTTTCTTACCAACGGCAGTACAGCCAATTTCACCGGAGCCAAAGGTGCGGGCAGTTTCAACACAACTCTAGTGTCGCCACCTTCGAGTACCTCTTCTTCGTATGATGCTGCCAAAACAGATAGGAACATTCTGTCGAGACCGATAGAAGTTTCTACCACGTAAGGTATATAAGATTTGTTTAGTTCAGGATCGAAATACTGCATCTTTTTACCTGAGAATTTTTCGTGTTGGCTTAAGTCGAAATCTGTTCTCGAGTGAATACCTTCCACCTCTTTAAATCCGAAAGGCATTTCAAATTCTATATCGGTTGCAGCGTTTGCGTAGTGAGCCAATTTTTCGTGGTCGTGGAAACGATATTTCTCAGCACCGAAACCAAGAGCCTGATGCCAGCGCATACGAGTCTCTTTCCAATATTCAAACCACTTCAACTCTTCACCCAGTTTTACAAAAAATTGCATCTCCATCTGTTCGAACTCGCGCATTCTAAAGATAAATTGACGAGCAACAATTTCGTTTCTGAAAGCTTTACCGATTTGAGCAATACCGAACGGAACTTTCATACGTCCTGTTTTTTGAACATTCAGGAAGTTCACGAAAATACCTTGTGCCGTTTCGGGACGAAGATAAACTTTCATTGCTCCCTCTGCTGTTGAGCCCATTTCTGTGGCAAACATTAGGTTGAATTGTCTTACTTCTGTCCAATTGCGTGTGCCACTAACGGGACAAGCAATTTCGCAATCAATAATAATTTGACGTAGTTCGTTAAGGTCGTTATCATTCAGAGCTTTAGCGAAACGTGCATGTATTTCATCTCTTTTGCTTTGGTTTTCCAATACTCGCGGATTGGTTTGGCGAAACATTTTTTCATCGAATGAATCGCCAAAGCGTTTAGCAGCTTTTGCTATCTCTTTATCTATTTTGTCGTCAAATTTTGCCAGGTGGTCTTCAATCAACACATCGGCTCTGTATCTTTTTTTAGAGTCTTTGTTGTCGATTAAAGGGTCGTTAAATGCATCCACGTGTCCCGATGCTTTCCAAATGGTCGGGTGCATAAATATTGCAGAGTCGATACCCACAACGTTGTCGTGAAGTAGCACCATGCTGTCCCACCAATATTTTTTTATGTTGTTTTTAAGTTCTACACCATACTGTCCGTAATCGTAAACGGCACCTAAACCGTCGTATATTTCACTCGATTGAAACACATATCCATACTCTTTACAGTGTGATACTAATTTTTTGAAAACGTCTTCTTGTTTAGCCATAATTTTGTTATAGTTTCTTCGGATGTAAGCGGCATTTTTGCCCTAAAAAAATATAATAGTGAAAACCAATAATTTATATTGATTCCATATAATTGAAATATTATTTCTAATAAAATCAATTGACATGCAAAGTAAACAATTTTTTCTGAAATTATGCCACTTACATATATTAAAGATAAATAAAGCCAAAGATTTTTATCTATAAATCGATTAAAGTTGTACATTTGTAATATAATCTCAATCCGATCAAAAATAATAACATATGGCAAATGGAATGAAAGTTCTTGCAAAAGAGACTGCCATTTATGGATTGAGTAGCATCATCGGGAGATTTCTTAATTGGCTGCTCTCACCATTTTGGACATGGGTTTTGGCAAGTACTGCACAAATGGGAATTATCGGTAACTTGTACAGTTGGACTGCACTCGTTATCGTTATTCTGACTTATGGCATGGAAACAGGTCTGTTCAGATTTGCAAATAAAGAGGATGAAAATCCGCTGACTGTTTATAGTACTTCCATAATAAGCATTACGTTTACCACAACTATTTTTGTTATCTTATCTGTCTTTTTCCTTGAACCGATAACGGGACTTTTCGGAACGGATGCTATTAAACCACATTATGTTTTCCTGCTTATCATTATTTTAGGTTTAGATACGCTTAGTGCAATACCATTCGCATATTTGAGATATCAGAAGCGTGCTGTGCGATTCGCTACAATTCAGATATTGAACGTTGTTTTCACTATTCTTTTCAATCTGTTTTTCTTTCTGTTGTGTCCATGGTTGGCTGTAAAATTTCCGTCGGCTTTTTCTTGGTTCGATATAAATAACGGAGTTGATTATATTTTGATTTCAAATCTGGCGGCATCTGTTATCAGAATATTGCTATTATCGCCTCAGCTTCGTATAAAATACACTTTCGATTGGGCTTTGCTGAAACGGATGTTATCCTACTCATTGCCTCTGCTTGTTTTGGGTATAGCGGGCATTATGAACCAGAATTTAGACAAAATGCTATATCCATATCTCTCTATCGAAGTCGATAAGATGAATCAGTTGGGAATTTACCACGCTTCGTTTAAGATAGCGGTAATTATGGTAATGTTTACGCAAGCGTTCAGATATGCGTTCGAACCGTTTATTTTCGCGAAAAACCGAGAATCGGGTGACGATAACAGAACAGCCTATTCCCAAGCGACAAAATACTTCATTATTTTCGGGCTCTTTATCTTTCTTGCCGTAATGGGATATTTAGACATTATCAAACATCTGTTGGAATCAAATTACAGAGAAGGGCTTAAAATTGTTCCGATTGTAATGTTTGCAGAGCTGTTCTTCGGAGTCTATTTCAATCTGTCGCTTTGGTATAAACTTACAGATCAAACTAAGTGGGGAGCGTATCTGTCTCTGATAGGACTTGTTGTTACAGTTTTAGGAAACGTACTGTTTGTGCCTATTTACGGCTATATGGCTTGTGCCTGGACGGCGTTTTTCGCAAATCTGATTATGATGCTGATTTCTTATTTCTTAGGACAGAAAAATTATCCGATAAAATACGATTTGAAAGCGGCAGCATTTTATCTGGTGATTGCTTTGCTGTTTTTTGCCACGATAATGTTTTTCTACGCAAATATTTCAAATATGCTGATTCGATTAGTTTTGAATACAGTTATATTGGTATTATATATTGCTATCGTGATAAAGAAGGATTTGCCATTGCGTGAAATACCGATTATCGGTAAGTATTTTGCGAAAAAATAGAATGGCTTTTGGCTATTAGCTATTAGCCTTTGGCAGACAAGTGCATGAAAAAAGTCTTTTATCTTTATTCTTTGCTCTTTGTTCTAAAAAAATAGATACTTCATTCCGCTAAAAGCTACATTTAGTATGACAAGATAGTGATGTGCTTTACTTTTGATACAGCTATTTGCATTGCTGAACAAAAGTAATAATAAATACAAGCTGTAATCAACGGGACGAACGGACTTAAAGCCGTTAGTCCCTGTGCAAAACCTGAGAACAGTTAGATTTAGAAACAAAGACGAATAATACATATTAACAATTAAATAAATTATAAAATTAAATGAGAAGAATTTTTTTATCTGTTTTCGTCCTGATAATGACGATTACAATCTCGAAAGCCGATGAAGGTATGTGGCTTTTGAAAGAGTTGAACCGCCAAAGTGCTGAGCGGATGAAAGAGTTGGGATTTACATTTCCTATTGATAAACTTTATGATGAGAACAATCCGTCGTTGAAAGATGCCGTAGTTATTTTTGGCGGTGGATGTAGCGGAGTGGCAGTTTCTGGAAAAGGACTTATTTTTACAAATCATCATTGCGGATATGGAGCAATTCAAAAGTTGAGTGCTGTAGAACATGACTATTTAAAAAATGGATTTGCTGCAAAAGCACACGACCAGGAGCTGTATGCCGATGGTTTGACTATCTCGTTTTTAAGAAGCATGGAGGATGTTACAGACCAAATTTTGCCAAAAGTGCCTAGCGTGCTTGGCGAAGTGCAACGTTATCTGTTTATCGATTCATTATCGAATGAAATAATTGAATCGCAAGAAAAAGACCCGTTTACAAGCGTTCGTATTATTCCTTTTTATACAGGAAACAAATATTATAAGGTTGTTTACGATGTTTTTCGCGATGTGCGATTGGTTGTTGCGCCACCATCATCGATAGGTAAATTTGGTGGTGATACAGATAACTGGATGTGGCCCCGACACACAGGCGACTTCTCTGTTTTTAGAGTTTATGCCGATGCAAATAACAGACCTGCAAACTACAGCGAATCTAACGTGCCGTACAAACCTAAATATGTTGTGCCTATTACGCTTAAAGGTGTAAAAGCTGAAGATTATGCAATGACTGTAGGTTACCCGGGAAGAACAGAAAGATATAAATCGTCGTGGGGAATTCGTCAACGTATGGAGTCGGAAAACAAACCTCGTATCGAAGTTCGTGGTGTGAAACAGGAGATTTGGTGGGATGCAATGACCAAAAGCGATGCCATCAGAATAAAATATGCCAACAAATATGCAGGCAGTTCAAACTATTGGAAAAACTCAATGGGAATGAACGTTGCTCTTGTGAAATTGGGTGTGATTGATAAGAAAGAAGCTCTTGAAACCCGACTATTTAACTGGATAAAAGGCAATAAAGATCGAGAAGAGAGATTTGGAAATTCGATAAATGATTTGCGTGATGCTTATTCACAAAGCGATGAAATGGCTCGCTATTCTACCTACTATCTTGAAACATTCAAAAACGGAATCGAGTTGATACGTTTTGCAAACACAATTATTAATTTCGATAGAGACGGCACGGAAGAAGATAAACAGAACTATATTAATACCTATTTTGTGGAAGCCTATAAAGATTATGAACCGCAATTAGATAAAAAAGTTTTGCCTGCATTGATGAAACTTTATGCAGAGCGAGTACCGGAAGAGTTTCATCCCGATATTTATGAGAAGATAAACAGCGATTTTTGCGGAAGTTACGAAAAATATGCCGATTGGTTGTTTGCAAATTCTAAATTTACAAATTTGGAAGATTTACTTGAGTTTTTAAAAACGGCAACTCTTGAAGATTTAACCAATGACCCAGCAATGGAATTGGCTCTATCTGCCAATGAAATCGGATATGATTTTACGGAATTGATGACACCCACTTATGAGAAAATTATGCGTGGCGAACGTGATTTTATGGCTGCCTTGATGCAAATGGATAGCGATAAAACATTCTATCCCGATGCAACATTTACACAACGTATGAGTTACGGCTCTGTAAAAGGTTATCAACCAAACGATGCTATTTGGTATAACTACTATTCTACTTCAAACGGAATTTTGGAAAAACAGAAACCGGGCGATCCTGAATTTAATGTTCAACCCGAAATTCTTTCAAAAATCCGTTCGGGAAATTTTGGACGATACGGTACACCCGATGGCAAAATGGTTGTAAATTTCTTGTCGAATAACGATATTACAGGTGGAAACTCGGGAAGTCCTGTTTTCAACGGAAAAGCGGAACTTATCGGTTTGGCTTTCGACGGAAACTGGGAATCGCTAAGCGGCGACATCCTTTTTGAACCTGAAATGCAACGCACCATAAGTGTTGATATCAGATACGTTTTGTATGTGATTGATGAAATTATGGATGCTGAAAATGTAATAGATGAGTTGACGATATTGTAATTAACCTAATAAATCGTAGAGACGTGGCATGCCGCGTCTCTACATTTTGTTCTCAGCTGTCAGCGGTTTCACGCAAATAACGCTAAGAGTAGTCGCAAAGCACATTGCGGTTATTAAATCCGCATTGTGCATAGAAAATTGATTAAGGGCAATGTGGATTGAAACCACAATGCCCTACAAAAAAAGAGACCCACTTTGGCGCAAGTTTGAGCAAGCGGTAACTTCCCGAAAGCGTTCGGGACAAGTCATGTCCAAAACATCGGCAGTTAAAGATAAAAAGGAACTATGGTAATGTTAAAAAGAGAAATTACATACTTATTATAGATATCAGGATTAATTAAATCCCGGCGACTAAGGTTTTATATTCATTTTTTAAAATACAATTGGCATGAAATCTTTAAAATTATTTTTATCATTATCAATTTTGATAGTATTTACAACAGCTTGTCCTAAGCAAGATAATCCGGACATGTATTATTCTATAGTAAATAAATGTCATGAAAAAATTTATTTATTTCAGAATACTATTGATTCAGTAATGACTTCTGGATATTCGACTCATCAACCACTCGAATTTATTAACAGTCAAGATACTCTCAAATCTCCTTATTATACAATTCTTTTCAACAATAATCGAAAGTTAAACATTCTTATCTACAAAGAGAGTACATTAAATCAATATTCATGGCAGGAAATTCAGGAACAGAATATCTTTGACAAGAGATATGTTTTAACTTTAGAAGAATTAAAAGCAATGAATTATACTATTGTTTATGAAGGAGAATAATAATAGTTAAGTGTGTTTATACTGAATAAATTGTGAATCTTAATAATAAAGAAACCGGAATTAATTAATCAAAGCAAGAAAGGGAGATGTTTTTAACAATAATTTATAGTTATGAAAATAATTAAGTATTTTCTTTTGATGTCAGTTGTACTATGTTTACAAAGTTGCCCTGAAGAGTATAGCGAAGAGCCGAATATTTATGTTAATTTTGAGAATAAATCGGGAGCAAAAATATACGTTGTTTATAGTATGACAGAAAACACTATTTCCTCTGATGAGTTTATTATACCGCCAACAGAATACATTTTAAATGATGGAAGTTTAAAAATACCGGCACACACTGATTTTTTTATTAAAAGGAAACTAGGAGTTCTAATTTATAAAGAACAAACGCTGGCTGATTATACCTGGGATGAAATACGTAGTAACAACATATTTGACAAACAATATGTTTTAACTTTAGAAGAATTAAAAGCAATTAATTATACTATTGTTTATGAAGGGGAATAATAATGGTCCACTTTGGCACAAGTTTCCGCAAGCTCAAACTTGCGCCAATTAGGTGTTCGCAAAGCACATTGCGGTTACTAAATCCGCATTGTGCATATAATATTGATTAAGGGCAATGTGGATTGAAACCACAATGCCCTACAAAAAAGAGACGCGGCATGCCACGTCTCTACAATTTATTGGATGGAATATTATTAAATATTCAACTCTTGTCTAATCATTTCAATTTTACTGTCAGCTACTCTTTGCGCTTCCGCCAATTCTTCGCGACTATTCATGTCGGCTCTTACCTCAATATAGAACTTAATCTTTGGCTCAGTACCCGAAGGTCTGATAGATAGTTTAGTTCCCTCTTCGGTAAAGTATTGAAGTACGTTGGAAGTAGTTGGCATTTCGAGCGATATTTTTTCGTTATTCGCTACATCAACAGCTTCTAATGTTGCAAAATCTTTATAAAGAGTTACGGGTGAACCTGCAAGAGATTTTATTGGATTTGAGCGATAGTTTTTCATAATATTTTCTATCTCTTCCGCACCCTCTTTGCCTTTACGTACAAGAGAAATGCCCACCTCTTTAGAGTAACCGTACTCTACATAAATATCTTCCAGAAGTTGATATATTGTTTTGCCGTTATCTTTTGCCCATGCAGCAATTTCGGCAAAAAGCGTACAAGCCGAAACGGAATCTTTGTCGCGTACAAAATCGTTTGCCAGGAATCCGTAGCTCTCTTCACCACCACCGATGTACTGTTTTACACCTTCGTTTTCACGAATTATTTTTGCAATCCATTTGAAACCGGTGTAGCAATCGTACATTTCGATACCGTTCTTTTTAGCTATATCAGCAACTAACTCTGTAGTTACAATAGTTTTTACAACAAACTCTTTGCCTGTTAATAATCCCATCTCTTTGCGTTTGGTCATCAAATAATATAGGAAAATAAGCATAGTTTGGTTACCATTGATAAGAACAAAGTTGCCATCGTTGTCTCTCACGGCTGTACCAATTCTATCGGCATCGGGGTCTGTAGCCAAAACAAATTCTGCTCCTACTTCGTTCGCTTTTTTGATTGCCAATTCCAAAGCTGCAGGCTCTTCGGGGTTGGGTGAGTAAACTGTTGGAAACTCTCCGCTTGTTACATCTTGTTCGGGTACATTGTAAACATTGGTGAATCCAACTGCACGAAGAGCTTTCGGTACTATCTCAACACCTGTTCCGTGAATTGGTGTGTAAACCATTTTTATATCGTGATGACGCTTGATAGCATCGGGTGATAGAACAAAGCCTTTTATCTCGTTTACGAAAGCATCATCCATATCTTTTCCTATGATTTGGATTTTGTCTTTGTTGCCTTCGAACTTGATATCGCTTACGTTATTAATTCTATTTACTTCGGCTATAATATTTCTATCGTGTGGAGCAAGTACTTGCGCACCGTCGTCCCAATATGCTTTGTAGCCGTTGTACTCTTTCGGGTTGTGCGATGCAGTAAGCATAATTCCGCTTTGACAGCCCAATTTGCGAATTGCATAAGAAATTTCGGGAGTCGGACGTAAATCTTCAAATAGATAAACCTTTATACCGTTTGCCGAGAAAATATCTGCAGATATTTCTGCATATTTGCGGCTGTTTGTTCTGCAGTCGTGTCCAATTACAACTTTTATCTCATCAAGGTCTGAAAACTCTTTTAATAGATAATTCGAAAGTCCTTGTGTAGCACTTCCAACAGTATATTTATTTACACGATTGCTACCGGCACCCATTATGCCTCGCATACCTCCGGTTCCAAATTCCAAATCTTTGTAAAATGCATCTATTAGTTGCGTTTTGTCTTCGCTCTCTAACATCTGTTTTACCTCTTGTCGCGTCTCTTGGTCGTATTCGTCACTAAGCCAAGCGTTTGCTTTACTCGTTACTCTTTCTAATAATTCTTTGTTTTCCATACGAATCGTTATGTTTAAAATAATTTGGTTTTAAAATCTATTAAATGTTTAGGAGTTACTTTACTTCTCTAACTTTATATTTATCTCCTGTTTCATCGATAACTTTCTTGATAAACTCTTTTGGATATCCGGTACGTATTGGTGAAGCCGGTAAACCGTGTGGGTTGCGCTTGAATTTTCCATTTTCCTCTCTTTTTATAACACCGTCAAGATATTTTACCATCATATACTCTTCAAGTTTTTTCCACTCAGCCATACCATCTGCAACCAGATTGTTGGTATATTGAGTTAAAAACTTCACACTCTCTTCTTGTGATTTTAATTCTCCTGCCTCTTTTTCAATTCTTGGTTGTGCTTCGCGGAATTGATTTTCGAGTTTCGATTGAGCTTTTTGCATATCTACAACCATATCGCTATATCTGCTATAAACCATGTTCGATACTCGGTTGTGAATCCAGAATGCAGATGTTGATGAGTATGTCAACAAATCGCCATTTCCTACCGCCATAGCATGTGGCACTTCGTTATGAGCACAATAGAACGGATAATATACTGTTTGAGCAGCATCATCAACACCGAACCATAAGATTCCGCCAATGTGGTTTGGCAACCATGAACGCATCTGTGCAACAAAAGAGAATCCGGTTTGTTGTGTTGCGATAGGACGTTCGTTGCAGAAAGTTTCCGTTTCATACTCAAATGAAAGTGGAGATATTCTATATGGCGAGTTAAACGGACCTGCTCCAACATCGTAACGCCAGTCAAGTTCTGTTCCTTCGTAGTGGTCGCGCATCATTGCTTGAATGTCGTGAACACTAAGTTTGCGGTCAGCTTTTATATATAAAGGCATTGGCTCAGTAGTTTGTCCTTTTGCATAGGTAACATATTTAGCCATATCTTTATTATATTTATTAAAGAACGACCAAACTCTTGCTTCACAAAAACGCAATGCACCAAAGTCGAGTGGGCAATAAGCTTTTGCAAAACTAAAATCTTCATCTTTACCGTTGAAATAACCTTTTTCGCGAGCGAAAGAGATTACATCGGGAGCATATATGCAGTTTTCAGGGTCGTTCAAAGGGAATTGCTGTATTCTTGCCTGGTTGGCGTGTGCCGATACGCAGTCGTCTGGAATACGTATTGCTACCCATACCGCGCCTTTACTTCCCGGACCTTTGGCAATTATCTCCATAATCCATATTTCGTTGGGGTCTGCTATAGAGAATGATTCGCCCGAACTTCCAAAACCGTGTTCACCTACCAAATCAGTCATTATTTTAATAGCTTCTCGTGCATTTTTTGCACGTTGTAAGGTAACATATATTAAGCTGCCATAATCCATTATTCCTGTAGAGTCAACAAGCTCTTCTCTTCCTCCAAAAGTGGTTTCGGCAATTGCAAGTTGATGCTCATTCATGTTTCCGATAACATTGTAAGTTTTTAATACTTGCGGTATTTCACCCATATACTTTCCGGTGTCCCACTCGAAAATTTTCAGCATCTCGCCCGGCTTGTAGGTTTTAGCGGGCCAGTGATACAGTTCACCATACAAGTTGTACGAGTCTGCCGAGTACGATATTATTGTTGACCCGTCTGTAGATGCTTTTTTCCCTACCAAAAAATTGGTGCAAGGAAAAGCCATAGATGTTGCAAGTAATAAGATAATTGCAGTTAAAAAGTTTCTTTTCATTGTAAATTCTCTATTTAAGTTTGTGATAAATTTTAAGTTTTGTGTTGAGATTTGTTGATTATCTGAATTTAAAATTCTTTTCCAACTTAAATGTTTATTTTAAAAAACATTTTATTGAGTGTAAAGATAGTTTAAAAACTACATATAAACAACATAGCTTAAAAATTATTTCGGTTAATTTAAGTAATTCGTTTGAATATGAAGGAAAAATAAATTATTTTTGCAATAATAATTGGGTGCAAATGGAACTATGAAAAAGTTTAAAAGCTTAAATAAAAGAAAATTTGGAATTTCCGGCTATCAGTTGGTGATTTTGGTGATTCTCGTTTTATCTTTATTCCTTTTTGGTGATAACAGTATTACAAAAAGGATTAAATACGAAAGAGAGATACGTCATCTGAAGTCACAAATTGAGTTTTACAGAAATCAGACCGAAACAAACCGAGCTAAGCTTGAAGAGTTGAAATCGAACAAAGAAAACCTTGAAAAATTTGCCCGTGAAAATTATTTAATGAGAAAAGATGGCGAGGAGATATTTATTATAGAGTAGTCATCTGTTTTTTATACATTGCTAAATAAAGAATGGCATTATGAATGTGAATAACGGTTTTGTTTATAAAATAGGAGCAGTTTTAGTATTAATTGCGGCAACAGCATATTTTATTGTTCCTGATATAGCAAAATGGTTAATGGCGGTTGGAGTTGCAGCCCTGCTTCTTTCAACGGCTCTTACTCCATATCCTGGAAAGAGCATTAGAGGAAAGAGGCTTTACAATTTCCAGATTATTTCGTGTATGCTCATGGCTGTGTCAGCATACTTAATGTTTACGAATAATAATATTTGGCCTTTGACAATGATGGCTGGAGCAATATTTCTGCTTTATGCTGCCATCATGATACCTAAAGAGTTGGAGAAAGAGAAAACAGAAGATTAACTACTTTGAGAGATGGATTTAGGAAATCTATCAACAAAAAATAAAAAATTAATGAAGCGTATTTTAATTTTAGATGATAATTTAACGGTCTGCCTGATGCTTAAATCGTGGCTAGTAAAAAAAGACTACAATGTAGATACTGCTACCAGTGTTGATGAAGCTATTGAAAAAGTAAAAAATAAGCCATTTGACTTGATACTTTCGGACATTAGAATGCCCGGAGCTGACGGTTTTTCATTTTTGTCGTGGGTGAAAAAATTCGATTCTGATATACTTGTTATAATGATGACCGGATTTTCAGATGTTGAAACTGCTGTAGAGTCATTAAAGTCGGGTGCTGTTGATTATATAGCAAAACCTATTGAACCGGAAAATCTTTTTTCGAAAATAGAAGATGCTTTCAGGTTACAACAAAACCAAAAGGATATTAAGAAAATAGCTAGTGATTTCCTTTTGCCGCCACTTGATAAGTATAAATTCTTTTCGGACTTAATACATGATGTAGCAATAAATGACTCACATCTTTTGATTGTTGGTGATAAAGGTACCGGAAAGATGTCGTTGGCAAAGCAAATATTTGAAAGAAAGTCTGAGCCTACGAAGCCATTTATTGTTTTGGATAGTGCCGAAATAGTTTTGAAAAAGAGACTGATGTCGGGTATTGAAGATATTACCGGTATAGATGAACACTTTGAGATGGCAAAAGGTGGTGTCTTGTTTGTTAAGAATGCAGAATCTTTAGATTCGAAATGCCAGGATCGGTTATTGGATAATATATTGAAGCAGAAGAAAGATGAAGATTTTAGACAATGTTTTTTAAGTAGTGACTGTACACTTAAAGAATTAAAAAAGGTTCTTTTGCCAAAACTATTCAATCTGTTTGACAAAGTTATCGAGTTTCCAAGACTAAGTGATGATAAAGATGTTATTCTCTATTTTGCAAATCATTTCATCCAGTTTGCAAATAATGAGACCAATAAAAATATTAAAAAGATAGATAAAAAAGTAGTTGATAGTTTGCTTAGCTACTCCTGGCCCGGAAATATTCAGGAATTAAAAAATACAATATTCAAAGCAGTACTATTTTCTGAAGGAACTGAAATAAAATCGGATGTTTTGCCATTTTTGTTCCAAAAATCACTTTCAGACATCAATTCCGGCAGTCAGCCTTTCGTTGATGACTCTGGTAGCGATGTGGAAAGTTTGCGTAAAGAAAATTATGAAAAGGAAAAAATAATTGAAGCTCTCGAAATTGCCAAAGGAAATAAAACTGTTGCTTCATCCATATTGAATATCGATAGAAAAACTTTATACAATAAAATAAAGTTATATAAAATAGATCAATAACTAACTCTTTTTTGTGGTGTTGTTATGAAAAAAAATCGTTTTTCTTCAAAAGTAGTACATGTAGTAATAGTAGGCTATGTATTGTTGTTCTTAGTAATGGTACTGGGAATTGTGCTTGTTTACAATAACTTAGTCAGCTTCTCTGAAAGAAAAACAAAAGATGAAGACCTAAAAGAGCTGGTAATTGTTAGTAACACTATTTCAAAACTATTTGAGCTAGAGTGTGCTCAATATCTGATAACATCCGAGAGTTCAAACATGTATTTAGATTTACATGAATCTATGAAGCCTGAAATATTGGCTAACATAGACACTCTTAAACAACTATCTGCTGATAGTAGCAGAAATAGCAAATTAGATACAATAGTTATACTACTCGAGAAAAAAGAGAAGAATCTAAAAGATATAACTGCATTATTAGACTCTATCCGGAGAGCACCTAATATCATAAAAAGTACATCAAGTTCTATTATTCCGCATAAAGTTAATAAAGATATTGACGAATTGCTGGAGCGAAACAATGTTAACTTTTTTGTTGAAGAGGCTGCTGACACAACAGTTATTAAGAGCGAGAAAAAAGGCTTATTCGGTCGTATAGTTGATGCTTTTGCCGGAAAGCAAGATTCAACAGTAATTGTTGATAACAGACCTGTAGTTACTCAAGAAACTTTCTCGCTTGTATTAGATACTATGGTAAACATAATCAGATATAGTGAAAAATTAGACCTTGATAAACAAAAAAGCCTTCAATCTCAACTCTTTGTGAGACAGGTGGCTATGAATAATACAAACACTATGCTTTCATCTCGGATAAATGAGCTATTGAAGGGTATAGAGTTAGAAGAACTAAATAAATCGATACAACTTATTCGTGAAAAAGAGGCTGTTTTGTCTGATTCTCAGAAAATAGTAATGGGAGTGTCAGTAGCAGCTGTGGCTATTGCTTTAATTTTTGGATTGTTTTTTATTGTCGGAATAAATAAAGATGCTAAACGCAGACGCGACCTTGAGCTGTCTAATAAAAAGATTAAAGAGTTACTTGAACTACGAGAAAAGCTGATGTTGGCAATTTCGCATGATATCAAGGCACCTGCAAGTTCTATACAAGGATATATAGAGTTGTTATCTAGCAACCAGGATGAGGAGAAAAATAAAAAATACTTACAGAATATAAAGAAGTCGAGCGACCATATTTTAGATCTTGTAACCGATATGCTCGATGCCAGAAAACTTAGTGAAGGTATTTGGATTAAGAGAGAGATAAAATTTAATCTATACGAACTCAGCAATGATGTGGTAAGTCTTTTTATACCTATAGCTCAGGCAAAAAAACTGGAACTTAAAATTATCAATAATATTCCTGAAAATCTTCATGTTTTCTCTGACCCATACATGATTAAAAAAATATTTAACAACATCATTTCCAATGCGATAAAATATACATCGAGAGGATTTGTTGAGGTAAGTTATGGAATAGAAAATAATGGCGTTGAATTTGTCGTTAAAGACTCGGGTTGTGGAATTGCAGAAGAGAACCAATCGGTTATATTTCAGGAGTTTAAACAGGTAAGTCATAATTATTCAGGAGCCAAGATAGAAGGTATAGGACTAGGACTTGCAATTGTGAAAGGTTTGGTGGAGGAGTTGAATGGCACTATTCAATTGTTCTCTGAATTGGATAAGGGTTCTCAATTTACTATTTGGTTACCACTTAAACACAGAGACACTGTTATAGAAGAAGATGATAGTGAAATAACAAGAGATTTCAATTTAGAGGGAATTTCGGTTTTTGCAGTTGATGATGATCCTGTGCAGCTGACAATGCTTTCAGAGTTGTTAAAACTCAAAAAGATAGATGTAACTACCGAAAGTGTGCCGGAAAATGCAATTGGTACTCTAAGTCAAACAAAATTTGATATAATACTGATTGATATACAGATGCCGATTATGAACGGTTTAGATCTTGTCAAGCTGATTCCCGGATTAAACAAATCTACACCTAAAATAGCATTGTCTGCCAATTCCGAAATATCTTTGCATGAAATACGCAGTCACGGTTTTGACGACTTTTTAAGTAAACCGTTTGACTCTGTCACAATAATGAGTTTTATTGCAAAGTATGTGAATAACAACGATTTGCAAATAAATAGAAAAGGTTCGAAACCACATGGTGAAGTATCTAACCTGATTGATTTTGTAAAAGAAGACAAAGATAGTTCGCTTGAAATATTGAGTTCATTTGAAAAAGAGACATCAGAAAGTTTATCGTTATTACAAAAAGCTTTTGAGGAAAAAGATATCAATCGTTTAGCCCAAATTGCTCACAAACAGATGCCGCTATTTAAAATTATTAACGATGATGAATTGGTAGGTTTGTTATCACATTTGGAGTTAAAACAATCGATATCAAAAGATGATGAGAAAGCTGTTTTACGTATTATTGAAAACTACATTAAAGATGCGAAAACCTTGATTAATGAAGTAAAATCAAGATAGTTAAGATGGCAAAGCAATCAGTTCTGGAAAAGTACAAGCGATATCTTTTGCTCGAAAAAAAACTCTCGAAAAACACAATCGATGCATATCTGACCGACTTGCAAAAACTGATGACATATATAGACTCTGTCAATATCTCACTTAGAGATATAAAGTTGTCTCATTTAGAAGAGTTTCTTTCTGAACTTCACGACCAGGGTATAGGCGCAAGGTCTGTAGCGAGAATTATTTCGGGAATAAAATCGTTTTTCGACTTTTTGATGTTGGACGATTATATACAGAGTGACCCGAGCAAATTGCTTGAATCGCCCAAAATAGGTTTGAAACTTCCTACAGTTTTATCTTTGGAAGAAATCAATATGATTTTAAGCTGCATAGATGTTTCAACTGCCGAAGGCACACGCAATTACGCCATAATTGAAACGCTTTATAGCTGTGGACTTCGGGTCTCGGAGTTGATTAATCTTAAATTTTCCGACCTCTTTTTCGATAAAGGATTTATCCGTGTGCAAGGGAAGGGTAGTAAGCAACGACTTGTTCCCATATCTGATACAGCCATTGATAAAATTAACAACTATCTTCTCTATCGTTCGCAAATGAACATAAAAAAAGGTAACGAAGATATCGTTTTTATAAGTGCACGAGGTGCAGCTTTATCCCGAATAACGGTATTTCATTACGTGCAAAAGTATTCCGAAATGGCAGGGATTACAAAACCGATAAGTCCGCACGTTTTCAGGCACTCATTTGCAACTCATCTTTTGGAGAGAGGTGC
This sequence comes from uncultured Dysgonomonadaceae bacterium, assembly GCA_964346495.1. Classification (GTDB taxonomy): domain Bacteria; phylum Bacteroidota; class Bacteroidia; order Bacteroidales; family Dysgonomonadaceae; genus JBGZFC01. Next base: position 25,645 of record CAYFUW010000018.1, read on the forward strand.
AAATATTCGTGTAATTCAAGAGATGCTGGGACACGAAAAAATAGCTACTACCGAAATATACACCCATCTAGACAGGGATTTTTTACGCGAAGAGATAATAGAACATCATCCCAGAAGTAAGAAAATGTAGTAGTTATCAACAAACCATTAAAAAAACAGTATAACATATATTTTTTAAAGCAGATAATTTTGTATATTTGCTACAAATTATAATGTTATAAAATGGATTTTTACGGTGAAAACCAATGTAATAACCGTTTTCAACAAAATAGTAGTAATTAATCGTATAACTCTTTTCATGTTTATAATAAACCGGAAATAAAAACTTATATATTATGAAATTTGAAATATCAAGCGCAACGTTTTTGCAACACTTGCAAGCAATAAGTAGAGTAATTAATTCAAAAAACACACTTCCTATTTTAGATTGTTTTTTGTTGAGTTTGAATGATAACATTCTCACAGTTACCGCATCTGACAACGAAACCAGATTGGAAACTAAAATAGAGGTTGACACTGCAGAAGGAAGTGGTTCATTGGCAATAAATGCTAAGAATCTTCTCGACCCGCTTCGCGAACTTCCCGACCAGCCACTAAAGTTTGATATTAATGATGAAACTTTAGAGGTTTATATCTATTATCACAACGGAAAATATAATTTTATAGGCTCAAAAGGTGATGAATATCCACAACCGAAAGAGATTAAAGAAGATTGTGTAACGCTTAATATCGATGCACAAACACTATTTGACGGAATTAATAGAACTTTGTTTGCCACTGCCGACGACGAAATGCGTCCGGTAATGAACGGAATTTATTTTGATATTACAGCTGATGATATCACTTTTGTTGCGTCAGATGGTCATAAATTGGTGCGTGTAATAAATAGTGAAGTTAAGAGCGAAGGTCGTGCTTCATTTATTTTGCCTAAAAAACCGGCTAATCTGTTAAGAAGTTTACTTCCAAGAGAGTCTGGAAATATAGAGGTGAAATTTGATGAAAATAATGCTTACATAAATATGGCAAACGTAATTATGATTTGCAGATTTGTTGAAGGCAGATATCCTAACTACAACTCGGTTATTCCACAAAACAATCCCAATCATGTTACAATAGACCGATTGATGCTTTTAAATGCATTAAAACGTGTAAGTATTTTCTCAAATCAGGCAAGTAGCTTAGTTAAATTACAATTCTCGGAAGACAAGATTGTTATCTCGGCGCAAGATATCGACTTTTTAACTTCAGCAGAAGAGACTCTTCCATGCGAATATAACGGAACTGTTATGAATATAGGTTTCAAAGCAGTATTTTTGATAGATATACTAAATAATATTCCTTCAGCAGATGTGAAAATTGAGTTGTTAGACCCATCAAGAGCAGGAGTAATTTTACCGACAGAAAATGAAGAGAATGAAGATATGCTCACATTGTTGATGCCAATGATGCTGAACGACTAATATTTTTTTACACAGGGTACTAAAACAAAAAACAATGCAACTAAATCTGAAAAATCCCCTTGTTTTTTTCGATTTGGAAACAACGGGTATTAATATAGTAAAAGATAGAATTGTAGAAATATCTATACTAAAAGTATATCCAAACGGAAAAGAGGAGATAAAATCAAGAAGAATTAATCCTGAGCAGCCAATTCCGGCAGAAGCAACTGCAATACATGGGATAACTGACGAAGATGTAAAAGATTGTCCTACTTTTAAGCAGGTTGCGAAATCATTAGCTGATATTTTGGAAGGATGTGATCTTGCAGGGTTTAATTCGAGCCGATTCGATGTGCCTTTACTTGCAGAAGAGTTTTTGCGCGCAGGTATTGACTTTGATATGAGAAAACGAAAATTTGTTGACGTGCAAATTATTTTCCATAAAAAAGAGCAACGCACTTTGGAGGCTGCATATAAATTCTATTGCGATAAAGAGTTGGAAAATGCACATAGTGCCGAAGCCGATACTTTGGCAACTTATGAAGTATTGAAAGCACAATTAGACCGTTATCCCGATTTAGTTAACGATATAGCAGTTCTTTCGCAAGAATATTCAAGCTTTAACGACAATGTTGATTTAGCCGGAAGAATGGTTTACGATGAAAATGGCGTAGAGGTTTTTAATTTTGGCAAACACAAAGGTAAACCGGTTGTAGAGGTGTTAAGAAATGAGCCAAGCTACTATTCGTGGATGATGGATGGCGATTTTCCGTTGAATACTAAGCAGATACTTACAAAGATTAAGTTGCGTGAAATGAATAATTAATATTTATGACGGTTACAGTTCGCTCTATTTGTTCTATTCTTATTGTTTTAATAACATTATCGTTTATCTCTTGTAAGAAAAACAGGACGAAAGAGAACGATATCGATGAGTTAATACCACATTCGTTGTCTGAAAGGAAGAAAAGGTTTTCCGGTAATTATAACAGAGAGTTTAATGACCTTCAGGATTTGCACCTGGAGGCTGCCATTGCAAACGGTATAACACCACTTGCATCACGTGACGATACACTTAAATATAAAGATGAACTTATTCGTTTGCCGGATGCACTCGAGTTGTATCGCACATACGATTTAACTCACTCTATTCCTTTTTTAGTTCCTTCAGCAACACAACTGCTGGTTGATATTGCTCAAAGTTTTCGCGATTCGCTCTACAGCAAAGATATCCCATTGCACAGACTTTATGTTACAAGTGTACTTCGTACAGATGATGACTTATCAACTTTGCGTACAAGGAATATAAATGCATCGGAAAACTCTACTCACCGATACGGCACTACTTTCGATATCTCCTGGAAACGATTTGAACAGATAGACCCCGATTCTACAAACGCTGTATCACCGGATAGATTGAAATTAGTGTTGGCACAAGTGTTATTCGATTTGAAAAACAAGGAACTTTGCTATGTGAAACATGAACGCAAGCAGGCTTGTTTTCATATTACTGTTAGATAATTCTATCCAAAAGTTGAATGCGCTACTTTATAACTTTATCATATAACGGTAA
>CAYFUW010000019.1:0-1203 GCA_964346495.1 uncultured Dysgonomonadaceae bacterium
ATGTCAAGTATAAAAACATGGATATCGGCAGCACGTCCGAGAACACTATTTTTAGCAGCCGCTACCGTTATTTTGGGTAGCGGTTTAGCTTTAAATGACGGTCTGTTCTCACTAGAAACATTCGTTTGGACTTTTCTGTTAGCGGTATCTATACAAATATTGGCAAACTTCGCCAACGATTTGGGCGATTACGAAAAAGGCACCGATACCACAGGCAAACGTGAAGGTCCCACTCGTGCGCTACAAAGCGGAAATATCAATAAACGACAGATGGAAACAGCTTTGCTCGTTTCCGTTGCTTTCGTTGTTTTTTTCGGAATAATGAGTATCGCGCGAAGTATTGGCTGGCAAAAAGGCGCATTGATTATGTTAATTGTTGGTGCTCTTTGCATTTTTGCAGCACTATTTTATACAATGGGCAAACACGCTTACGGCTACAGAGGCTGGGGCGATATGTTTGCTTTTCTTTTTTTCGGACCTGTTCCGGTATTGGGAACATACTTCCTGCACACAGAACAAATCAGTTGGCATCCGGTTTTTCCTGCAATTGGATTGGGACTGATTAGCGTTATGATTCTCAATGTGAATAATATGCGTGATATTGATAACGACCGTGCATCGGGAAAAATCACAGTAGCAGGCAAATTGGGAATCCGTAAAGCGAAAATTTATCACGCACTGCTAACATTCGGTGTTTTTGCCTGTTTTTTGGAATATAGCATCTTTTACGAACCTTTTGCCTGGTACAAATATCTGTATGTTTTAGTTTTTATATTTCTATTCTATATTCTCACACAAATCCGCGTAAAAACGAAACAAGAACTTGACCCGTATCTAAAACTTACTTCGTTAGCGGGATTTTTGCTAAGTGTGGCGTTTTGTGGGTGTGTGGTTGGGTAAAGAAAATAAACACTACCAATATTTTGGGCAGAATTTTGTGTGCTGTGTTAGATTTGCAGATGCATTATTTTTTCTCATAAAATTTATCATCCACCCATTTTTTAGGGTTTTCGCGAATATATTTTTGTATTCGTTTAAATGATTGTTCGTCGCGAATAATATGGTCATGATACCGTTCCTGCCATGCAAAATCGGGATTAATCATCCGCGCATTGGTGGTTACACCAATTTTAAAACCCCGAATAACAGATCCCAAATTTTTGGATTGCGGACCAAAACGGTTTTTGGGCGTGGTGGTGGCGT
>CAYFUW010000019.1:1303-27780 GCA_964346495.1 uncultured Dysgonomonadaceae bacterium
GATCCCAAATTTTTGGATTGCGGACCAAAACGGTTTTTGGGCGTGGTGGTGGCGTTTGGTGGTGGCGTGGAAACGTCGTGCATTTGTGACGATGACGTTGTTGCGGACGTGGACGTACGTGGGTGCCGTAGAGACGCAATGCATTGCGTCTCTACGGCAATGCGCGTCATCACCGTCGTCACAATGACAACCACCCCGTTTATTATATTCATTTTCCCCGATAATAATAATGGCATGAAAATGATTGGGCATTACCTGATAATCACCCATTTGTAAATTCATATCGGGGCGCATATCAAATGTTTTCAACCATTCCTGTTCCACAATACGTCCGATTTCGGACAATATCATTTCCCCGTTTTCGATTTCACCAAAATAATGTTCCCGATTTTTTGTGCAGATGGTAATAAAATAGGCACCAGCCCAACGATAATCCCAATTTTGCAACCGTGCAGATTCAATGCGATATTTATTTTGGTATTTGTTGGTCATATTTATGTTTTTAAATGGTCTATAACATCGTGTTTCCAAAACAAACATACAACATTTCTAAAAATAAACCCTTATCTTTGTCCCACTTTTTCAAAATTCATTATAGAAGAAACAATGAAAATATACAATTGGCTTATTCTCCCGATATTGTTGCTATTTTTTCAATGCACATCGTCCACAACAGAAAAAGCGGCAGATAGACAAACCGATAATATGCGTGTAGCTGTTTTTGACGGACACGGTGGCGCACAAACTTGTATCTGGGAAGCGGTAGCGGCAATACAATTGGATGCCGAAATGGAAGTTCGTACCATTACAACAGCCGATATTGCCAATAACGTACTCGATTCGCTCGATGCAATTATTATCCCGGGTGGTGGCGGAAGCAGGCAATATCTGAATTTGGGAAACGAAAATCAGCAGCGAATTAAAGATTTTGTTGCACGTGGCGGCGGTGCTGTTGGAATTTGCGCGGGTGCATATCTGTTTTCAAACACACCGGAATATTCTTGTATGCAACTAAACGGTGCACAAGCCATAGATATTGAACACGATAATCGTGGTCACGGAATAGCGAAATTTACACTTACCGACGAGGGTAAAAAACTTTTCCCCGAAGTTGCCGAGCGTGATACGCTCTTTGTGATGTATTACGAAGGTCCGGTTTTTATTCCTGCCAAAGGCGATAGCATCCAATACGAAACTCTTGCCATAATGGAGAGCGATGTTCACGAAGAGGGTAATGCTCCAAAAAATATGACTAATAATAAACCTTTCTTTATCACCAATCAATACGGAAAGGGAAAAGTTTTTAGCTGTATCGCTCACCCCGAAGCAACTCCGGGCATGATGTGGATGATTCCGCGTATGGTGCGTTGGACGCTCGATAAGCCGATTAAGGAATATGGCGAAAACGTAGTAAATCCAGATATTTTCAATAAAGAGATTTTGATGTCGATTGCAGACCTGAAAAAGGAGAGTGGCTATTTCCGAACATTTCTGTACGGCTCAACTGATGAAAAAATTGCCGCATTAGATTGGTTGCAAAGCAAACATTCCTGGGATGCCAAACGTTGGATTCAGGGATTGCTTTTCGACGGAGATGCAAAGGTTCGTGTAAGAGCAGCACAATATATAGCCGACACTCACTATCTGCATTATCTGCCCGATTTGCGTGCTGCTTATCAATCGGAAAAAGATGAAACAACAAAAGCTCAAATTAAAGAGCAGTTGGATAAGTTGGAGGCACTGTTACCGTAATTATTATTTACGATTTCGGATTTTAGATTTACGATTTATTTAGAACAAAGAGCAAGGAGCAAAGAAAAAAGACTTTTAATTTACGATTTTTTGAACAGTTTCACGCAAAGTACGCAAAGAATAATCGCTAAGAACGCTAATTTGCTTCCGCGCGAATCCTTTCGCGTGATATTAGTCACGTTTTTTTACTTAGAGATTGTCTCAAAACAAAAAGAATAGATTTTTCACTACGTTCAAAATGGCAAAAAAAGTGTTTCAGAATCGAAATCAACGAAGCAGTTGGATGCTTATGTAACGCCACCATTATAAGAATGAGAAGAGTATTTATACTTATCGGAAAGTTTATCAGCGACATAATCGACACGCTTTATCCACCCTTTAAACGTGTCGTTAGTTTGCAGTTTTTTCGCTACGGTGTGGTGGGAGTCGCTAATTTGATTTTCGACTGGATACTCTATTTTATCTCGTACAACTTTATCTTCCGAAAAGAAATTGTTGATCTGGGTTTTATTGCTATCAGTCCACATATTGCTGCGCTATTATTAGTATTTCCAATTACACTGCTTAGCGGTTTTCTGCTACAAAAATATGTAACTTTTACCGCATCGGATTTGCGCGGACGTACGCAACTGATACGCTATATGGCAGTTGTGGCGATGAATCTGCTTATCAACTACTTCGGATTGAAACTCTTAGTGGAAGTGGTGAATATCTACCCCACTCCATCGAAAATGATTATCACGATTGTATGCACGATTTTCAGCTACATTATGCAGAAGAAATTCACGTTTAAAATACCAAAAAGTTAATACTTTTCTAAAGCTATCAATAATAACATTCACAAAGAGAGAAAACAAACTCAATTTAAACCCTATTTTTCTTTCAAATTTAATGTGATTTGCAATTTTTTACTTATATTTGCCTTTTGCTTAATATACTTTACAAAATAATATAAGAAAATGGCATATAAGATTATTGTGTTGGCTAAGCAAGTTCCCGACACCAGAAACGTAGGGAAAGATGCAATGAAAGCCGACGGAACCGTTAACAGAGCGACATTGCCCGCTATTTTTAACCCCGAAGATTTGAATGCATTAGAACAAGCATTGCAAATTAAAGAGCGTTTTCCCGGGACAACCATTACACTTCTAACAATGGGACCCGGACGTGCAGCAGATATCTTGAGAGAAGGATTTTTCAGAGGTGCGGACGATGGTGTACTTCTTACCGACCGTGCTTTTGCAGGAGCCGACACACTGGCTACATCTTACGCTCTCTCGATGGCAGTAAGAAAAATCGGAAAATTTGATATGATTATTTCCGGTCGTCAGGCTATTGATGGCGATACAGCGCAAGTTGGTCCACAAGTAGCTGAAAAACTTAGTATTCCACAAGTAACATACGCTGAAGAGATTGAAGATGTTGCTGATGGAAAAGTACGCATCAAACGTCGTTTGGAAAATGGTGTGGAAATCGTAGAGTGTCCTTATCCACTATTGATTACGGTAAACGGCTCGGCAGCTCCTTGTCGTCCGCGCAATGCGAAACTATTGTTGAAATACAAACACGCTAAAACTGCTACTGAACTTCAAACAGAAGAGATTGAACATGCAGATATCTACGACAGCCGTCCATATTTGAACTTAACAGAATGGAGCGTTGCTGATGTGGAAGCAGATGTAGAACAGTGCGGACTTTCGGGTTCACCTACGAAAGTTAAGAAAATTGAGAACGTAGTTTTTCAAGCTAAAGAAGGCAAACGTCTTACCGACAATGATGACGAAATTGACGAATTAATGAGAGAATTAATTGCCAATCACACGATTGGATAATGGTAAATCAAAAAAATCCGATTTGCCTGAAACAGACTTGATTTAAAACAGAACTGAGTTTCGGCAAATCATTACAACATTCAAAAATTTTATGAACAACATATTTGTATATTTAGAAATTGACGAAGGTACGGTTGCAGAAGTGAGTCTTGAACTACTTACCAAAGGACGTACACTTGCTAACGAGTTAGGATGTAAACTCGAAGCAATTGCTGCAGGCGGAAATTTAGGAACTATCGAAAAACAGGTGTTCCCTTACGGCGTTGACGTGTTGCACAAATTCGAAGACAAACGCTTATCGCCCTACACCACCCTGCCACACACATCTATTCTGGTAAATCTTTTCAAAAAAGAGAAACCGCAAATCTGCCTTATGGGTGCTACCATTATCGGTCGCGATTTGGGTCCACGTGTTTCATCTGCTCTTGGCAGCGGTCTTACAGCCGACTGTACATCGCTTGAAATAGGCGGTCACGAAGATAAAAAAGAGAACAAAACATACGAAAACCTGCTTTATCAAATTCGTCCGGCTTTCGGAGGAAATATTATTGCATGGATTATCAACCCCGATTGTCGCCCACAAATGGCTACAGTAAGAGAAGGTGTAATGAAAAAAGAGATTTTCAACGACAACCATAAAGGAGAAGTTGTAAATCACAATGTAAACGATTTTGTATCGGAAGAAGATTATGTAGTAAGCATTATCGACCGTCATATCGAAAAATCGAAAGTTAATATCAAAAACTCACCAATCATTATAGCCGGAGGATATGGAGTTGGCTCAAAAGAGAATTTCCAACTTTTATACGATTTGGCAGATGTACTGGGAGCTGAAGTTGGTGCATCGCGCGCCGCTGTTGACGCGGGTTTTTCAGAACACGAACGTCAGATTGGACAAACAGGTGTTACCGTTCGCCCAAAAGTTTATATCGCTTGCGGTATTTCGGGACAGATACAACACATTGCAGGTATGCAGGAGAGCTCGCTGATTATATCAATCAACAACGACCCGAATGCACCTATCAACAATATCGCCGATTATGTAATCACGGGAGATGTTGAGAGTGTTATTCCGAAAATGATTAAATACTTTAAAAAGAACAGTAAATAATTAATTTAGAAACAATTTAAGACAAAATAAAATGGCAAACTTTTATACCGATACCCCGCAATTAAGACACCATCTCGATCATCCGTTGATGAAGAGAATTGTGGAGCTTAAAGAGCGTAATTATGCTGATAAAGAGACCTACGACTATGCACCGATAGATTTTGAAGATGCTATGGACAGCTACGATAAAGTGTTGGAAGTAGTTGGAGAAATTTGTGGTGAAATTGTTGAGGCAAACGCTGAAGAAGTTGACCAAACCGGACCTACGGTTGCCAACGGACGAGTTACATATGCCAGAGGCACTCAAGAGAATTTGGATGCACTAAACAAAGCTGAACTTATGGGTATGGGACTTTCAAGAAAATATGGAGGGCTCAATTTCCCAATGGTACCATATATGATGTCTGCCGACATTGTAAGCCGTGCCGACGCAAGTTTCCAAAATATTTGGATGTTGCAAGAGTGTGGCGAAACACTTTACGAATTTGCAGACGAAGATCAAAAAAACAGATTCTTACCACGCGTTGTACAAGGCGAAACCATGTCGATGGACTTAACTGAGCCTGATGCAGGTTCCGACTTGCAAGCAGTTATGTTGAAAGCAACTTACAACGAAGAAGAAAACCAATGGTACCTAAACGGAGTTAAACGTTTTATCACTAACGGTGATGCCGATATTCACTTAGTTCTCGCTCGCTCGGAAGAGGGCACCAGAGACGGACGCGGATTGTCGATGTTTGTTTATGATAAACGCGACGGTGGCGTAAATGTTAGACGTATTGAGAACAAAATGGGTATCAAAGGTGCACCCACTTGTGAGTTGGTTTACAAAAATGCGAAAGCTGAATTAGTTGGCTCACGCCGCTTAGGATTGATTAAATATGTAATGTCGCTGATGAACGGTGCACGTTTGGGCATTATGGCTCAATCGGTAGGACTATCGGAAGCAGCTACACGCGAAGCTCTTAGCTATGCTAAAGACCGTAAACAGTTTGGCAAACCTATTATTGAATTTGCACCCGTATTTGAAATGCTTGCCAATATGCGTGCAAAAACCGATGCTTCCAGAACTATCCTATACGAAACTTCTCGTTTTGTTGATGTTTATAAAGCATTGGAAGATATCGCTAAGGAGCGCAAATTAACTCCCGAAGAGCGTGACGAGCTGAAATACTATTCACGATTGGCAGATGCTTTCACTCCTCTTGGTAAAGGAATGACAAGTGAATTTGCAAATCAAAACACGTACGATGCTATACAGATACACGGTGGTTCAGGATTTATGAAAGATTATAAATGTGAACGCCTATATCGCGATGCTCGTATTACCAATATTTACGAGGGAACAACTCAATTACAGGTAATTGCTGCTATTCGCCACGTAACTACCGGAACATATTTGCAACGTATTAGAGAGTACGAAGCTATTACTCTTGCACCGGAATTTGATTCATTGAAAGCTACTCTTGCAGAAATGACTAAGATGTATGAAGAGATGGTTGAAACCATAGTTGAACCGAAAGATAATATGTACCTCGATTTCCACGCGCGTCGTCTGGTAGAGAGTGCAGGACATATCATTATGGGACATCTGTTGTTGCAAGATGCAGACAAGAGTCCCGAAATGTTCCGCCGCTCGGCAGATGTTTACGTTCTGTATGGTCAGGCAGAGGTAATTAAAAATTACAATATTATTACCAAAGGAAAAATTGAGAATATAGATTATTTCAAACCTGAATTAAAAGAAGAGAAAGAAGCAGAATAATATCTTTTTTTCATAATGTCCAAATTGTCTCAAGAGATAGAGTGCATAGAATAGCACATTTATTCTTTTGAGACAATTTTTTTATACATTTGTAGTTTGAATATTTGATTACATAGATTACTAAATGAGTAACAAATACAAAAAACTTATCAAATGCTTAGCGTTAGATGCCATCGGTATGGTCAGCCTTGCAATTCCTGTTGTAGGACCATATACCGATATTCTCTGGGCACCTATAGCGGCAAGAATCAGCTACAAAATGTTTGGCGAAAAGATAGGAAAATACACTTCAATAATTACTTTTGTTGAGGAGATACTTCCCGCGACTGATGTAATTCCAACATTCACTATATTTTGGTTTTTGTTCGATTTCTTACAAATCGGGAAAGATAAAGAGACGAAAATAGACAAAAACTCTGATAATCAGGTAACAGATATAGATTTTACAGAAATAAAATAAATTGAATTATGAATATTAAAAAAGCACTTTTTACATTAAGCACATTGCTTGTTATATTTACTTGCAATATCAGCTTTGCAACCGAAAACAATTCAGTTCTTTGGAAAGTATCGGGAAATGGTCTTGAAAAACCATCCTATCTATTTGGTACTCACCATTTAGTTCCATTATCTTTTTTAGAAAATATAAACGGACTTGAAGATGCATTCGAAGCAACTGAACAGACTGTTGGCGAAATTGTTATGAAGAATATGTCCGATATGCAGATGCAAATCATGATGTCGGCAATGATGCCCGAAGGCATTACTTATAACTCACTTCTAAACGAATCTGATTTGGCTTTACTCGACCAAAAACTGACCGAACTCTTGGGTGCTGGATTAGCTCAGGTTGAAATGATGAAACCTGCAATGCTGACAAATATTGTTACAATTTCACTATATCAAAAATATTATCCGGAACTGTCAGGAGCAGAAAACATCGACACCTACTTTCAACAAGAGGCAGAGAAAAGAGGGCGTCCAGTTATCGGTTTAGAGACAGTAGATGACCAAATTGATATGATGCTTAATTCACAAACATTAGAGAGACAAGCCGAAATGTTGATTTGCACTGTCCAACACCATGAAATGTTTAAAGATGAGATGGATGAACTGCATGTGGCATATTACGAGCAGAATCTTGATGCATTGAATGCTCTTTATACAAAAGAGGATTCGGATGACCCTTGTCCGTCAACACAAGAAGAAAAAGATGCTTTAAACAAAAACCGCAATAATAAATGGTTAGAAAAACTTCCGCAAATAATGAGCGAAAAATCATCATTTATTGCAGTGGGTTGTTTGCATTTGATTGGCGAAGATGGTCTAATTGAAGGTCTTAGGAAATTAGGGTATAAAGTTGAGGCTGTAAAATAGTTTTGAGTGAGATAGGTAGCTGCTAATTGGGAATTAGCTGCTACTTATTTGAAAGAGTTGCGGACTAATGCCACGCGAAAGGATTCGCGCGAGAGCAACAAAAATTTTTTTGTCGGAGGGATTTGCAATCCCGACTTTTTAAAGGGAGAAAAGCACATTGAGGTTACAGAATCCGCATTGTGCATAAAACAAAAATTAAGGACAATGTGGATTGAAACCATAATGCCCTAAAAACATCGGTCATCTCGTAGCAGAGCGGAGATCCCGATGAACAAAGCGATTTCGGGAGGACATCGGACTTCGGACAACAAATCATCTCTTTTCCAACAACACCACATTCTCCACATGATGCGTATGCGGAAACATGTCTACCGGTTGAACCTTTACAACCCGATAATGCTCATCCAGCAACTGTAAATCGCGAGCTTGTGTTGCAGGATTACAACTCACATAGACAATACGTTTAGGATTTGCATAGATAATTGTCTCTATCACATCGTTGTGCATTCCGGCACGTGGTGGATCGGTGATAATCACATCGGGACGACCATGCGTGGCGATAAACTCGTTATTGAGAATATCTTTCATATCGCCTGCAAAAAAGAGTGTGTTTTCGATATTGTTCAGTTCTGAATTTTCACGCGCATCTTCAATTGCTTCTGGAACATACTCTATACCAATCACTTTTGCAGCATTACGTGCCACGAAATTGGCAATAGTTCCCGTTCCGGTATATAAGTCGTAAACCAATTCGTTACCTGTAAGTTGAGCGAAATCTCTCGCTATTTTATACAGATTATATGCTTGCTGGCTATTGGTTTGGTAAAAAGATTTTGGTCCGATTTTAAAGCGCAAACCTTCCATCTCTTCATAGATAAAATCGGCACCACTCCAGGTGATGACATCCTGGTCGGTTATGGTATCGTTTGCTTTACCGTTGATAACATACAACAGAGATGTAATTTGTGGATATTTGTTCTCGAGATAACCGAGCAATTTTTCACGTTTCTCCACATCATCTTCAAAAAAGACAACAATAACCATCAACTCTCCGGTTGATTTAGTGCGGATAATAAGCGTTCGCATCAATCCTTCCTGATTGCGTAAATCAAAAAAAGAGTAATCGTTTTTCAAACAGAAATCACGAATATCATTGCGGATAACGTTAGAAATATCGGCTTGCAAGCAACATTTATCTATATTCAACACTTTATCGAATCTGCCCGGAATATGAAAACCGAGAGCGTTCATATCTTCAAAACTCAAGTCGCTATCAATCTCTTTCTCCGTTAGCCAACGTTTGTTTGAGAATGTAAACTCCAATTTATTCCGATAAAAAACAGTTTCAGGTGCACCAACAATTGGGTCTATTTCAGGTAATTCTATCTTTCCTATACGAGTCAGATTATCTTCTACCTGCTTTTGCTTATACTTTAGTTGCTCGGGATATGGCAGAATCTGCCATTTACAACCGCCACAAATCCCAAAGTGAGAGCAAAAAGCTTCAGCACGATTGGCTGAATATTCAACATATCGCACAACTCTGCCTTCGGCATAATTGCTCTTTTTACGAAAAAGTTGCACATCCACCACATCGCCCGGCACAGCATACGGAATAAAAACAGGCATACCATCTACTTTCGCTATCGCTTTGCCCTCTGCTGCCACATCGGTTACTAATAAATTTTCTAATATAGGGAGTTGTTTTCTCTTTTTTGCCATCTTGTTTATTATGAAATATAGAGTTTAATAATTGAAACAAAATAGGACTATTTCATTTTCGAGACAGTCCTATTCTGTTTACCTTTTCGGAACTAACTTTAAAATTGAACCGAACTATTATCTACTTAGCAGCATATTTCAGAGCGAATTCACGTCCTGCATTCAAAGCCTTAAGATTCATCTCTACAATGTCTTTGCCTTTGCTGTTAAAAATTGCTTCCGTGCCTTTCTCCAAATAATCGAAAGGAATTTCGATAAATGGCGATGCTGCTCCCAACATCACGAAGTTTGACGAACGCACATTGTCTGTTACCTCTTTAGCGATAGTGTCGGCATCGATAAGCACGTGACGTGGTAACGATTTTATTTTTGCAATCAGAGCATCTTTATCGGGATAGTTTGGTATATTCACAAAAGGTTCTGAATTGGTTACCACATATCCGTCCGCCTTTAGATAAGGCAAATAACGCAAAGACTCCATCGGCTCAACCGATAGGATAATATCTGCTGTTCCGAGTGCAATAAGGTCTGAATAGACAGGTTTATCCGATATTCTCAGATAAGATTGTACATCGCCACCTCGCTGACTCATACCATGAGTTTCTGCCTGTTTAAGGTATAAGTTATTTGTTAATGCAGCCGAACCTAATGCTGCTGCTATTGTCAAGATTCCTTGTCCGCCAACTCCGGCTAAAACTATATCTGTTTTCATATTGTCAAATTTTATTTTTTAGCTGCTCTTTTAGCTTTTACATCTCTACGGTTTTTCTGGATACAAACGCGACTCGGCACGATTACAGATACACCGTTATACTCTATCTCCTCACGTATAATTCTACGCAATTCCTCCTGATTTCTAGGTACCGGCAACAATGTCTTCACGTGCTCCGGCTCTACTCCAATTCCTTTACAGATTTCTTCAATTTTTCCAAATGCCGAAGAGTCTTGTCCTCCGGTCATAGAGATTGACTCGTTATCGGAAATAATTATTGTGATATTTGACTTTTCGTTTACAGCATCTAACAAGCCTGTCATACCCGAGTGAGTAAAAGTTGAGTCGCCAATTACTGCAACTGACGGGAACAACCCTGCATCGGCTGCACCTTTTGCCATAGTAATTGATGCTCCCATATCCACGCATGAGTTGATAGCCTGATATGGTGGCAATGCTCCTAAAGTGTAACAACCAATATCGGAAAACACTCGTGATTCGGGATACTCTTTCAACACTTCGTTAAGAGCTGCGTAAACATCTTTGTGGCTACATCCGTCACATAGTGCGGGCGGTCTTCCGGCAACCAATTCGGGAACAGGTGCTCCTTGCAATGTAGGCAATCCGAATGCTTTTGCAACATGGTCGGGATTCAACTCGCCTGTTCTGGGCAGAGTTCCATCCAATCTTCCTCTGATATTATCACCTGTGAAACCTCTCAGCAACTCTTCAACTACAGGATAACCCTCTTCCAAAACCACAATCTCTTTGCTGGTTTCAAAAAGTTTTGTCATCTGTTTGCGTGGTATCGGGTATTGAGTAATTTTCAATACAGAATAAGGTACCTCTCCTTTAAATGCTTCCATCAGATAGTTGTAAGCTATACCGCAAGCAACTACACCTTTAGAGTTATCTTTTCCTGCTATTAATTCGGTAAATGGAGCGTTTTCTGCCTCTTCTTCGAAAAGAGTCTGTTTATCCAACAGAATATTGTATCTCCTTTTTGCAATTGCAGGCAAAAGAACATATTGACGTTTATCTTCAGGCGATTTCAAACTGTTTTCTTCTCTTGCACTCTCTGAAACTTCCACTCCTGCTCTCGAGTGAGCCAAACGTGTTGTAATACGCATCAAAACAGGTGTACCCAATTTTTCTGACAGGTCAAAAGCATGCTTTGTCATATCGTATGCCTCTTGCTGATTCGATGGTTCTAAAACCGGTATAAGAGCAAATTTTCCATACACGCGTGAATCTTGTTCGTTTTGCGATGAGTGCATAGATGGGTCATCGGCAGAAACAACTACCAATCCGCCGTTAGCGCCTGTTACAGCAGCATTCATAAAGCAGTCGGCAGCCACGTTCAGTCCCACGTGTTTCATACAAACCAAAGCTCGTTTTCCTGCATAAGACATACCCAATGCAGTCTCCATAGCCGTTTTCTCGTTTGCAGACCACTCTCTATGGATATTGCGCTCTTTGGCAATAGGCGAATTTTGAATGTGTTCGGTAATTTCGGTTGATGGCGTACCCGGATATGCATAAACGCCGGATATTCCTGCATCTATTGCACCTTGTGCCAGAGCCTCAACTCCTAATAATAATTGCTTTCTCATAAAATAATGGTTTTATATCAATGTTTTAGTTGTCTTTCTATTGTTTAAAGATTTCTATATAAAAGGAATAAAAATATCTCTATTTCTGCAAATCGTGTTTGAATTACAAAGATGCAAAAAAAATGGGATATTCTGTCCCTATTTTGCAAGTTTTATTATGTGAATTTGAGTGATACAGCAACACTCTGAAATACCAATAACCACACCATTCAATAATAAATATAAAAAAGCAGTTGGTCTATAAGCCGGGTTCTGTATCTTGCAAGCAAGATGTTTGTCATTTATCTGAGAGACGATGTCACCACCGCTCTTTAAGCGACCTACCCCTCGACATTGGACGAGCAACCCTTAATTGTCGATATACATGGTCTTGCAACCCATAAGGCGTACGGCATATCACATTGCTGCAATACCCGGTGGGCTCTTACTCCACCTTTTCACCCTTACGTAGTCTTCTCACGAGAAAACCTGCCGCGGTTGTTTTCTGTTACGCTACTCTGCCTTCACAAACAGCTTCCCGTTAGGAAATATGGTGCTCTGTGTTGCCCGGACTTTCCTCCCCAAAATAATTTAGAGCGACAAACCGACCAACTGCTACCGCAAAAATACAATTAAAAAGTCAATTTTGAATATCATTTATTACTATTTAAGCTTATAGGTGTGAGCTTTTTATTAACAAATCTTTTTTAATCCTAAAAAAACAATTTTTGTAATATTATTCCTATCTTTGTAATCTAAGTTTAAAAGTCACTTAATCATCAATCTAAAAACAAAATATTATGAGAAAATTAACTCTACTTTTCACCTTCCTTTTATCAATCATTTTTGGAATAAAAGCGCAACAATTAGAAATTATCGGGAATGGAGAACCGACTCTATCCAGCATTATCCCGATTAACGGAAATTGGTTTGAATATCAACAAAAAAGCCAAACGATTTACCCACAAGCAAAACTTGCTCCGATAACGAATAAGCTGATTACTAAAATCACTTTTTTCACTGATGTAACTGACATTGAAAGCACAAATTTAGCTTGGCAAAATAATATTCATGTCAGCATGGAAAATACAACAAAAAGTAATTTGTCCGCAGGTTGATTTACAGACCCAATGACTGAAGTGTTTGTAGGCAAACTGAATCTCAGCTCTAGTGGTAAGTTAACTATTGAACTAGAGACACCATTCAAATATACCGGGAACAATCTTTTTGTAGAGTTTGATTTACCTGTTGTTGAAAGTAACACATACAAATCAGCTAACTTTATTGGCACTGAAGAGAATTACATGCCTTCAAGGCAAGCTCAGGCTTACACCTACACGGAAGATGGTACAGCTTACAACTTCTTACCGAAAATAGTCATAGACTATGCAGAAGGAAATGTTTGTCTGCCAGCCACAAATGTCCATGCTTCAGATTGGGGTTCGAGTATTATCGTAAACTGGGATGCCCCGGCAATCAATAAAAATAAAAATGTAATCTTAAACGAAAACTTTGAAAACGGAATTCCTTCAGACTGGACTCAAATAGATGCCGATGGCGACGGAAATATTTGGACACAAATAGAAACATTTGAAGGGCATAACGGTGGATTATGTATTTCTTCAGCTTCTTACATTGATAATGTTGGTCCCGTGTACCCCGACAACTACCTTATTACTCCTTTAGTAAAAGGTGCTACAAGTATTAGCTATCGGGTATCGGTACAAGATATTTATTACCCTAATGAGCGTTATGCCGTAATGGTCTCTTCTACAGGAACCGCTGCTTCTGACTTCACAACTGTTTTTGAAGAAAAGATGGCTGGTAAAGGGAACCTATCGGAAAACGAACGTGGAGCGAGAATTCAAGGTACCTGGTATGAAAGAAATATTGAGCTACCCGCTGGTATTAAATATGTTGCTTTCCGTCACTACAACAGTTCCGACGAATACTGGTTAAATCTGGATGATATTACCATTTATGGAGGTGGAGCAGAGGAAAGTTTCACCTATTCCCTTAGCAGAAACGGAACTGAAATTGCAACAGGACTAATTCTCACAAATTACACCGATGAAGGCCTTGACGTAGGCACATACGAATACTGCGTGGAAGTAGTTTATGAAGATTGCATATCGGAACCTGCTTGCTCAGCACCGGTTGAAATAATTGTTGTAGGACCTATTGTTATACCACCTGTAACTAATCTTACTGCAGATGTAGATGGTAACGTGGTTACACTTAATTGGGATAAACCAATCGGAAAATATGTAGAAGTAATCTTGGAAGCTCACGATGTTTGGGGCGATGGTTCAGGATATCAACTACTATTAGATGCTGATGCTATAGAGTATGGACAAACCATACCTATTTCGGGACCACTTTGGGATGACTGCTCTGCTCCAACCACATTGTATGATGTTTTCGAATATTAAGTTCCTAAAAATGCAGATCCGGTTTGTACAACTCAAAATATGGTGCTCAACAACCAAGTTGTTATCAATATACCGGCAGGAATTTACGACTTCTGTTTAGTAAATCCAACACCAAATGATAAGCTATGGATTGCTACAGGTGACAATGGACGTAAAACAGACTATGAATTTGAGTCAGGTAAAACATATCATTTCTTTGTAGAGTTTGCTGCCGGTAATGACATGACTACTATTACTGTTAGCGACAGCTATACAGGTGAAGTGTTAGATGTTGTGAAATCAGCAAATCAAACAATCGATGAAAACTCACGTCAAGGTGAAGGAAACTTTAGCTCTGATTCTCAAAGTAACTATACTCCAACAAGAGTTTTAACAGGTTTCAATGTTTACAAAAACGGCACAATGATTGATCAAATCGCAGATCCGGACATCTTGACTTACGTTGATAACAATGTTGCAGACGGAACTCACAACTACTGTATCGAAGCGGTTTACGATGAGGGTGTTGCTCAACAAGTTTGTAGAGATGTTACGGTAGGCGAACCTGTTTGTGAACCTGCTACAGATGTTCAGGCTATTGCCGACGGTTCTACCGTTAATGTTACCTGGACTGCTCCAGCATCAACAAAAGCCGGAGAAATTCAATTTTTCGACGATTTTGAAACCGGACAGATTATTAAATGGACTCAAATTGATGCAGACGGTGATGGACATATCTGGTTTGCATCGGGAGCAGCCGGATATAATTCTGTATATTCTGCTCAGTCCAGATCTTGGATAGGAGGCGATGGAGCTCTAACTCCCGACAACTATCTTATTACTCCTATAATTGACAATGCAACAAAAGTTCAATATTGGGTTTGTGTACAAAGCTCATGGTATCCAAGTGAACACTATGCAGTAATGGCTTCTTCTACAGGCACAAATGCAGATGATTTCACTGTGGTGTTTGAGGAGACTATGACTGCCAAAGAAGATGCTGCTGCACAAGAATCTGAAAACAGAGAAGACAACAACAAGTTTGGTACCTGGTACGAAAGAAGTATCGATTTACCTGAAGGAACTAAATATGTTGCTTTCCGTCACTACAACTGTACAGATCAACTTGGATTGAACCTGGATAATGTAGCCGTATTTGGAGGTATTCCTGTACCTGATTACACTTACACTATAACCAGAAATGGAACTGAAATCGCAAACGGTCTTACAGAAACTTCTTACACAGACAATAACGTTTCCGATGGAAGCTACGAATACTGCGTTGAAGTAGTATATCCAAATTGTACATCAGACGCTGCATGTGCAGAACCTATCGTTATCAATAGCATCGACAGTGAATTTGCAGAAACTTTTAAAGTATATCCAAATCTTGCAAAAGACATTATCAATGTAGAGGGAGATGTCGCAAATATTGTAATGTACAATTCAGTTGGTCAGGCTGTTAGAACTAATTTAAATGACGGACAAATTGATGTATCATCATTAGAAAACGGTATTTACTACTTAGTGATAAAAGGTTCAGATAGAACTCAAAGAGTTGAAAAGGTGATTATTGCAAAATAAAATTTTAGCCTTTAGCCATTTGGCTACTGAGCTTGTCGAAGTATGGCTGTTAGCCTTTAGCTATTAGCTATAAGGATATTTTTAAGGGTAGTGTGGTATTAATCCGCATTACCCTTATTTTTTTACCAACTAAAAACTGTTAGGTTTATTATTTATTAGCCATTTTTTTTGCTCATTTCATCGGGAAAAAGGACCCAATTCGTCGATTTTCTATTGCATAATCTACTTGTTTACACTTTCTTTGTGTAAAACATTAAAAAAATATTTTTATGGAAAAGAAAAATCAAAAAATGAATTTATCGAGCAGATACAAAGTTGGTATATTTGGTCTGCTATTAATTTTAGTGGGATTACTGTTTCTTGCTTTTAATTTTGGATGGATCAACTCTGAACTTCGCTCTGTTATTTTTTCATGGCCCATGATTTTTATAATCATTGCTATATTTAATATTTCAGATAAAAGGTTTTCGAGTGCACTAATCTGGTTTTTATTAGGTCTGTTTTTTTTAATACCACGTATTGCAATTGTTCATCCGAAACTTTTGCCCGGCATCGATAGTAATTTTGCAAAATACTATTGGCCTGTTCTGCTAATTTTTCTGGGTATTGGAATTCTTTTTAAGATTTTGTTCGAAAGAAAAAAGACAACTCATATTCATATTAATAATGATGAGAAAAAACAGATAAATATTGTGGACAGAAATGAAGGAGTTTATGAAAGAAGAGTGATCTTTGGAGGAATTAAAGATGTGTTTTTGGAACCTGTTTTTAGAGGAGGTAAAATTGATGTAACATTTGGTGGTGTAGAAGTTGATTTACGCCGCACTTCACTTCCCGAAGGCGACACATACATTTACGTTCAGTCTGTTTTTGGTGGCATAACATTGTTTTTACCAGACGACTGGATTGTGGTTCCCGAAGTTAGTACTATAATGGGAGGTATAGAAAATAAGCATTTATCAACTATAGAAAATTCAGATTCAACACGCAGATTAATTATCTATGGTGAAGTAATTTTTGGTGGAGTAGAAATTAAATAATTCGCTAAGAAAGGGAAATAACAATGAAGTTTTCAAAAAAACTCTTGCTCTTGTTATCAATAACGGGATTATGCGTCTTGTATGCCTTGCTTTATACACTTTCGACACACCGTTTAGTCATATTTCCTATTTCTCAACTAATAATCGAAGGACTATTAGGTGCATTACTTTTTTTCGCTTTATTTTCTCTACTCTGGAGAGTGATGAGGTATGGCAATTTTCAATCGTTCGACATATATCAAAGATTTATAAACTATACTGCATTAGGTATTCTGATTGTTTTTATTTGGAGTACGATAAATCACGGAATATCGCTCATTATATTCGGTTCTGAAGATATGGTTGAAATCACTAAAATAATTCCTATTAAAGCATTTATTGCCTTTTTGATTTATCTTGTAGTTGTTCAGTATTTCAAAACAAAACTTTCTCAGCCTTCTTCTAACAACGAAATAGAATTGAATTTGGAAGATGTTTTGGATGAACCGTATGAAGTTGAAGAGGACGATATTCAGTTTTTAGAAAGAATTGTAGTAAAAACCGGACAAAAAAATAGATGTTATTTATGTTGAAGAAATTGTCTATTTTCAGGCTGAGGGAGATTATGTGCGCATCATTACAGACTCGGGAAGATTTTTGAAAGAAGAAACAATGAAGTATTTTCAATCGCATCTTCCCGAAGAGCAATTTGTCAGGGTACACCGCTCTTATTTAGTGAATATTTCAAAAATACTTCGCATTGAATTATACGAAAAACAATATCAACAACTCACTCTAAACAATGGTGACAAACTGAGAATAAGTGCGTCAGGTTATAAAAAGCTACGTGAAACACTGCATCTGTAACAAAATCTTATTGTAAACTTTGTTAAAACCAAGAAAACCAATTTCAGTTTTTTAGTTTTCATAGTTATCTTTGTGCTGTTTTTGAAATAATATGATGACATTAAAAGAGAGAATATTAAAAGAAGCAGGTAATCTATTTTACCAATATGGTATAAAGGGAGTATCAATGGATGAATTATCATCTGCTATAGGTATTTCCAAACGTACAATCTATGAAAATTTTAAAGATAAGGAAGAAATATTGTACACCTTTTTAGAAAACAAAAAAGAGGAAAGAAATAAAACAGTTATAGAGTTTATTAATAGCTCAGATAATATAATTGAGGTATTCCTCCAAATCATAGATTTTCATAAAAACAAGGAGATGCCCACAAACAAATTCTACGAAGATATTTATAAATATTATCCTCGCATTTACAAATCGATTCAGAAAGAGATGGAGAAAAATAAAATTTATATGAAAGAATTTCTCCAAAAGGGAGTAGCCGATGGCTACATTCGTGAAAATTTGAATACAGATGTAGCAGCCTTTTTAGTTGAAGAAAGTAGCTACACATATATACGTGCATCTTATCTTGAAAAGCCACCCTTCTCCTTTGAAGAACTTTTTCAGACAATGATGGTTAACTTTATTCGCGGTATATCCACTAATAAAGGAATAGAAATAATAGACGAATATCTTGCAAACAAAACAAATAAAAACAATTAATTACTATATGAGAACTAAACATTTAGCTATCGTTTTATTGATTGCTTGCGGTCTGCTGAAAGTCAACTTCACTTCAGCTCAAAAGGCTCAAACATTGCTTTTGGACCTTGAAACGGCAATAGAAATTGCATTAAACGAAAATCCATCGGTAAAAATAGCCGATATGGAGATTACTAAGAAACAATATGCCCAAAAAAGTGCTTACGGTGCTCTGTTGCCACAAATTGATTTGATAGGACAATATCAACGTGCAATCCAGAGACAAACCGTATATTTTGATGGTGGTTTCGGTATGGGAATGGGTGATATTGACCCTACTCAATACTCACCCGAAGAGTTATTCATTATGAAAACCGTAGCCAAAATGTTTGCTCCCGACCCGGAAGCATCTGCCGAAGGAATACAGATGGGACGATTAAATGTTTATACTGCGGGATTAAATGTAAGTATGCCTTTAGTCGTACCTGCTTTGTGGAAAAATATTCAGATGAGCAAAATCGATTTAGAACTCGCCTTGGAGAAGGCACGCTCATCTAAAATCAACTTGGTAAATCAGGTAAAAAAATCATTCTACTCCCTGCTCCTTGCTCAAGCGAGTTACGATGTTTTCAAAAAGAATTACAGTACAGATTCAATCAATCTGGAAAATATTAAAAACAGATTCAACCAAGGCGTAGTAGCAGAATATGACGTAGTTACAGCTGATGTTAGATTAAAAAGCCTTATCCCTAATATTTTACAATCGGAAAACATGATTAAAATAGCCGAATTGCAACTAAAAATGCTTATCGGTATAGATAGTGAAGTGCCAATGCAAGTGATTGGCACACTCGACAACTACAGAGATAAAATGTCTGACATGATAATTCCTGTCGATACAACTCTAATGCAGAACAGCGACATAAAACAGTTTAATATGCAAATGAATATGGCAAAGAAAGCTAAAGAGATACAAAAATTGCAATTTGCACCTTCACTGGTAACTACATTCAACTATATGTACATGAGCCAGAACAACGATTTCAAGTTTAAAGATTATCGCTGGGACCCATACTCCACCCTTGGCATTGCTCTTTCAATACCTTTGTTCAATGGCGGACAACGTTATCACAATCTGAAGCAGTCCGAGATACAACTGTGGCAACTTCAAGAACAACGTAAAGATGTGGAAAGAGGACTTAAGTTGGCGATAAAAAACAATTACAATCTGATGGCGAAAAGCTACGAGCAAGTTGCCGCTGCCGAATCGTCTGTTGCTTTGGCAAAAAAGGGTTATGAAATTACATTGAAACGTTACGAAACCGGAATGGGTACAATAGTGGATGTAAATGCTGCCGCTTTAGCTGTTACTTCTGCCGAATTACAGTACCAAAATGCCATATACGAATACCTGTCAGCTAAGTCTGACTTGGAAAAAGTACTCGGTTACGATATCGCACCGATAGAAGAGAACAAAAATTAATAAAAGAATAATCAACAACAGAAAAAATATAGCTTTATGAAAAGAATTAATTTGTTTAAATACATCACTTTGACATTTATTATTTTATTGTCATCTTGCGGTGGAAATAGCAAAAAAACAACCGAAGAGGTAAAGGAGATACCTAAAGTACGTGTCGAAACTGTTGAATTAGTTCCTGTTGACCAACTATCGGTTTTTACAGCAACAGTAGAAGCATCTTCAGTTAACAATATTGCACCTGCAATGCCCGGACGCATCAGAGAAATTCGTGTAGATGTAGGCAGTCGTGTTGCAAAAGGTCAATTGCTGGTAACAATGGATGGCACAAACTACTCTCAACAACAAACTCAATTGGCTACTCTGAAAAGAGATTACGAGCGTTTTTCGGAACTTTATAATGTTGGCGGAATTTCTAAACAACAACTCGACCAACTAAAAGCACAACTCGATGTAGCCGAAGCTTCTTTGAAAAACTTAGGCGAAAACACACGCCTTACAAGCCCGATAAGCGGTGTTGTAACTGCACGAAACTACGACCCGGGCGATGTTGCTGCAGGATTACCGATTCTTACCGTTGAGTCAATCAACCCGGTAAAAGTAGTTATTAACGTATCAGAAGCATTCTACAGCAAAATAACCAAAGGAATGCCGGCTAAAATAGAAATTGACGCATTAGATGGAGAAGAGTTTGAAGGTAAAGTATCGTTGATACACCCTACCCTAAATGCAAGTTCACGTACATTTCCTGTAGAGATTGAACTTAACAACAAAGATCTTCGTGTTCGTCCCGGAATGTTCTCGAGAGTAACAATGAACTTTGGCACAAACGATCGTCCACTTGTTGCCGATATGGCTGTATTAAAGCAATCCGGCTCAAACGACAGATACGTTTTCGTGGAAAAAGACAGAAAAGCCGTTTACACATTAGTTGAATTAGGTGTAAGAATTGGAGACAAATATGAAATTGTTTCAGGATTGAACAGTGGAGACAGAGTTATCACTGATGGAAATGCGGGACTTATCAATGGAAATGAAGTAGAGGTAGTGAAATAAAAACTCACAAAAATCAATCTTTTATCAAAACATTTTAAAATAGCATAAAAATGAAATTATATGAAAAATCTGTAAGAAATCCGGTAGGAACTTCACTGATTTTTATTGGCGTTGTTCTGATTGGATTACTGTTTTACAGACAGCTCCCGATAGACCTGTATCCAGAAATCGAGATGAATATGGTTTCGGTAATGACAACATATCCGGGAGCCGGTTCAGACGATATAGAAGCGAACGTAACAAGACCGCTTGAAGATGTTTTAAACGCAACTGAGAATATCAAAAAAATCACATCACAATCTAAAGACGGAATATCTATAATTATGCTTGAATTCCAATGGGGATCTGACATGACCAGCATAATGAACGATGTCCGTGACAAAGTGGATATGATTTCCGGCTTTCTACCCGATGGAACAAATGACCCTATGATTCTCAAGTTCAGTTCAGATATGATACCTGTAATGGTTCTTTCGGCTACTGCAAACGAGAGTGCCAGTGCACTGTATAAAATTTTGGATGAACAAGTTGCAGGTCCGCTCAACAGGATATCGGGTGTTGGTGCCATATCTATTGCAGGTGCACCACAACGTGAAATACAAGTAAACGTTATTCCCGAAAAACTGGAAGCATACAACATGTCTGTTGAGCAAATTGCACAAAAAATTGCAACTGAAAACGTAAACGTTCCTGCAGGAAGTTTCGATGTGGGCTCACAAACATATCTGCTTCGACTGGAAGGTGAATTTGACGAAAGTCAAGAGTTAAACAACATTGTAGTTGGCAGTTACATGGGGCAATCCATCTATCTGAGGGATGTTGCATCTGTGAACGATACGGTCCAGAACAAAGTAATGGAAAACTACACAAACGGCAATCGCAGCGCCAGCATAGTTGTTCAGAAGCAAACCGGTTCAAACACTGTAAAAATTGTTGATACAATAAAAAAACAGTTACCGGAACTTCAAAAAACTCTACCTCCCGATATCGAAATCATCACAGTGATGGACTCGTCTGATCATATAAAGACATCTATCAATAGTTTGTTAGAGACAATTTTACTTGCTCTTATCATTGTTGGAATAATCGTTCTGTTCTTCCTTGGACGTTGGCGGGCAACCATCATTATTATGGTAACTATTCCTATTTCGCTAATCGGATCATTCATTTATCTTCGATTAACTGGGAATACGATTAATATCATATCCTTGTCAGCACTATCTATAACCATAGGTATGGTGGTTGACGATGCTATTGTAGTTTTGGAAAATATTACTACTCACATCGAGCGTGGCAGCCGTCCTCGACAAGCTGCAATTTACGGAACGGAGGAGGTTTCACTGTCGGTAATTGCATCAACACTTACCATTATTGCCGTATTTTTACCAATGACAATGGTAGGTGGCTTTGCAGGAGTAATGTTCAAACAATTGGGTTGGATGGTTACCATTATTATCTCTTTATCATTAATCATTTCGCTTACTCTTACTCCTATGATGAGTGCTAATATGATGCGCGCAAATAAGAATAAGAAGTTAAGCTTGTATGATAAATGGTACAACAGAACTATTATCCCACTTTTAAACAAACTCGATGAAAGTTACGCGAAACTTCTTAACAGAATATCCCGAAGAAGAAGATTTACACTTGGAGTAATTACTCTTATTGCAGTAGCAGGTATTGTTATCAGTGCGTTAACACTAAAAACCGAGTTTATGCCGGCTTCCGACAACAACGTTATATCTATGAGCGTTGAGTTACCAACAGGTACACGCATGGAAATTGCCAGAGAAACCGGGCATCGCATTGCAAAAATGATTGAAGAGAAATATCCCGAAATTCTAATTTCATCATTCTCTGTTGGAACTGCCGATGATAATAATATGTTTGCCTCAATGCAAAATAACGGTTCCAACATAATGAACTTCAATATTAGAACAAAAGAGGCGAAATTCAGAAAGAAAACTATTTACGACATATCGGACGAATTACGTAAAGATTTGGCATCAATGCCTGAAGTAAGCAAGTTTGTTGTTACACCCAGTGGTGGAATGGGTGGAATGGGTGGCGGAAGTAATATGACAGTCGATATTTACGGTTACAATTTAGAAGAGACTGACAAACTAGCTGCCGAAATGAAGGAAAAACTGGAGAAGATTGAAGGACTTCGCGACGTTGTAATTTCACGAAAAGATTATCGTGTAGAATATCGTATCGATTTTGACAGAGAAAAGCTCTCACTCAACGGATTAACTATGGCCACCGCGGCAAATGCAGTGAGAAACCGGATTAACGGACTTACTATGACGCAGTTTCGTGAAGATGGCGAAGAGTATGACATCCGTGTACGCTACGATGAGGCTTATCGTCAATCGATAGAAGATATAGAAAATATACTTATCTACAACCCGATGGGTGTAGGAGTTCGTGTTCGCGACTTAGGTAAAGTTGTAGAAAGTTCATCTCTGCCACAAATAGACCGTCAGGACAGAGAACGTATAGTTTCGGTAAAAGGCTCAATATACAGACGAGCATTAAGCGATGTCTCTGCTGATGTGAATGCAGCTATATCTACATTGGAAGTACCATCAGGAATACAAGTGGAAATAAGTGGTTCGGTAGAAGACCAACAAGAAGCATTTAGCGATTTAGGACTACTACTGCTTATCGTTAGTATTTTGGTTTATATCGTATTAGCTTCTCAGTTTGAGTCACTCACATATCCGTTTATAATTGTACTTTCAATTCCATTTGCATTTATTGGTTCACTATTAATGTTATCTATCACAGGAGAACCTGTAGGTATGATGGGGCTTGTAGGGCTGATAATGCTTGTTGGAATGGTTGTGAAGAATGGTATTGTTTTGGTCGATTACATCAACCTAAATCGCGAGCGAGGCATGTCTATTATTACGGCGGTGGTCAACGGTGGTAGATCGAGACTACGCCCTGTATTGATGACTACTCTTACCACAATTTTAGGAATGATACCACTGGCAATAGGTACCGGACAAGGCTCCGAAATGTGGCAAGCGTTAGGTATTGCTATTATCGGGGGTATGACATTCTCTACCATTATTATATTGGTTCTTATCCCGGTGTTATACTCTATTTTTGGAGGATTTGGCGTAAAACGTCAACGTAAGAAACATTACGAACGTGTACAACGCTACAATACAATTTTATCTCAAACACTTAAAACAGAAGTAGAATGAAAGCAGTAATGATAATATTAGACCAAGCACACTATAGTCAAATAGTGAGAGACTTGTCGAAACTAAATATTAGAGGATTTTCTTCATGGCGAGAGGTTTTCGGAAGAGGAAGCAATACCGGAGAACCTCACTACGGAAATCATGCCTGGCCTACTGTAAACAATGCAATACTTTCGGTAGTAGATAATGATAGAGTACCACTATTACTTAACTATCTGAAAGAGTTAGACTCTGAATATCCGAACCTTGGTTTACGTGCTTTTGTTTGGAATATAGAAGAGATGATATAAGGTGAATAATATAAATATCTTTTTGTTAATCAGCAGTTATTTTTCAATATTAACTGCTGATTTTCTTTTATACCAACAGTGTAGCACTTTCGTTGGAATTGATTATCTTTGTATTTTTTAGAAAACAGTATTATGATTTATATTATTACATTGCTGTCCAATAAAATTCGGTAAATACAAAAAATTGATACTTGACTTTCGTAATATTAACAATAATACATCGGATGAAGTCCTTTTGGTTAGACTTAAACAAGCCGACCAAAAAGCCTTTATAGTTATTTACGAAAGATATCACAAAGTATTATACGCAGTATCATACAAGTATTTAAAAGAAGAAAATCGAGCCAAAGATATTGTACAAGATATTTTCACAAAGCTTTGGGAAGAACGTGAAAGCATTCAAGTAAAAACAAACTTAAAGAGCTACTTGTACTCTATGACAAAAAATCATATTCTGAATATAATTAAACGAGATAGTAGACAAATTTTATCAAATTACGAAAACGAGAAAGAGAAAATAGCCGACAACGACAACTTGCTGAAAACAATAACAGATAACCAACTACAAGATATTTTGTATAAAGCAATAGACAAACTGCCTAAACAAAAAAGACTTGTATGTCTGTTAAAAGCAAAAGAGGGATTAAGTAACAAAGAAATTGCTGAAAGACTCAACATTACAGAGCATACTGTAAAAAAGCATCAGACCCAATCGCTTGCAAGTCTTCGACTTTTATTGCAAAACATGTTAAAATGTTTCTTTTTTGTTACACTAATTACATTATAAATTGTCTAATTGTAAAAACAAATTTAATTTCGGTTTTATTTAAATGCAAAAAACACCCGACATAAAGATAAAAAAGATTTTCAACGGTTCTGCCACAAAGGGGGAAACGGAACAAGCACTTTCTTGGTTTTCCACTGATGAGGGTAGTCGCTTTTTGTCGGAACAAATAGAACAAGACCTACACGACTTGGAAAACTTGCCCTGTGATGTTTTTGTACCTCATGACATTCCGTCAAGCGAAATGCTCGACGTAATTTTAAAAAAGACCGCAATTAAAAGAAAAAACAACCGTATCCTTCATATTTGGCGTGCCGCAGCTATTTTTATTCCTATTATTTTACTTCTATCTTTTGGATTATTTATTAATAGTTATGTAGACATTTTCAGCACATCAAAAGAGCAAGTAATAGAGGCAAAAAAAGGCGAAAAATTAACTTTTATCTTTCATGATGGAAGTAAAGTAATGGTTAATTCTGATACAAAGCTGCGCTTCCCTACCCGATTTGGATTAACAAAACGCACAGTAAAATTACAAGGCGAAGCATATTTTGATGTTTCGAAGATGAAAAACCGTCCGTTTATCATTCAATTAGACAATGCCAAAATTAAAGTTTTAGGAACTTCCTTCAATATTAAGGCATACCCCGAAGAAGATAGCATCAGAATAACCCTCAACGAGGGAAGCCTAGCCTTTCTCAACAATCTTAAAAAATCACAAACGATACTAACACCTGGACAAACACTCGCTTTTAATAAACAAACCGGTATTAGCCGTATATATTCTAAGAGTGATGCCACTACGTGGACAAATAACCAAACAGTTTTTCAAAACACTCCTTTTAAAGATATAGTTCGTTCGCTCGAACGGACATATAATGTTACTTTCAATATTCAAAATACCGAAATATACAACTATAATTTCACACTTACTTCAAAACCCAATGAACCGTTGGAGAATATTTTGAAAGACTTTGAACGTGTTTCTTCACTTAAATTCAACATCAAAGAAGACATTGTAACAGTTTCAATAGAGTAAAAAAACAACCCACTACTTCTAAATGTAACAAAAACTTAATAATAAAAGTACCACTTTTTTCATCTGACATTGTCTTATTTACGACTTATAATATAAAAATCATCAATCAATGTTTATGAAAAAAAAGTTATTATTATGTTTAGTAATTATTTTTAGCGGCATAAATTTCTTGTCTGCTCAA
>CAYFUW010000020.1:0-27470 GCA_964346495.1 uncultured Dysgonomonadaceae bacterium
TAATTGTCTTTATTCTTTGCTCTTTGTTCTTTGTTCTAAATAAACCTAAGTCTATCTGTTAACTTATTTGCTAACAACCATTTTTACTGTACGACCACTACCGTTACTAATCAGATAATAACCGAGACGCAATCCGCAAGAGATAGACATTGTTGTGTGGGTAGCAACCGTTTCAAAAACTAAACGTCCATCAAATCCATATATTTTAATCATTTTTCCTGTCTCTAAATTATCCAAATAGAGTATTCCATCGGTATAGTTTGCGGTCATTCCGTGAAAATTTGATTCTATTGATTCAATAGATGTTTCTGTTCCTTCAAATTCTACCCAAGCATAACCGTTCCAAGCTTCCACTTCCCACTCTTTTGCCTTAGCACGTGCCACTTGTTCCGGTGTCATAACATTACCTTCGCTCGGATAAAGTACCGCAGCGTATAGAAAACCCGGATATTGCAGAGTCATTTGTGGTAGATTATCTACAAATACTTCCATTTCAGGCTCTTTGATTTGGTTTTTAGCTATGGAAACAAAATAGAGATTTGGTTTATTGCTTATATCCAAGTCAGAAATACTGTTGTCTTGACATGAAATTAGTTTCAGTTTATTTAGTCCGGTTACATTTAGTTCTGTGAGCATATTGGAATTACATTCGAAGTAATCCAACTCAAGATTTTGACTAATATCTATAGATGTCAGCTCGTTTTTGCTTACACCTAAAGCTTTGATATTTGGAAAATGTGTGAAATCTACTTCAGTAAGTCGTGATTCGCGACAAAGGAACTCTTCAACATTTCCATATACGCGGAAAGTCTGACTTCCAATTGTGTATATTGTATAATACACAGCATCGGTGACAGCTTGTTCGCCCTCATCAAATTGTTGGTTGTTGTTGAGATCGACCCACACATCAGAACCTTTGAAGTACATTTTTACTTGTTGACCCACTTCCAAAGCTGTTGTCAATTCAAAATATTCGTTTAGGTCGTATTCGCCAGCTTTATTAGAGATTTCTTTTTGGGCAAAAGCCGAGCTACAGCAAATTATTGATACTAATAGTACAGATAATGATTTTTTTAATGTTTGATGTTTTTAATTTTTTATGTGGTTTTATAAATTGTGGTGCAAACATACAAAAGTTAAAAAGAATAGCACCCACATTAACAAGCATTAACCAGGTATGCTGTGAAATATACTACCAATCTTGAAAACTGAGTGATTTGTTTAGTGTTACTCCAATTCCCGGTAAATCTGATGCGACTATTTTTCCTTTTTCGAGTTTTGCTCCATCGAAACAGTCGTTGCTGATAAGCAATGCTCCATCTAGATCGGCAAAATCCATTCCGGTGTAGAGTTGCGATGTAGCCGAAATGGCGCACGAAGTTTCTGTCATGCAACCCATCATGGTTTTCATATTCTCTTTTTTTGCGAATTGATACATCTGCCACGCTTCTCTCATCCCGGTGCATTTCATCAGTTTTATATTGATACCTGAGAAAACACCTTTCAGTTTTTGAATATCAGTCAATCTTTGTACAGATTCATCGGCGAAAATCGGTATTGGACTTTGTTGTGTGAGCCACGCGGTGTTGTCTAAATCGTGTTTCGGCATTGGTTGTTCAACCATCACAACACCCTGTTCGTGTAGCCATAAAATCATATCCAAAGCCATTTCTCTGTCTTGCCAACCTTGATTTGCATCAATAGCCAACGGTATTTGAGTAACGGAACGTATAGCTTTTATCATCTTTTTATCGTCAGAACCGCCTAACTTAACTTTAAGGATTTTGAATTTCCCAATTGCTTCGCGCGTTTTTTCTTTTACAATTTCATCCGTATCCATACCGATTGTAAAAGTTGTGTTTGGTGCGTCGTTTCTGTTTAATCCGAGAATTTTGTGCCACGGTTTCCCGATTATTTTGCCTGCCAAATCGTGCAAAGCAATATCTACCGATGCTTTAGCGGCAGTGTTATTCGGTGCGATATTATCAATGTATTCCAATATTTCGTCAATGTTTGTCGGGTCTCGAAATAGCGATAAATCTATTTTCTTTAAAAATTTGATAACTGATGCTTGTGTTTCGCCTAAATATTGCGGCAATGAAGCTTCGCCGTATCCAACCAATCCATCATGCTCTATTTTTGTGAGTACAACAGGTGTGGTTTTTCGGGAAAATCCCGAAATAGTAAATGTGTGGCGCAATTCTAATTCGTATGGTGTCCAAAAAAGTTTCATGTTGATGTGGTTTATTGATAAAGTTCATTATCGTAAATCGGCTCAATTCCGTTTGTGCCGACTTCGCCGATAATTCTCTTTGTTCGCAAATAACGATTGGTATTAAACTCATCATAAAGTGAATCGGTAGGGTCGAAACTGTTGATTCTGACGTAATCGGATGCGTGAATAAAACGCATGTTGCCGAAATAGATTCCCACGTGCGTAACCTTTTCTTTTGGATTTTTAGACGTTCCTTTCTTGCCGAAAAATACCAAATCTCCTTTTTGGCATTTGGTGAAATCTCCTTTTTCGTCGATTAATTTACCGCAAAGCACCTGTTGCGAAGCATCGCGCGGAAGTATTATTCCGTGATTGAAATAGACTGTTTTTGTAAATCCGCTGCAATCCAGACCTTTTGGCGATGTTCCGCCCCAAACGTAAGGCACACCCATAAATTTTCGACTTAAATTTTCTATGCTTTCTCCTGTCAGACAAATCTCTTTTAACCAATCGGAAACTTTTCTTGCATCCGATTTTTTTACAAATGCTTCGCGACCATCGGGATATGAAACATGATAAAAGTTGCCTTTTTCGCCTTTCAGCACCAACATATTTCCCATTATCAAGTCCGAAACGAAATCAGACTTATCATTTGCTTCTGTGATTGAGTGTGTACTTACATTAGTAATAATGATTTTAGGCTGTTTGTTGTAATCTTTTAAAGTTTCAGGCGAAACGAGTTCAACAGAGCCGTTAATCCACCCGATATATCTGTCCGGCGTCTGAATATGTAGCCATTCATCTCTTTTTTCAAGTACTTTCAGAGGCATTCCCAACATTACCTGAGTTATTGTTTCGGATGAACGACGCGGTTTTGAGTGAACAGTTCCCATCGAATTGTAAACTATTCCCATATTTTTTTCGCCCAACTTTGCATCGGGCAACAAACGAATAGAATCTTTTATATCTATATTATTTTTTTTTGCTTGCGAAAGTATCTCTTTGTATGCATCAACATTGGTTGTTGAGCCGCTTAATACAATTTTGTTTTGCTTATTTAAAACCCTGATATTAAAAACTTCAACCCTTGTGTCAGGGATGAACTGTTTTTGTATGGATTGAATAATTTTTTTCATTTTGTTTTATCCTAATTTCGAAGTCGGTTGTTTAACATTGCTATGGCTAATACCACGCGAAATGATTCGCGCGGAAGCAACATCAGATATTTTTTGGTTGATATTCGTGTTACGGGAACTTCTGTCATTTCAAACGAAGTGAGAAATCTATTAGATTCTTTACTCTGTTAAAAGCTCCGTTCTGAATGACAAACAAGAATCAAACACAAAAATAAATCCTAAATCGAAAATAGCAAATAAATGTCTTACGTCTTGTTTCTTGTGTCTTTTTAAACAGACGAAATTACGCTTTTTATTTCAATAGTGAAATGAAAAGCGAAAAAAACTTAAACAGCTTCTAAAAACTACCACAAATTCATTATCTTTGGATTTATCATAAAAGAATCATAAAACAATCATAAAACAATGAGTTATACAATTTTAATCCCAATTTTGACTCTTTGCATTGCATTTGGCAGTGTATGCGAGTCAGATAGTAGTAGAAGTCATAACAAAAAAGCAGTTATTAATATGGAAAACATTTCTCAAAACCAAAATATAGAAGCTCAAAACCTTGCTCAAAGTCTTAAAAGAAAAGGCATTTCTGATGAACGTGTATTAGATGCTATTGCCAATGTACCGCGTCACGAATTTATCGATAGCACAATAAGGCATTACGCTTATGATGATCGTCCGTTGCCGATAGGTAAAGACCAGACTATTTCGCAACCTTTCACGGTGGCGTACCAGAGCGAGTTGTTGCAGTTGCAACCGGGTGAGAAAGTGTTGGAGATAGGAACTGGAAGTGGCTATCAAGCGGCTGTACTTTGCGAAATGGGTGCCGAAGTGTATAGTATTGAGCGCTACAAAGAACTTTATCTTACGGCTAAAGAGACTCTTAACAGGTTGGGATATAACCCAAATCTGTTTTATGGCGATGGATATGAAGGAGTTCCCGAATATGCGCCGTTCGATAAAATATTAATTACGGCTGCACCCGAAAAAATACCCGAAAAACTAAAACTGCAACTCAAAATAGGCGGACTTATGGTTTTGCCGCTTGGTGGAAGTAGTGGACAAAAAATGATTGTAATAAAGCAAGAAAGTGAAACCGAGTTTACCGAAACCGAACACGGCAGTTTTATATTTGTTCCGATGCGAGAAGGAGTTCAATAAAAACTCAATGCTTTTTTAGCTCTTTATTGGTTCAAAAAGGTTATTTTTGTGGTTTCATTTTTTAAATTAATAATCAAATGAACGAGAAAAAACCTTTTATGAACTCCAAAACGTTTCGATTTAAGCGGTTTAGTCGAAAATCGTATAGCGTTTTCAACAGCATTCACAAAGCTGTAACAATAGGTGTACTTTCGGGTTGCGCCTTGGTAAGTGCTCATGCAGCATCAGTAAACCCGATTGAAAAAGTTGCGATTGAAACAAAAACGGACTCAATTCCCGAAAAAGAGTTGGACGAAATTGTAGTAACCGGTTCAAAAGCTGCGTTGCCGCTGAAGCTTTCGTCCAAAATGGTAAATGTTATCTATGTAGAACAGATTGAGCAGTCACCTGTCAAGAGTATTCAGGAACTACTCAGTTACTATCCCGGAGTTGACGTACTCCAACGCGGACCGCACGGTGTGCAAGCAGATATAACCATTCGTGGCGGCTCATTCGACCAAAATGCAATTCTTATTAATGGTGTTAACCTTTCCAATCCACAAACAGGACATTACAGTCTCGACATTCCAATCAATCTTTCCGACATCGAACGCATCGAAATAGTTCAAGGACCATCGTCTCTTATTTTTGGAGCAGGTGCCTTTTCGGGCGGTGTCAATATCATCACAAAAAAAGATAAAAAGACCAACGCTTTTGCCAAATTAGAAGGCGGAATGCACGCTCTTTTCAGTGGCGAAGTGCGTGGTGCTTATAAAGCAAAACATTCGGTTCACACTCTCTCTGCCGGATATAAGCAGTCCGACGGATATATCGCCAACAGCGATTACAAGATTGCCAATCTGTTTTGGGAGAGTCGTTTCAATATCGAAAAATCTCATATCGATATTCAGGCAGGATTAAACGATAAAAAATTTGGTGCCAACACATTTTATGCCGCTGCATTTCCTAATCAGTACGATGATACTCAGGGAGTTTTCTTTTCGATAAAAGGAGAAACAAGCGGAAGGTTGAAATTTATTCCGCAAATCTATTGGAGCAGACATTACGATGAATTCCATCTGTTCAGACCGGGAACACCTAATATCCCTGCATGGTACAAGGCTCCAAACTACCACCAAACCGATGTGTATGGTATCAATCTGAATATGCAATATGCTTCAAAACTCGGTATTACCGGTATCGGTGGTGAGTTTCGAAACGAAGGTGTTTTAAGCAGCAATTTGGGAAAACCGATGCGACAACCAAAAGGGAACTACACTTTTTGGGACAATCGTTCCAATATCAGTTTTTTTGCAGAGCACAATTTTATATTCGATAAAGTGACACTTTCACTCGGAGCACTTTACAACTACAATACAGCTCTCACCGATACATTGAAAGCCGGCGGTTTTTATCCTGCCGTGAATGTTTCGTATCGTGCAACCGATGCCGTTACGCTCTACACTTCGTGGAGTAAAGCAACGAGAATGCCAACCTTTACCGATTTGTATTATAAAGCCGGAAAACATCGCGGATTTGCCGGACTTACACCCGAATATACTCAATCGGTGGAAGTGGGAATGCGTTACAGCAGGCCAATTATTGCTGCCAATCTAAATGCTTTTTATACCAAAGGCGACAATCTTATCGATTGGATTTTTAGTACTGATGACTCTCTTTATCACGCTCAAAATCGTGCGACTCTGAATACTTACGGTGCAAGTGTTGATGCGAGCATCAATATGTCTCGTTGGTTGGGAGAGCGACAACCCGTTGACCGATTGAGTATCGGTTATCAGTATATCACGCAAAAAAGCGATAACGAGAGTCAGGACAATCCTATATCGGCTTACGTTTCCAACTATTTGAAACATAAATTTACTGTTGGTGTTGAGCATCTAATCATCAAAAATCTTACTTTCTCGTGGAATATGCGTTATCAGGAGCGAGCAGGAAGTTATCTGAAGTATATTCCCGCTACAGAAACTGAAAGTGCACACGAAGTTTTAACACCTTTCAAACCGTTTGTGCTATTAGATTTGAAGTCTAATTACACGATTGGAGATCTAAATATTTTTGTCAATTTGAACAATATACTCAACACTACGCATGTCGATTTCGGCAATATTCCACAACCCGGTTTTTGGTTGACGGGCGGAGTGAGTTATATTTTCGAGTGATATTAAAAATGTGTGAGAACTGCAAAATATATGGAGTAGCGGTTATAATTTTTTTATCACCTAAATAGTCTTTTCTTTGCGACCTAATTTATTAATATAATTAATTTTACACAGATGAACGAGAAAAAATTAGGAAATCCTGCCGTTGTTGGTTTAGCAGGTTTTGGAATGACCACGCTATTATTACAATTTCATAATATCGGATTGATGGGACTTGGTCCTGTGGTTGCCATGGGATTTATTTTTGGTGGTTTGGCACAGATGATTGCCGGATTTCAGGAGCAAAAGACGGGAAATAACTTCGGTTATAGTGCCTTTGTATCGTATGGAGCTTTCTGGATTGGAATGGGATTGATTTGGATGCTAAATCATTACAAAATCTACGAATCGTCGGCACAAGAAGTTGGTTATCACCTGTTGGGTTGGACGCTCTATACTGCCATTATGTTTGTTGCATCATTCAGAGTGCATACCGCTATGAGCATTACGTTCGGCACATTGCTTTTAGGTTTTATCCTTTTGGTTTTGGGACACTTTGGCAATCCGATAATGAATGTTGTAGCCGGATACGAACTCATTGTGTGTGCTTTAAGCGCATGGTATATGATGGCAGGCATCATTGTTAATGACCTTGCAGGAAAAACTGTTTTGCCGATGGGTAAGAAGTTGATAAAATAAGGCTGATTTTTTTAAAATCTCGCCTGTTTAGGTGATATAATATAATGCGTAATGTGGCTTTAGACTGCATTACGCATTTTGTTTTTTATTACAGTATTGACCAATCTAATATTGACTACCGGATTAGTAACTTATTGCTGTCCGATAAACATTTTCATTTTACTATAAAATGGCTTATTGTAAACGATTTCAGTAATTATTAGGAATAAATGGCTTGAAAAGCCAAACTTTCATAACCGTATGCAAGCGTAGCGCAGCTTACGGCATAAATATATACCCATCACTTCAACCCGAAGTGGTTGGACTTATATAAAGTCCTGCCTTTCAGGCAGTATTATTTCTTTGCTTCAACACCGCAAGCTACTCCCGATTAACATCGGGATTGCATGCGGTTATGAAAATCTCGCCTATTCAGGCGATAGGGCGTTTTTATCGAACAGCAATGTTAATAATTACACTAAAAATCAATTTTTAGAACAAACACACATGCCTTAAAATTTTACTATATGCTTGTATTGTCCTGTTTATCTGTATTATAAGCGAGAATGATAGATGCCTTTTAGCAAACATGTATATTAAATAATGTTAAATATCGGTTTTTTTATTTGGAGATATAAAAACAAGTGTTACCTTTGCGGTGTCCTACTACACTAATGCACTAATAAAATGGTCGGACAAGTAAATTAAATAACAATATAGATAACAATAAATAAAAAAATACGCAATATGATTACAATTAACAATCTCTCGTTCAAATACGGAAAAAAAGAAGTTTTGAACGATATATCAATGAAGTTAGAAGCCGGGAAAATTTACGGCTTATTAGGCGAAAACGGAGTGGGAAAGACCACTCTTTTGAAAATTATTTCCGGACTGCAAAAACCCTGGAATGGAAGCTGTACTGTTCTTGGAGAAAATCCGTTTGACAGAACACCTTCGTTTTTAAGTCGCATCTATTATCTTCCCGAAGATTTGGAGTATATCCAAAATGATTACTCTATTCGCTATTTCGCGAAAATGAACGCACCGTTTTATCCAAATTTCGATAACGATAAATTCGAAACTATCTTAAAAGAGTTTGATGTAGAAGGCGATAAAAAACTTAATAAACTATCGCACGGACAGACTA
This sequence comes from uncultured Dysgonomonadaceae bacterium, assembly GCA_964346495.1. Classification (GTDB taxonomy): domain Bacteria; phylum Bacteroidota; class Bacteroidia; order Bacteroidales; family Dysgonomonadaceae; genus JBGZFC01. The sequence continues at coordinate 8,473 of CAYFUW010000020.1, forward strand.
AAAAAGCAGCTATCGCATTCGCTATTGCCACAAATGCCGATTTGTTGTTGATGGACGAACCGAGCAACGGGTTGGATATTCCTTCAAAAACACTTTTCCGTAGAATTATTGTGGAATATGTGTCGGATAACACTTGCACTATTATTTCTACTCATCAGGTACGCGATTTGGAAAACCTTATCGACCCGATAATAATTCTCGATAACAAGGCAGTACTGATGAACGCATCATTGGAGAAAATTTCCGAAAAACTATATTTCGGACTTTACTCATCTGTTCCCGCTAACGCTCTCTATTTTGAACCTGCACCGGGTGGTTATATCTGTGTAATGGAGAATGAAGATATGGGCGAAAGCAAAGTAAATATTGAAGCTCTGTTTAACGCTACAATGCAGCATAAAAGCCAGATACAGCAACTTTTAGCATAAAAAAAGGAATAATCAAAAAATATATTCAAAAATAACATTTAAAAAATATAACACAATGAACAACAATATATTTCAATTCAATAGAGTAGGGATGCTTTTTCGCAGAACGTTTCAACAAAACTCAAAAATGTTGTTAAGCAATGCTCTCGTTTTAGCGGGATTGCCAATACTGTTTTTACTATTAGATATATTAGCATCGGGAGAAGGACCTTCTCTTTCTTTCAGAAGCTATTTGTTAACATTTATAGTAGGAGCATTTTTTATTTTTTCTCCTTTCTTTTATTACTACTCCTACAATCATACTAAAAAAGGGTTATCGGAGGTGATGCTTCCTGCATCGGTTTTGGAGAAATTTGTAGTAATGCAATTGGGCTGCATGATTTTCGCACCACTTATGGTTTTGGTCTTTTTCGGTGGAAGCGATGTGATATTGACAGTCCTATTTCCTAAATATCAAACAGGTTATGCAATTACAGACTTTTTTAACAACATGTTAACTGTCGATGGAGTTTTATTTTCTTTCCTTACTTTGCAAACACTGTTTTTTTGCAATATGCTTTTTGTAAGGAGAAAACTACTTAAGACAGTCGCAAGTCTTATGGCTGTAAATCTTATAGGTATTATCATTTTAGTAACTGTATTAAGTGCACTAGAGTCATCCGGCTATTTTGATGGCTTATCAGGCTCTATGAGTATTAACACAAACAATCGCGGATTATTTGAGTTTTACAAAGGCGATCATCCTTTTATAACATCTTTCATGATATTCAGAATATTTATGGAGGTAGTTATGCCGATAGTCTTTATGATAGGCTCATACCGTATAATGAAAACTAAAAGATATTGATTATGATGAATTTTGATGAACATAAGCCCATTTACCTTCAAATTTCGGACTCTATTTGCGAGAAAATTCTCAACGATGAGTTTGCCGAAGATGAGCGAATACCTTCAATCAGGGAGATGGGTGCGCAGTTGGGCGTGAATCCCAATACGGTTATGCGCAGCTACGACCACCTGAAATCGCTCGAAATTATTTACGATAAACGTGGTGTGGGATTTTTCGCTTCGCCCGATGCTAAAAAGAGCGTGAAGAAGATGTATAAGAAGGAATTTATTGAAACGGAACTGCCAACGATTATCAAAAAAATAAAAATGTTGGAGATTGATGTGGATGAGTTGATGGAAACGATAAGCAAGGAGTTGGCTGTTAGCCTTTAGCCGTTGGCTATTAGCTATTAGCGAGGAAGTGCAACTGATTAAAATTATAGGAAAAAAACAAACAAAATAATAAAATGTTGTTGATGAAATTGCAAATCAACTCAACACAGAGCTAATAGCTAATAGCAAAAAGCCAACAGCTAATAACAAAAACATCCGAATTTTTGTAACGAAATCAACAACAGATGTGTCTAATTAAAAAATAACAAATAAAAGAAATCTGGTTATTGGAACAACGGCAAATCAACCCAACACAAAGCCAACAGCCAATAGCTAACAGCTAAAAGTCAAGAAAAAATGATTACTCTCACAAACATACACAAATCTTACTACACCGAAGCCATTTCGCTGCACGTGCTTAAAGGTATCACTCTTACGATTGAAGCAGGCGAATATGTTTCCATTATGGGAGCATCCGGTTCGGGAAAATCGACTTTACTCAATATTTTGGGAATATTAGACACCTACGATGAGGGCGAATATCGCTTAAACGGAACGCTCATAAAAGACCTGAGCGAAAAACAGGCGGCAAAATATCGCAACGAAATGATTGGGTTTGTATTTCAATCGTTCAACCTTATCAATTTCAAAAACGCGTTGGAAAATGTCGCGTTACCGCTCTATTACAAAAATGTGAGTCGAAAACAGCGCAATATAATTGCAATGGAGCATCTCGACAGAATGGGATTGAAAGATTGGGCACATCACATGCCTAACGAACTTTCGGGCGGACAAAAACAGCGTGTAGCCATTGCCCGTGCAATGATTTCGAACCCGAAAATAATTCTTGCCGATGAGCCGACAGGAGCGTTAGACAGTCAAACCACTATCGAGGTTATGGATGTACTTTCTGATTTGAACAGACAAGGCATTACTACCATTATTGTAACTCACGAACAATCGGTGGCTGATGCTACAAATCGAATTATCCGATTGAAAGATGGAATGATTGAGTCTGGCTTTTAGAGCCTGGCTATTAGCCTTTAGCAAGATAGCACAATTGATTATAAACAATATGATATGATTGAAAACAGTCTTTGCGAAAACTTAGTGTCCTTTGTGGTTAAATATTAAAACCGCAAAGCACGCAAAGTAAAGCACTAAGTACACAAAGATTTTATTAGAACAAATATAAATTAGCTAAAAGCCAAAATGAATTTATTACAAGAAATATTTACAACCCTGCGCAAAAACAAACTGCGTACCACACTTACCGGACTATCGGTTTCGTGGGGGATTTTTATCCTAATAATATTGTTGGGTGCGGGTAATGGTTTGAGAAATGGTGTAACATCTAATTTTGAACAGCGTGCCACAAACCGTATCAATCTTTGGGCAGGAACCACATCGATGCCATATCAGGGATTGAAATCGGGACGAGATATCAAGTTTTCAGAGCAAGAAGTATCGGCTGTGGAAGAGGAAATAGATGCAAGCCGTTTGGTTACCGCTCGTTCTGACAAAACCCAAAACATCTCTTACGGTGCAGAATATGGTTCATATCAAGTGCGAGGAGTTATGCCGAGTTATGCCGAGATAGAAAAACTGATTTTTGAACCCGGCTCAGGACGATTTATTAATCAGTTAGACTTCAATCAGAAAAGCAAAGTGATAGTTTTAGACAAAAAAATGGCAGAGGTGCTTTTTAAAGACAAATCGCCAATTGGCGAATATGTAAAGGTTGGGCAATTGATGTTTAAAGTTATCGGCGTAAACTCTAAAAAAGAGCAGTGGGGAGGACCAAATGCCTATATACCGTTTTCTACATCGCAAGCAGTTTTTAATCCCGATAAAAAATTCTATCAACTCACTTTCACGGTGGATGGACTTGAAACGAGTGCCGAAAACGAAAGTTTCAATAAATCATTGCGTAATCTTTTGGGGCGTAGGCTTAGCTTTAATCCCGATGATACTCAGGCACTTTGGATTAACAATTCTCAAGCGGATTATATCGAAACAATAAAAATTTTTGGTGGTATCAATTTATTCGTAACCATTATAGGAATATTGACTCTAATTGCCGGAATTGTAGGTGTCAGCAACATTATGCTGGTGTCGGTAAAAGAGCGCACACGTGAAATCGGTATTCGCAAAGCTATTGGAGCACCGCCAGCATCTATATTGAAATCTATTATTCTTGAATCCATTATTATAACTGCCATTTTTGGATATATAGGGATGTTTTTAGGAATTGGACTAACAGAAACGGTCAATTTTATTATGGAGCAGTCGGCAAATGCTGCGCAAAGTTCTGACGGCGGTATGCAGATGTCGGTATTTAAAAATCCTACCGTAAATATCGGATACGCTGTTTTTGCAACTATTCTGTTGATTATTTCGGGAGTTATTGCAGGTTATCTGCCCGCGAGAAAAGCTGTAAAAATAAAGCCGATAGAGGCGATGAAGCAGGAATAGTTTCGAGTTTCGAGTTACAAAAGTTAAGTTAAGAAGTAAACAATTATAGGCAAAAGAGTTAATTAAAACTCATTGCCACTGCCAAAGGCTAACAGCCAACGGCTAAAAGCTATAATTTAAGATGAAAAAAGAGATAATTAGTCAGCCACAATTTAAGAAATCCACTTTTTGGAGTAGGTTCAGATTGGCTTTCGATATCGACCGCTGGCAAGAGATATGGATTACCATTACAAGCAACAAATCGCGCAGTTTTCTCACGGCATTCGGCGTTTTCTGGGGAATATTTATGCTCGTGCTTATGGTTGGCGCAGGTAATGCTTTGGAAAAAGGGATTTTTTCACAAATTGACGGATTTGCAACCAATTCGGTGTTTTTTTCTGCAAATCGTACAACGGAGCCATACAAAGGTTTCAGAAAAGGGCGTGTCTGGAATATGACCAACAGCGATCTGCCTATTATTCGTCAGAGAGTTGAAGAGTTGCAATATATGTCGCCTGTGCTTTTTGGAGGTGGTGATGGTAGTAGTAAAAATGTGGCGCGAGGTGATAAAGGAGGTTCGTATTTGGTAAAAGGATGTTATCCCGAATACGATCTGATTGAAAAAAGTAAAATGTTGTACGGAAGATATGTAAACGATATAGATATTGCCGAAAAACGCAAAGTGTGTGTTATAGGCGAGAGAGTGTATGAAGTGCTTTTTCACGGCGAAGATCCGGTAGGAAAACAGATTCGCGTAAACGGAATCTATTTTCAGGTTATCGGAGTGGCAAGAAGTACATCGGGTGTAAACATTGGTGGAAATACAGCCGAAACCGTCGTGTTACCGTTTACAACTATGCAACAAGCATTTAATCAAGGTAATATAATTCACTTTCTGGCAGCTACAGCCAAGCCGGGTGTTGCTGTGAAAGGTGTTCAAGATAAAATTGTAGAAATATTGAAACAGCAACACCAAATTTCACCTGACGATAAAGAGGCGGTTTTCAGTATGAACATCGAAGAGCAGTTTAAAATGTTCAACTACTTAGGTATCGGAATTGGTGCGCTGATTTGGATTGTTGGTCTCGGCACGCTTTTCGCCGGAGCTATCGGTGTGAGCAATATTATGCTTGTTACCGTGCGCGAACGCACCAAAGAGATAGGTATTCGTCGGGCATTGGGAGCAACACCGAATAATATTATCGGACAAATTCTTAGTGAAACTGTTGTACTGACTGTTTTGGCAGGAATTGGCGGAATCGTGCTGGGTGTAGGTTTGCTTTCGGCAGTTGGAGTAACATTAAGTCAAGGCGACCAATTCTTTAAAGACCCGCAAATCAGCTTTACAATGGCGGTAGGCTCGCTTATAATTCTAATTGTTATCGGGTTGCTGGCAGGATTGATTCCTGCTCAACGAGCAATGATGATAAAACCGGTGGAGGCAATTGCTGAAGAGTAAGTAGTTTCGAGTTACGAGTTACGAGTTCTGAGTTTCGAGTAATTAGAAATGGAGCAAAAAAAATTATCAATAAGAAACAAACAATAAAAGCAAAAATAACAATGAAAAAAGTACTAAAAATTGCAGGATTAGCCCTTTTAGGACTATTGGTTATCGGAACATTTGTGTTTCTATATAAGAAATCGCGTCCGGTACAAAAAACGTATCAAATTGAAACCGTTACAAGAGGCAATATCGAGAAGAAGACGGTAGCAACCGGAAAGGTGGAGCCACGTAACGAAATTCTTATTAAACCGCAAATGTCGGGTATCGTTTCCGAAGTGTATAAAGAGGCTGGCGATGTGGTTGTGGCAGGCGATATTATCGCGAAAATTCAGGTTGTGCCCGATATGGTAAATCTGAGCGGTGCTGAATCGCGCGTTTCGCGAGCTCAACTTGCCGCGGAGCAAAGCAGGATAAATTACGAACGTGATCGAAAACTTTATGAAAATCGGGTTATATCGAAAGAGGAGTTTGATAAGGTGCAACTTCAATATAAAAACGACCAAGAGGAACTTCAAGCTGCCACGGACAACTTGAGTTTGGTTAAAACAGGAATGACAAAAAGCACACAAAAATCTAGCAACACATTGGTGCGTGCCACGGTGAGCGGAACTATTTTGGATATTCCGGTAAAAGTGGGAAACTCGGTTATCCAAACCAACAACTTCAACGACGGAACCACAGTTGCTTCCATCGCCAACCTGAATGATATGCTTTTTGTGGGTAAAATTGATGAAACCGAAGTCGGCAAGCTTTCAACGGGAATGCCTATGGAGATTACGATAGGTGCTATTCAGGATAAGAAGATTCCAGCAATGTTGGAATATGTTTCGCCAAAAGCTACCGAAGAGAGCGGAGCCATTCTGTTCGAGATGAAAGCTAAAATGGATATGCCAACAGATGTATTTATCCGTGCCGGATATAGTGCGAATGCCGATATTGTTTTGGACAAAAAAACTGATGTGATGATGCTTCCCGAAACATGCATCGAATTTAGTAACGACTCGTCATTTGTTTACATAGTAAAAAACGAAAATCCACAGGAATTCAACCGTAAACATGTGTCCGTAGGACTTTCAGACGGTATCAATATCGAAATTATCGACGGATTGAAATTGAACGATAAAGTTCGTGGGAATGAGGTGATTGAGAAGAAAAAGTAGTTTAGAGCAAAGAGTAAAGAACAAGGAGTAAAGACAATCTGAATTTACGATTGTATTTGTACGCAACAACTGTCCCCTTATTTTAAGGGGACGAGCGAAGCGGAGGGGTTAAATATCTATCAATAAATTATCAGGAGTTTCATCGTTATACAGATATTTGCGAATCTCGTCTAATGTACGTTGAGGATATTCAAATACTTCAAAATTTTCAAATCGTAAAACTCGAATTCCTTTTTCTAAAAGATATTGCGTGCGTTTTTTATCTTGTTCGATTTGATAACTGTCAAAATGATAATCACCATCTAACTCAATAGCGAGAAAAAATTTAGGAGAATAAAAATCAAGAATATAATTATCTATGCTGTATTGACGAAAGAAACGAACACCATCTAATTGACGATTACGCAACATTTGCCAAAGAGCAATTTCTGCCGGTGTCATTTTCTTTCTCAACTCTCGGCGATACTCTTTTAGATTTTTCTTATTCTTGTCTATCATTAAAGGATAACAAGCAGAAAATAATATAGTTCAATAATTAACTAATAACCCCTCCTCCCGTTTCACGGGATACTTCCCTTAAATAAGGGGAGAGTTGCGGGAAGAAATAATCAAAAAAATATGAAACCAACAATAATAATCACACTCTTGCTTTCCCTTTCCTTATCAGGAATGGCGCAGCAGTACACCCTTGAAGAGTGTATAAACATAGCGTTGCAAAATAATCGCACGATAAAACAGCAGGAACTAAACAAAGCACAACGCGAAATTGCGTACTCGCAAGCACGAAGCGATCTGTTGCCTAATCTCAACGCGCAAGCAGGACAAAACTTCACGTTCGGTCGTTCTATCGGGCTTGACAATACGTATCAAAACACCAATTCGGCACAAACTTCGTTCGGAATAGGAGCAGATATTACGCTTTTCGATGGGTTGCGGATGAAACATAATATCGATGCAAAACGTGCCGATTTGAGTGCGGCGGAAGCCGATGTTGAAAAGTTTAAAGACGATATTGAAATGAGCGTGGCAACCGCTTTTCTACAAGTTTTGCTTCAAAAAGAGCTTTTGCAAATCGCCAACGAACAACTCGCTCTGACTGATGAAAATATTCGTCGTCGCAACGAGCTTATTAAAAGCGGAAAAATGGCACAAGGCGAAATTTATGAATTGGAAGCGCAACGTGCACGTGAAGAGCAAAACAAGGTACAAGCCGAAAGCAATTTGAAACTGGCATTGCTCGATTTGGCTCAAATAATGGAACTTGAAGATTTCTCGCAACTTGATGTTGTAACGCCGCCTGTTGAACAAATAATCAGTGACGAAATGTTGTTATCGCCAACAGATGTTTACCAACAAGCGTTGATGGTTCGTCCCGAAATTCGTTCTTCGGAATATCGTTTACAAAGTAGCGAGAAAGAGGTGCTTATGGCAAAATCGCAACTCTATCCATCGTTGTCGTTCGGAGCCAATTTCGGAACCGGATATTATAAAATGAGCGGACGAGAAAACGACCCATTTGGTTCACAATTACGAAACAATATGAGCAACACGTTGGGGTTCAGCTTACGTATTCCAATTTTCAACAGGTTTCAAACTCGCAACAATATCCGTTCTGCCGAACTTGCCGTAGAAAACAACCGCATTGAAATGGATAAGGTGAAAATAGAACTTCGAAAACGTATCGAACAGGCATATCACAATGCCGTAGGTGCTCAAAGTAAGTGGAAAGCTACACAAAAATCGGAAATATCGGGAAAAGAGGCGTTTCGATTTGCACAAGAGAAATTCGATAACGGTCGTGCTAATGCTTATGAACTTTTTCAGGCAAAAAGCAATCTGACACAAGTTTTGAGCGAACAGGCACAAGCAAAATACGAATACGCTTTCCGTTTGAAAATATTAGAAATGTTAAATAACTGATTTTTTGTAACGAAAACGGTATGTTGTTCGTCTAATTATAAATAAACAGAATAAACTCAAAAACATGAAGCGGTCAATTATTATCACATTTGTTTTTATAACAATTACTAAATCCTTATTAGCCGGAACGATAGCTAGTTTATCTCAAAGAGAAGCTGTTGATACGACTAAAATATCAAATTGGATTTCAAATAATGCTATTCCATTACAAATTTCGAAACCAAATATACTTTTTCAAAACTTCAATATCATAAATTCATTATTTGAAAATAAAAAAATTATAGCCTTAGGTGATGGTACACATGGAACTAAGGAGTTCTTTCAAATCAAACATCAATTAATTCATTATTTAGTAGAAAACTCGAATTGTACCGCTATTGCAATGGAAATGCCTATTGATGTGGGTTTGCATATTAACAACTTTGTAAAAACAGGAGTGGGCAACATTGATGATTTGCTAAGAAATGCTTGGTGGTGGCATCAGACAGAGGAGATAAAAGATTTCATTGTTTGGTTAAAAGATTACAACTTGGAACAACCCGAAAATAAAAAAAATAGCTTTTTATGGCTTTGATTGTCAAGTTACAGGAGACAATACTTATCAAATATTCGAATATTTTAAAAAAGTGGAAGATAATTATCATGAAGTTGTAAGACCGATTTTCGATTTTATGGCAGAAATTTACATCTACGAATATAATGTTTTCACTCCTTATCGAATTGAAAAATACGATGAGTCTTTGGAAAAACTAAAGCAAATACTCGAAGACAACAAAGAAAAATATATTCAAAAATCATCTAGACAAGAATATTTGATTGAGAAAATGCGTCTAAACACCTTTGCTGGAAATGTAGAAATGTTGAAGCACAGTTTGATGTTTCCTGTTTCTAAAGTAAGAGCCGAAACTAATGTTGAAAATATAAAATTATTATCTGAAATTCAAGGAGAAAACAACAAATTGATTATTTGGGCACACAACGGACATGTTACTTCTGACGAATACTTAATGCAAGAGTTTTTCAACTATACCACAGATGACGGATTTCATAATATAAATATGGAGTCGAAAGAAAGTCTCATGGGATATTTGTTAAAAAGAGATTTGGGAGAAAGCTATTTTAATATCGGTTTTGAGTTTTACGAAGGAAATTTCACGGCAATTGAATATAAAAAAGGTATCAAAGAGTTTAGTGTGTCAGCTCCCGAAAGCAACACTTTACCGTATTTATTGAATAGAGCAAACGTGTATGGAGACTGTTATTTCCTTTCTCTAAATAAAAATAATATGGATAAAACAGTTTTCAATTATTTCAACTCTAGTCAGTTTTGTCATGAAATTGGTGCCGCTTACATAAGTCGTTATGTTAAAAAGATTCCACAGACTTCTTATGATGCACTAATTTTTATAAAAAACACTACAGGTACAACAATGTTATAAGAATAACTATTAATAAATAAACAATTAAAAAATATGAAAACAAAAAGAACATTATTACTAATTATTGCCATGGTGGCATTTGTAGGGTTGAATACAGCTTGCACGCAAAATCGCACAGCAACTACTAAATCAGATAGTCGTATAATTACCAAAAAGTATAATGTAGGCAACTTTTCTGCTATAGAGTCAGGTATAGTTGGTAACATCGTTTTTACACAATCAAATCGCACAAGTGTAACAGCCGAAGGTGACTAAGAAATGGTAAACAGATTGATTATTAGTGTTGATGGTGATGAGTTAAAGATTTCGATGAAGGAAAATACAAAAATAAAATTCAGAAATAAAGGTGCAAAACTTACAATTAAAGTGAGTTCGCCAAATCTTTACAGAATTGATTCCGACGGAGTTGGTAATATCACTCTTGACGGAGTTGTGAAAACGGAAAACCTTCATATCGATTCCGATGGAGTTGGTCATGTTTCTGCATCGCAACTCGAGTGTAACCGCTTGACAGTTGAATCTGACGGTGTAGGCAATGTTCAGCTGAAAGGTAAAGGACAATTTGCAGAATACGAGTCTAATGGTGTTGGAAATATCGATGTGCGTGATTTTCTTGCTGAAGATGTGATTGTTAACTCAAACGGAGTAGGAAACGTTAAATGCTACGCTTCAAAAACTATAGAACTTTATAGTACCGGAGTTGGAAGCGTTGTCTATTATGGAGAGCCAAATATAAAAGCACTTAATAAAGATGGTGTAGGCTCTGTTAAGCAAGGGAAATAATGAGAATTGGAGACAGGGTGACTAAGTGGCTTGGAGAAAAGAATAGAATGGACGAGTAAAAAAGAATTAGCGACTTAGAGAATTTTCTATTGAAAACCAATAATATACTATACTTTTAAATTGCATATAATTTTTCAAAAAAACGACTACTTGTGTTAGTAGTCGTTTTTTATTTTTTATCGAAATGGTGATCGTCCCAATATTTCGAGAAGTGATGTCCCCAACGAAATCCCAATCGCTTAAACTCTTTTACGACAATATGTTCGGGATGTAGTGTGCCATTCACAGTTGTATCTAAAACTGCATTTTTAGGTTGGTTTGGTCGGTCAATATTTTTCCAGCGAAGCGGATTGAATCGCGGATTAATATCGATTGCCATTCCTTTGGCATGCTTAGAGTAGGAAGTATTTCGGTAGCAAAAACTGTAGGTATTGTTATCGTCCATCGAAAGACTGTCGTTCCAATTGTAATGCACTATTGGAATAGCTTTTTCGATTACAAATTCGTTATCAAGCATAAAGGTGAACATGTGCTGAATATCAGCGGCGATTTTTTTGTTGGTAAGGATTTGTCCTTTGTGAATTTTTTCGTCGATTGACAAATATATTACATCAAATAGAACCAGTTCATCTATTATGTGCTGTGGTGCTTTTGTCCCTGCAATTGCCTCTTCAAAAGTGTAGTTGCAATCTATAATTGTATCGTTTTTGATAATATCGGCTTGGTGAGAAATGTCGGGTTTTACTTCCTCGCTTTTTTCTTGTTTCACGTCGGTTGTGCATGAAACTAGTTTCATAAAACATAAAGCGAGCAAAAAGTAATATTTCTTCATGAAGTTATCGGGCAATTATCTAAGTTCCAATCCAAATTCATCAGTCAGCTTTCGCAACGAAGGATTTTGTTTCGCCAACTCCTCAAACATATCTCTCGAAGTCATCGCTTTTTGGGTGAGTTTAGCTTCAACAATTTCAATGTCCATCGTTAAATAATCGTTCGAGAGTTTTTTGCGAAGGAAAGTCATGATAGACAGGCTGTTCTCTTCGAAATAATTTTTATTGATTTCGTTTCCAACTTCTATTTTGATAATATTATCGCTCTGTTTTTTAGGTTTGTATATAGACATTGCATTCTTGAGAAGCTTTTCCTCTTCAAGTCCATCAATATACTCATCCCATGCTTTAAGCAGCTCTTCCTGAGAGAAATCGTTGTTGTATTGCTTTACCTCTTCTTCAACTTTGTTTTCTACAATCTCTTCTTTTTTGCTGAATGACGATAACGAAACACCCAATCCTAACCCTTTGGCTGACGTAGTTTTTGTTTCGGCTGTTTTTTGTGGAACAACCTTTTCTTCTTCTGTTTTGGGAGTATCTACAGCAGGTTTTTCAATAGAGTTATCTTCTGTCTTTTTCTCAGGCTCTTTTTTCTCTTCTATCTTTTCCGGAGTCTTTTCGATTGCCTTTTTTTCTTCATTTACAGGAGTTTTTTGCACTTCCGGTTTTGTCTCTCTTCTTTCAGGTGTAGAAACTTCTATCGGTTTAATTTTTGTTTTTTCTTCAACTATATCCTTTTGCGGATTTTCCGATAATTGACAAAGTTTTATTAGAGTGAGTTCAATCAAAAGACGTTTGTTTTTGCTCAATCTGTAGTTCAAATCACACTCGTTTGATATTTCTATTGCCTTATACAAGAAGTCGTTGCTGCAATATTTGGCTGTCTCTATATATTTCTCGCGAATTGAAGCGCCAACTTCAAAAAGTGAAGCGGTGGCTACATCTTTGCACACCAAAATATCTCTGAAATGGGAAGTTAGTCCGCTTATAAAGTATTGTCCTTCAAATCCTCTATTTAAAATATCGTTTAGTGTAAGCAGACAGTTTACCACATCATTTTTTAGAATAGCATGGGTGATTTTGAAGAAATATTCGTAATCCAACACGTTCAGATGTTCGATCACCGCACTATAAGTAACATTTCCTGCCGTGTAGCTAACCGATTGGTCGAAAATTGAGAGTGCATCGCGCATACCGCCATCAGCTTTTTGTGCGATAATATTTAGCGCTTCAGGCTCTACCTTAATATTTTCTTCTTCAGCAACGTAAATCAGATGATTCACTATATCTGAAATACTAATTCGGTTGAAATCGTACACCTGACAACGGGATAGAATAGTCGGTATGATTTTATGCTTTTCGGTTGTTGCTAAAACAAATATGGCGTGTGCCGGTGGCTCTTCCAGCGTTTTCAAAAACGAGTTAAAAGCTGCTTGCGAAAGCATGTGAACCTCATCGATAATATATACTTTATATTTTCCTATCTGTGGCGGAATACGGACCTGGTCAATCAAACTGCGAATATCGTCAACACCATTGTTTGATGCAGCATCCAACTCGTGGATATTGTATGAACGTTGTTCGTTAAAAGCTACGCAAGATTCGCATTTGTTGCAAGCATCGTGCTCTTCAGTTGGGGAAAGACAATTAATTGTTTTGGCGAATATTCTGGCACAAGTGGTTTTCCCAACGCCACGCGGTCCGGAAAACAGATAGGCATGAGCCAGTTTATTTCCCGATATGGCATTTCGCAGAGTAGTAATTAACGCATCTTGTCCGACTACACTTTTAAAGGTAGTAGGTCTGTATTTACGTGCCGAAACAATATAATTATCCATTTCCTATTTTTTTCTAAAGATAGATTACAAATGTACAAAAAAAATCGTTTTGTTTAAATTATATCTTAAATAAGAGCAGTCCATACATAAATATTTTATATTTTTACGTTTGAATAATTATTTGTCTGATAAGAAAACCAATAGATATGAGCAAGCAAGTATTACAAATTCTATTTTTTACATTGTTGATTACGATTAGTTTATCCTGTTTTTCGGGCAAGAAAACACAGACTGATATTTCGAAAGTGAGCAAGGCTGCGCAAGAAAACACGATAGTGAAGGATACTTTTATGCTTCCAAATATACCTTCGGAAATTACAGATTCTGATCTAAGAGCGCAATATCTTGTGATGCACTATTGGGATAGATTTGATTTTACCGATTCAATACTTGTGCAACGTCCCGAAATTACAGAGCAGGCATTTGTCGATTATATCAATATATTAAATTACGTATCGTCGGAATATTCCGAAAAGTCTTTGGAATACATGCTGTCAAAAGCATCAAAGAAAAAATCAACGTATAAACATTTTGCATCTCTTTTTGAAAAATATTTATATGAAGAGCAGTCTCCGTTTCGAAATGAAGAGGATTATCTCTATGTACTAAAGCGTTTGGCTAAATCTCAATCTTTAGATGAAGTGGAAAAACAAAAATATCAATTTCAGATGGAGATGTCGATGAAAAACCGACCAAATCAAAATGCTGTTGATTTTATCTATACATTATCTACAAACCGGTCAGCTTCGATGTATAGTATAAAGAGTGATTATCTGCTGATATTATTTGTTAATCCAAGCTGTCCAACTTGTAACCACGTTGTAAATCAGTTACAAACATCTTCAGTGATACAGAAAGTGTTTTCATACAACTCGCCAACAAGAACTATGATTACAGTTCTGACCGTCTATCCGGATGATGATTTGCAGGAATGGAAAAATCACTTACCGCAGCTACCTGCTAACTGGTTGAATGCTTACGATAAAGATATGACAATCACTAAAGAAAAGTTGTACGATTTGCGATTTATGCCCACTATTTACCTATTAAATAAGAACAAAAAGGTGATTTTAAAGGATACTTCAGTAGAAAGTGTGGAAAATTTCTTCAGTAATGCATTTTGACAATATGTTGGCTGATAGCGTGTTGGCGGCTTAAATTAACACTATTTAGCATTTAGAGGGAAAGTTTGTGAGCTAAAAGTTTACAGTTCCAAAAAAGTAAATTACTTTTGCACCCGCAAAACAATAGCCTGATAATGATGTTGTTTTTGCTTTTATTCTTCAAGCGAGAAAGAATAAAATTAGTATTAACTAAAACATTTTTTATGAAGTATGTAAACTTTTACCTGACTGTAATCGTTTTGCTGATTTTTACTTCCGGTTCTACCACGAAGAAAGATGCTTCCGTTGGATATTATCCGGGCGAACAGCTGCCAAATTTTACTTTCAGTAGTAATGAAAATCAATTTGATTTGGACGATTACAAAGGGAAAAAAGTGGTGTTGAATTTTTGGGCTGCATACGATGCGGCTTCGAGAGCGAAAAACGTACAGTTACACAACTTTTTGAAGGAAAATTATCCTGATGTAACATTGGTGTCCATCTCTTTAGATGAAAACCAAAACGTTTTCGAAAAAACTCTTCAACTTGATAATATTGAGTTAGAAAACCAATTTTGTGAAGTGAAGGGCACTCAATCAGAGATTTATAAAAACTTCAGATTGAAAGGAGAATTCAAAAGCTACTTATTGGATGAAAACGGAGTGATAACTGCTTTAGAGTTAACACCCGAAAAGTTACAAAATCTGCTTTAAGCAGATATAATTTCAAAACCACCTTATATTCA
This sequence comes from uncultured Dysgonomonadaceae bacterium, assembly GCA_964346495.1. GTDB lineage: Bacteria > Bacteroidota > Bacteroidia > Bacteroidales > Dysgonomonadaceae > JBGZFC01. The sequence continues at coordinate 23,838 of CAYFUW010000020.1, forward strand.
GAACAGATGTTCGATATATGGTGGTTTTTTTATTTAAATAAACCCGGAAAAACAACCTTAAATTTCAAAAAAAAATTGCAATTAACGTAAATCGAGTTAAATCATCAATTTTCAAACGAAAGAATATTGTTTATTTTATATTATTATTAACTTTGCATTTCATATTTTGGATAGTTTGTTGTGTTGTGACTGCATTGTGTTATTATTTTTAATTGAAATGTAGAATTATATGACATAATAAATCTCGCATAACAACAAACTATAAATCATTTCTATAATTTAATATATTAATTTAATGAGAAAAATTTCTTTAACTTTCCTGATTATTGCTCTGTTTGTGGGCAATATGTTTGCATCAACTCAAAAATGGGTTGGTTTTGGCAATGCGTCGCCATCTAAACCGGTGGTTACGTTAGTGTCGGGAACTGATAACCAATCGGTTATTAAGTTTACCGTGAACGGTTTTTTTACCGAGAATGTTGCTACTCCCAAAGGAGAAGCGGTTTTGATAAGCGTGCCTGGTGCTGCTGCTACGCTTGAAAAAGGTAGTCCTCAGTTACCTTATGTTACTACTTCGTTGATGATTCCCGACAAAGCCAACATGGTTGTTAAGGTTTTGTCTTCTGAGTACACAGATTATGAAAATATTTTGGTAGCACCTTCAAAAGGTGATCTTAAACGCGATGTTACACCATCGTCTATTCCTTACACCTATGGTGACCAATATCAAAAAGATGAATTTTTCCCTGCAACACAAGCTCTCATGCAAGAGCCATTTATCTTTAGAGATGTTCGCGGTCAAGTTTTGACTATTCAACCATTTGTTTACAACGCAGCAACAAAAACTTTGCGTGTATATCATGAGATGACTGTAGAAGTGAAAGCTGACGGTGTGAACTACACTAATGCTAAAGTAGCAGGTGCTACTGAGAGAGTTGATGCTGAGTTTATGAACATGTACAAAGACTTGTTTATTAACTACAATAACAACTTTGCAAAATATGAGCCTATCGTTGAATATGGAAAAATGTTAGTTATTAGTCATGCTCAATTTATCGATGCAATGGCTCCTTTCGTAGAGTGGAAAAACAGTATTGGTTATGAAACAGAGTTGGTTAACTTGAATGAAGTTGGTACAACTGCTACCCAAATCCAACAATACTTGAAAACTTATTATGAAACAAACAACAATGCGTTCGTACTTTTCGTAGGTGATAGCCAACACATACCGCCTATGGTTGGAAGTTATGGACATTCTGATATTAAATATGCATATATTACAGGAAACGACCGCTATCCTGAATTTTTGGTAGGACGCTTCTCTGTAGAAACAGTTGCTCACGTTGAAACTATGGTAAACCGTACTATTGAGTACGAAAAAAATCCTAATACAGATACCGATTGGTTCTCAAAAGGTGTAGGTATTGCTTCTCAAGAAGGTCCCGGTGATAATGGTGAGTACGATTATCAACACATGAGAAATATCAGAACCAAACTAATGGATTTTACATATACAGCAGTTTCTGAACTTTATGAAGGTTCTCAAGGTGGAGTAGATGCCCCCGGATGGCCTACTGCAGCTATGGTTTCTAATGATGTAAATAGTGGTGTTACTATCATGAACTATTGTGGACATGGTTCTACTACTTCATGGGGCACAACAGGCTTTTCAAACACTCATATCAATCAACTAACAAACAATCATAAATGGCCCTTTATCTGGTCTGTTGCTTGTGTTAACGGCGAGTTTGTAGGTAAGACTTGCTTTGCTGAAGCTTGGACACGTGCTTCTAATGCAAATGGACCAACTGGTGCTCTTGCCACTCTAATGGCTACTATTAACCAGGCATGGAATCAACCAATGCATGCTCAAGACGAAATGGTTGATGTTTTGACAGAGTCTTATGAAAATAACATTAAACGTACATTTGCCGGATTGTCAAATAGTGGTGTAATGAAAATGCTTGAGAAATATCCTACTGGCCTTGGACCTGAAACTGCTGAGACTTGGGTTGTTTTTGGTGACCCATCTGTAATGGTACGTACAGCAATGCCTGCACAGTTGCAAGCTACACACCCGGATGTTATTTTTATCGGTTTAGATCAACCATTTGTGGTTAATACTACAGTTAACGGAGCCAGAGCCACTCTTTCAAGAGATGGCGAATTATTGGCAACAGGTGTGGTTGAAAATGGTGAGGTTGCTTTAGACTTTGACCCTGTTACATCACCTGATCCTATTACTCTTACAGTTACAGGTTTTAATCATATCCCATATATAACTGAGATAACACCTAGTGCTGCTGAAGGTGCATACTTGGTAATGCCTACAGAAGGCGGAGTTACTCTTGACGGAGACGGAATTTTGGCTTATAATGAAAATACAGGTTTATCTCTTAAACTAAAAAATATTGGTCAAGATGCAACATCCGGTAATGTAACTGTAAAAATAGTAACAACTAATCCGAAAGTAACTATTAATACAGCAACAATTACAACAACAAGTCCAGTTGGTGTAGATCAAACAGTTACTGTTTCAGGATTTAGTTTAACTACATCTAAAGATGTCGAAAATGATGAAGTTATTGAATTCACATTTACAGCTTCAGATAATGCTAAAACAACATGGGAAGGTAAATTCTCTCTTGTTGCTAAAAAACCTGTTATTGAATATACCAGTCATAATTGGGAAGGATCTTTTGCAGCAAATTCTGAACAAGAAATAACAGTAAACTTCAAAAATAATGGAGGTTTTGCAATATCTAACGCATCGGTAGCATTAACTACAACTACTCCTAATGTTACTATTACAAATGTTTCTAACTCTCTTGGAAACATGGCTGTTGACGGAATAGCATCGGCTAAATTCAAAATTGAATTTGGTGATGTTGCTGTAGATCAACCAATACCGTTCAAAGCAACAGTTACTGGCGATGCAGGAGCATACACTTCAGAATCTGAATTTAACTTGGCTAACGAATGTGATTTGACTTTCAAATTGAAAGATGGATATACTGATGGTTGGAACGGTGCAGCATTGACGGTATCATTCAATGATGGTTCAGCTCCTGTTACTATGACGGTGGAACAAGGACAAACTGCTTTTGAGCAAGTTCTGACTGTTGGATCGGGTACTGAAGTAACATTAACATGGAAAAAAGGTAGCTATGATGCTGAGTGTAGCTTCATAATCACTGATTCATACGGAAATGTTATTTATGAACACAAACAAGGAAACGGAAGTGCTTTGATTAATGGAGTTATATATACATTTATAAATAACTGTATGCCGACAGGTATCAACGATGTAGTAGGTGGTGTTACAGGATTAAGAGTCTATCCAAACCCTGCAACAGAAGTACTAAACGTACAAGCTGAAAACATAAAAGATGTAGTTATGTATAACTCACTTGGTCAAGCAGTAAAAGTTGGAATGGTTAACAATCAAATCAACGTTTCTACCTTGAGTAATGGAGTTTACTACCTGGTAGTTGTATCTAACGATAGTAAACGTTCAGTTGAGAAAATTGTAATTGCAAAATAAGCATTTTTTTTTAATCTTTTTTTTAAGATAAAACTTTAGGTTCAAGATAACTTTAGAAAAGAATTATCTTTGTAAGTTATTTTGTATCA
>CAYFUW010000021.1:0-22175 GCA_964346495.1 uncultured Dysgonomonadaceae bacterium
ATTATTTTTGTAGAAGCCGAAGATTTATCAGTAAAAAAGTAGTACGGTTGATTGTTTTTTTCATTGACAAAGGGCAGAATTGGCTGTTAGCTATAATAACTAATAGCTCACGACTCGTAACTCATTACTCAGAACTATCAAAAAAAACAGACTTGATTCTAAAAAAACAGATATAAAACAACACAATATATAAATAGAAAAAATATGATAGACTTAATTATTATCGGTGGAGGTCCAGCCGGATATGTTGCTGCTGAACGTGCAGGACACAAAGGACTTAGCGTAACTCTATTTGAGAAGAACAATTTAGGCGGTGTTTGCCTCAACGAAGGCTGTATCCCAACTAAAACATTGCTTTACAGCGCAAAAACTTATGAAAATGCACTACATGCCGACAAATACGGTGTTTCTGCCGAAAATGTGAGCTTTGAATACAATAAAATAGTGGCTCGCAAAAATAAGGTTGTTCGCAAATTAGTTGCGGGAATCAAAGCTAAAATGAAAAACAATAATGTGAACGTTATTGAAGGCGAAGCTACAATCGTAAGCAAAAGCGAAAAAGGTATTGAAGTTTCTTGCAACGGCGAAAGCTATTTTGGTAAAAACCTTTTGATTTGTACCGGTTCGGAAGCATCTGTCCCGCCAATTCCCGGATTGAAAGAAGCAGGCGATGTAATTCTTACCAATCGCGAAATTTTGGCAATGAAAGAGCAACCACAATCGCTTGTTGTTATTGGCGGTGGAGTTATCGGAATGGAGTTTGCCAGTTTCTACAACAGCTTAGGCTCAAAAGTTACTGTTATTGAGATGTTACCACAGATTTTGGGAAACAACGATTTGGAAATCTCCAATATGTTGCTCGATTTTTACGCTAAAAAAGGTATCGAGTTTAATCTGAATGCCAAAGTTGTGCAAATAGACGGCAATAAAGTTATTTTTGAAAAAGATGGCGAAACACATACCGTTGAAGGCGAAAAAATTCTATTGAGCGTTGGACGACGTGCCGTAACAAAAGGTTTAGGTTTAGAAAATATTGGCGTGGAACTACACCGTGGCGGTATAGTAGTTGATGAAAAAATGCGTACCAACGTACCTAACGTTTATGCTGCAGGCGACGTTACCGGATTTTCACTACTTGCACACACCGCAAGTCGCGAAGGAGAAGTTGTAGTAAATAACCTGACCGGGAAAGAAGATGTTATGCGTTACATAGCAATACCTGGCGTAGTTTACACAAATCCGGAAGTGGCAGCCGTAGGCGAAACCGAAGAGAGTGCCAAAGCTAAAAACATTGCTTACAAAGTTGCGAAACTTTCGATGGCTTTTGCAGGACGATTTGTTGCAGAAAACGAAGGTGGAAACGGTATTTGCAAAGTACTTATCGGCGAAGCAGACAACAAAATTATCGGTGTGCACATGCTTGGCAACCCGAGCAGCGAAATGATTTACGGTGCTTGCATGGCTATTGAGCAAGGAATGACTATCGACGAAATGAAAGAGGTAGTTTTCCCGCACCCGACAGTTAGCGAGATTTTGAAAGAGGTGGTTTTTGAGTTTTAATAATTCAAAATCAATAATATATCTTGGTAGAGACGTGATATTATCGCGTCTATATATTTGTTTATAGGAACACTACATAATTCCCCCAACAATGACAAAAGAAGAAAAAATTGGCTATCTAGATAAATTCTATAAAGAGTTTAATGAATATAATGATGGTAGTGTTTATATATATATTTGCCCTGAATGCAAATTTAAAATAGCGATATTTATTACTGAAGACAAACTACCCTCTATAGAATGCTTTGTAAATTATCATTTTGAATATGACGAAGTTGAGCAAGAGTACGAAAAAACATACCATATTTATAACAGCAAAATAAAAGACACCTACATGGAAGCTAAGGCTAACAACATCTGCTTGAGCTGTGGCTCTCCTCTAAAGTTTGCTAAAAATAGAGTAAATAAAACGTGTGCTAACTGTGGAGGAAAAGATGTTGTTTTATGGAAAGATTTGGCAAATAAAAAATGTCCGATTTGTGATGGCTATTTTAACAAAACTATTTATTACAAATCAAAAAAAGAGTATAATGAAGCAGGGAATATTAACTATAGCACAAAGTTGTTAGAAGCCGAACAAAAATATGGTATTACAAGCAGGCTAAGTGAATTAAATAGATTAGAGCCAATATTAAAAAAATACAGTAACAGCTATTATGTTGTAAAAAACCCCAATAATGTCATACGTTTTAAATGTTATAGGTCTTTTCACTCTCGATTTTATATTATTGCCGAATGGAATGATTCGCTAACTGATATGAAGCTCATATATTGCTGCTTAGAGTATTTTTCAAAAGAACATGACAAATATGTAGAGAAAACTCTAACTAAAGAAATGTTAGACAATCTATTACAAACATTAAACAAATATAAATTCTTTACCGAACCTAACACTAGTGATATAGACGGAATAGATGGTTCTACATGGACATTGGAAATTTCTATTGGAAAACAATATAGGGAGCTCTCCGTTTGGTCTCCTGAAAATGGTGTAGCTTACGATATTGGACATTTGTTATTAGAATATGTCAATCCTAATATAAGAGGAGAAATATACTAGTTGATATTTTTCTACTTTGCTTTGACAGGCAATACAACGATTGCACAATTTATAACAAACCTAACAGGTTTCGAAAACCTGTTAAGTCTTTGGAAAGTTCAGTTATCTCGTCAGAGGGATTTGCAATCCCGACTTTAACAATATACTATTCTTCTAGCTCATTAAAACGAAAATTACAGCTCATAAATCATTGTAATTTGAGCTATAAACACTAATTTTTGAGCTATAAAGTGATTATTATTTTTGCACTGTCTTTCAGGCATAGACTTTGGATAGGCTTTATTATCGTAAGCTGCACTCGTTCCTCGTATGATTAATCACGCGAAAGGATTCGCGCGACAGCGAGGTTATGAAAATATTACCCTTCGGGTAAAATCATTTTTTGATTTCCGATTTCGAATTTGGGAATTAAAACCTCGCAACACGAACCACGAACCAACTCAAAACTTCAATACTCAGAACTAGAAACTATAAATAGATTTTTAACTAAGTTCGAAATGGCAGAACTCCATTTGCAATTACATCGTATGTTCAATCAAAATTTTTGTTCCTATCCCAATCAAAATAATACCACCGATTAGTGTCATATCGAAACGAATTCTTTTGCCGAAATATGTGCCTATATACATTCCAACAAAAGTAAAAAGTAAGCTGACAAAGGCAATAATCAAAACTGCCGAAACAATAGTTTGCGGATAAGGAACAAAAATCAGTCCCGTTGCCAAAGCATCAATACTTGTGGCGATTGCCATTAATATTACTGTTTTCCAACTTATTAGGTCGGTATTTTCAATAGATTCGGGACAAGGGCACTCTTCCTTATTCGGACGTAAGCTTTCATAAATCATTTTCAAACCTATCACTCCAAGAATTACAAAAGCAAACCAATGATCGAATTCCTTTATCCAATGTGCAAAACCCAGTCCCAAGCTATATCCTATAAGCGGCATCGCACCTTGAAAAAAGCCGAAAACTATAGCGATTTTTAGCGAACGAGACAAAACAAACTTTGTGCGACACACACTCTGGCTAATGCAAACGGCAAACGAGTCCATTGCTAAACCAATGGCTATAATGATAATGGAATAGATACCCATAAAGATAATAATGTGTAAAAACGCACAAAGGTAGTACTTTTTCGGTAGAAAAAGAGATTGTTTTGTCAGTCGTTTTTTGTTTTGAATTATTTAATGTTTCTCAACCTATCAATAAGCTCGTTGCCAAGATTTGTTTTCTCTTCAATATGTTTGATTGTTGCCACCACAAACGGATTTTCATCAAATGCGCCACGCACGTACTCAAAATCCATATTCTGATCCTTAATATTTCCGTCGGCACCAAATCCGGTTTTAAATGATAGAGAGAACTCTTTTTTGGCATCTTCATAAATCATTTTATCAAGTCCTACAACTGACGACATCCATTTATCAACAATTCCAATAATATCTTCAACCGTAATAGTTTCCAACTCCAAATTGTAGAAAGATTTTATTTTATCCCATGCCCAAGTCCACTCTATTGTATAATATTGTTTATGCAAGCTTTCAAAAACTCGGTTTATATCTTCCAATTTGGTAATTTTCCCATTTTCGACATCATTCAACAGATTATCAATTTCGGTTTTTGGTGTAATCAATCCCGACAAATCTACCCACTCTCCAAGTCCGACTTCTGTTTTAGGGTCTAATTGCTCTCTTACTTCTTCAATATTTTTAAAATTGGTTATCTCTAACCGTTTTATTATTGAGTTTCCCAAAAATTTGTGGATTACTATTTCATACAAACTCAATCCTTTTTTAAGAGCCTTATTTGTTATAAAACAACTTTGATATGAGTATATTTCGGAATTCTCGCCCGCTGTTGTTTGAAGACTTTTCAATATCTCTATACCTGCAAATACTTTTTGAATAGTATATGGACTCAGTAAGTTGAAATTGATATAATCCATCTTTATAGGGTCTTTCCTATTGTCACGTTTGGGCCATTTTTGGGCATCCCTTACAGTACCTACACTTCGCAAGTTTACCGCCGGAGCAATATAAGTTGTATTATCTTTCTCTATCAGATACGAATATGGCAAATTTGAAGTATCGGCATGTTGAAAGTGTCGCCCCATAATAAGAGAGAACGGTCCTACTTTAGCGGGCCACAACACATAAGAGTTACTCGTGGTTTTGGCTCCTCTTTCGATTATTCCTTGATGTATCGGACCAAGCTTAAACATGTGGTTGCTTTGGTTTGACGACGAACCGGCATTCATAAAAGAGAACATTCCGGCGATAAGCAAAGTAGATTTGTGATGAGTAACGGTATATGGTCCGGCAAAAAGGGCACACGCCTCTCCGTTTTCGCCTTGGCAATTACTAAAAAACAGTGAATCGGATGCAGAATAACCGTGATCTAAATGACATGCCTGCCCAACGAAACATCGGGTAATTATACTTCCACCATCCACTCTCGAACCTGAAGATACGATAAAGTCTTGTGCAATAACATTTCGCCCAATATATACTGGATCATATTCATTACTGTTGATACTTCCATTTTTCAACTTCATTGCACCGGTAATTTTACAATGAGAGCCGATACGCATATTTTTGATATAACCTACATTCACAATCATGCAATCATCCCCTATATATCCCATATCCGATGATTGAATTTCGCAATAAGAGTCGATAATACTTCTCATCCGCTCTATAAGACGTGGTCTATGTCTATAGAGCGAATAGATATATGCAAAATGTGCCGAAAGCTTATCAGTTATATGAACTTCTCTACCTCCTGTTTCGTTCAACACGCTCACTTCAACGCCATTGCCAAATGATGTTTTACCATCAACCAAAATCACATCTATGTTTTGGATAAAACAGTTATCGCCAATAACATAGTTTGCAATGTAGTTTTGTACATTTTCTATTACAACATTGTCGCCAATAACACAGTTGTGAATTACTGCTCTATCTAATCCGGAATGTTTTTTTAGTCCTCCTGCAAGATTAAACTCCTTTTTTAATAGACCTAATTCAACTCTACCAGAAAAACGGCTATTCTTTACATATTCAGGATTAAATCCCTCTTTTACCAATACTAAGTCCCAATTATCGGATTCACATCCATTTTTTTCGAGTTGGGATATCTCTAACTGTGTTAGATTTCTTTTTTCTGACATTTTTTATATTTTGATGAAATGTGCGTATTGTCTTATATGTTTTCTGCTAATTTCCGGTAGCTTTAATTATGCCTAACCTGTATGCAGCCAACAGTTTTTTCAAGTCTTCTACCTGAGCTTTAATCGTCTCTCCATTGTCGGTATCTTTTACCAACATTCTGTGCGATGTATATTCTCGAATAACTGACACAGACTGAATATCCTCCCCTTTTTCTACTGCAACTTTTGCCGAAACAAACGGCTCGTGTTGTACCAATTGTATTCCGTGAGAATTGTAGATAAGTGTGTATCCCGCAATTCCGGTAGATGACTGATAAGCTCGCGAGAATCCTCCGTCAATAATAAGCAATTTACCTTCGGCACGCATCGGATGCTCGCCTTTAATAGCTTTTACCGGAACGTGACCGTTAATAATATGAGCATCAACGTCATCCAAGCCAAACTCGTTCAAAATCATCTCACATGTTTCTCTACTGTTTTGGAAAACAAAATAATAGCCTTTCTCTTCGTGATGCGTTTTTTTATCGGCAATAAAATATCTTTCGAAAGTAGTCATTGCATCTTTATCGAAAAGTGGCGAATCTTTTCCACACCACAGATACCACATATAGTCTTCGGCAAATGATTTCAGAGCAGTATCTTTCTGTTCAAAATAAGCGGCTCGTACCAATCGGTCAATCTTATCCATCAACATTTTTCCCGAATACTCTTTACCCTGTATAATCACTTTTTTGAAATTTCCGGTTTCATCTAAAGGAATTGAAGCGTGATAAAGCAGATTTTTATTGACTTTCAGATACAAGCTTCCTTTAGCATAGAGACATTCCAAATGTTTCTTTAATTTTTCGCTTTGAAGGAATGAGTGTTGCAGTTTGTCCATCAATTCTGCCTCTTCCGATGTCAATTTATACGGATTTTTAGGGTCAATAGTCGGGAAATCAGTATCTAACATTGGATGCTCCGAGCCGTCGTATAGTGTTACGATTTTCTTATCGAAATCAATTCTATGCAGTAAGTTTCGATTTTCCATCTCAAATTCGGGACGACGTTTTATTATTTCATATTCTAATTTGAATTGAATAATTGCCATCGCCTTGTGCATCTGACTCAACATTTCGAGCGATTTATCGTCGTAGGTTTTATCATCTAAACCTGTTTTGGGTTTAAATATATCACATGACGATTGCCCATAAACATCCATCGCGAAACGAGCCAACGGCAATAGATTTATACCATATCCATCTTCCAATGTTGTAAGATTTGCATATCGCAATGCAATACGAACGGTGTTTGCTATAGATGCTTTATTGCCAATAGCCGCACCCATCCACAAAATATCGTGATTACCCCACTGAAAATCGAAGTTGTGATAATCTATAAGTGTATCCATAATAATGTGGGCACCGTCGCCACGATCGTAAACATCTCCAACAACATGCAGACGGTCAATCGCAAGTCGCTGTATCGACTCACATAAAGCTTCGATAAATGCATCTGCACGTCCTGTAGCAATGATGCTATCAATAATTACGCTTATATAGGCAGATTTATGTGGATTAATACTGGATTCGTGCAGCAACTCTTGAATGATATATTCGAATTTAGGTGGTAGAGCTTTACGAACTTTCGAACGTGTATATTTGAGAGTTACAGTCTGCAAAACCCGCACTAACTGATTAAGTGTTACAATGTACCATTCGTTTATATCTGTTTCAGACTGTTTGATTAATTGCAGTTTCTCTTTCGGATAATAAATAAGTGTACAAAGTTCTCTCTTTTCACTTTCACGCAAAGTTTGCCCAAAAATCTCTTCAACTTTTCGCTTAATTGAACCGGAAGCATTTTTCAAAACGTGCTGAAACGCCTCTGCTTCGCCATGAATATCTGCCAGGAAGTGCTCAGTGCCTTTTGGAAGATGCAAAATAGCTTCCAAGTTAATTATTTCGGAACTTGCATCTGCTATACTGGGAAAACTTTTTGCCAATAGTTCCAGATACTTTTTTTCTTTGATTAATTGTTGCGGTGTTATTGATTTTGTTGACATTATTATAAGGTTTTATTAATTTGCTACTTATTTACAATTATAAAACTTGCCTAAAACAAGCCACATAGATGCCTCTTTACACTAAAAAATTTATAAACACATTTTATTTCGCCTCTTTCAAAGCTTGGAATATCAATTTTTCTAACTCCTCTGCCAATTCAGGATTGTCCCGAACTGTCTGTTTCGCACCTTCGCGTCCTTGTGCCAATTTGGTATCGTTGTAACTGTACCACGAACCGCTTTTTTTAATAATTCCGAGTTCAGCTCCTAAGTCAATAATTTCTCCTACTTTTGAAATTCCTTCTCCGTACATAATATCGAATTCGGCTTTGCGGAAAGGCGGTGCAACTTTATTTTTTACCACTTTCACACGTGTCTGATTTCCGGTTGTTTCGTCACCCTCTTTAAGTGCACCGATACGACGAATATCCAAACGTACTGATGCATAGAATTTTAGAGCGTTACCTCCGGTTGTTGTTTCGGGATTACCAAACATAATTCCGATTTTTTCACGCAATTGGTTTATAAATATACATGTAGTATTTGTTTTGCTGATAGCGGCAGTTAGTTTACGAAGTGCCTGCGACATTAATCGAGCTTGTAATCCTACGTTTGAGTCGCCCATATCGCCTTCAATCTCTTTCTTTGGTGTAAGTGCCGCAACCGAGTCCACAACAATAATATCTACTGCCGATGAGCGAATAAGTTGTTCGGCAATTTCTAACGCCTCTTCGCCGCTACTTGGTTGTGATATAAGCAGATTATCGGTATCTACACCCAATTTTTCGGCATAGAAACGGTCGAAAGCATGTTCCGCATCGATAAATGCTGCTACTCCACCTGCTTTTTGTGCTTCGGCAATAGCATGAATAGCGAGAGTTGTTTTACCCGATGACTCGGGACCATAAATTTCAATCACACGTCCACGCGGATAACCTCCAACTCCCAACGCTACGTTCAACCCGATAGAACCGGAAGATATTACTGCAACTTCTTCTATTTTTTCATCGCCCATTTTCATAATAGAACCTTTACCGTAGGTCTTCTCTATTTTTTCCATCGCAGCGCGAAGGGCTTTTAATTTTTCCGAATTTATATTTTTATCTTCTGACATAGTTATGTTTTTTTTGATTATTCTGTTGATTTATAATAATTAATTGATAGCCGTTGGCGATAGACTCGCTACGCGAGTGATATTATCGTGAAGACTTTATCGCCATGTTTCATTTTCTTTGAGTAGTTCATCAGCTTCAATAAGATTGTCTTTTTCTGAATCTTTCAATGATAAGTCAATACGCCAATTTAACTCTTCTTCTTTCATAGAAATAAAAGAATCTGTTTTATGTATATTTTACAAGTTTAAAATCTGTTCCGCGTGATTTTTAGTATTCACTTTTCTTCCTTCCAAAATGTGACGAATAATACCTTCTTCATCTATAAGAAATGTTGTACGAACTGTTCCCATATAGGTTTTGCCATAGTTTTTCTTCTCTTGCCAAACTCCAAACTCTTCAACAAGTTTTTTATCGGTATCGGCTATAAGCGGGAAAGGTAGCGAAAACTTTTCTATAAATTTCTGATGCGATGCTTCGCTGTCGATACTCACGCCTACAATTTCATATCCTGCCTTTTTTAAGTCGGCATATCCGTCACGCAAACTACAAGCCTGTGCCGTACAGCCGGGTGTATTATCTTTAGGATAGAAGTAGAGTGCAAGTTTTTTACCCGCAAAATTACTCGATTTTATTTCGTTTTCGTTTTGGTCGGTTCCCAAAATTTCAGGGATTTTATCGCCTATTTTTAATGCCATAGTTGTATCTGTTTATATTTTCTTTCAAAGATATAAAAAATATAATAAGAAAGGAAAAAAGTATTACATCAATTTATAAACTCCGCCCGGCAAAGCCTGCACCACACTTTTCATTTCCAACTCCAACAGAGTAAAAAACAACTCCGAAACGGGTGTATCCAACTCTATTGCAAGCATATTTACCTGCATAGAATCAACACCGTTGAGAGCATTGAATATTTTCTCTTCGTCTTCGGTCAAGTTTAAGAAAAGTTCGCGTTGTTTTGGTTGTGCAGGTTTTTTATCGGAATCCCAGCCAAGATGCTTCAATAAATCGTTGGTTTCTTGCAACAAAACAGCTCTGTTATCTGAAATCAACCGATTACATCCTGATGAGCTATTATCGGACACTCTACCCGGAATGGCAAAAACTTCACGAAAATAGGAGTTAGCTATATCAGCAGTAATAAGCGAACCACCCTTTTCAGCTGATTCTACTACAACAACTGCATCTGCCATACCCGCAACGATACGATTGCGACGCACAAAATTGTGACGGTCGGGATTGGTATTGCTCGGAAACTCGGTAACCAAAGCTCCGTTCTCTAACATTTCTACGGCTGTATGTCGATGCACATGTGGATAAATTCGGTCTAAACCATGACCTAAAACGGCAACGGTAGAAAGATTGTTTTGCAATGCTGCTCTATGTGCATAAATATCGATACCGTATGCCAAACCGCTAACTATAAGCATATCGGGGAATTTTGCAGATAAATCACGAATAAGTTTTTGACATATCTCTTGCCCATATTTTGTAGCATTTCGTGTGCCGACTATGCTGATTACTTTTTGGCGATTGAAATCGATATTGCCTTTAGCATAAAGAAGTATAGGTGCATCGATGCAGTTAGTCAGTCGTTGCGGATAATCTTCATCGGTATAAAACAGTAGTTTTATGTTGTTTTTTGTAATAAATTCGAGTTCCTTTTCAGCTCTGAGCATCACATCGGGATGACGAATTTCGGCAATCAATCGCTTAGAAATTCTTGGTATTTTTTCTAATTTTCGTGTGCTTTCCTTAAAAACCGATTCCACATCGCCAACTGCTTGCAACAGATTTCTTGCATGCATCACTCCTACGCCGTTTATTTGCGTGAGAGCTATTTGGTAAAGGGTTTTGTCGGTAATCATTGGTGGTGCGTGTTGCGTGTTACGTGTTGGTTTCGCGAAATCGTAGAGACGTGGCATGCCGCGTCTCTACAACAGGTATTACAGATATTCAGCAAATGCTTTATCAAACACTTCCGGTTTGGAAAGTTTGCCGTTTATAAGAGTTACAACCTCTATTTTTGCTTTGGCACACAGTGCATTGTCCGACACACGATAAATTTCCTGATGAAAAATATATTTCACACTTTGCTTTTCGAGTTGTTTTATGGTACATACAAACTCATCCATACCGATAAGCGGAATTTTATACCGGATATCTACACGTGACACTACAGCATCGATACCTTGCAAGTGAAGTTGGTAAAAATTGAGCTCCTTGCTTTCGAGAAATTCGTGACGAGCCACTTCGAAATAGTGCTGATAGTTGGCGTTGTTTACGTGACCTTGCGCATCACACTCGTAATCGCGAACTTTCATCGTATATGAAAAAATAGCATTCATTTCAAATAATATTATTTACTCTTATCATTATTATATTGTTGAAACTAAAGAGATTATATAGGTCGACTTTTAATTACCTCATATTTTTTCTTCAATTTCAAAAACGGTTTCTCTATAAACTTATAAGACAATATAGTCACAAAAATAGTAATTCCTAATGCAAAAAGAAAAGAAACGAGACCATTATTTGACGCGAAAGTAGTTTTGTCAAGCAAATAGACTGACAGTTCAATCCCAAGTAAATGGTACAAATAAAGACCATAAGACCTTATACCGAGATAGACTAAAGGCTGCTTTGAAAAAAACTTCTTGAAAAAATCGCTGTTAAATACACCAAACATAAACAGAGTAGTAGAAAGCCCAACAAACAGAAAGGATATTGCAACGTATTGACTTCCTGCAACATTAGGTGCCAATAATGTATAAACAAAAAAAGCCCCTACTCCCATTAGACTAATAAAAATTGGTTTAAAATATTTCAGCAAAAAATCATATCCTCCAAAACCGATAATTATACCTCCCAAAATAGATTCAAACCGAGTAAAAGGCAATACCCAAACAGCCGGAGTGTTTCCTGCAGACATAACTACAATAGACCTAAGTATGCTGAAAAAAATTAATACAAAAAACAGAATAAACAGTTTTTCTTTTTTTGTCTTCCTTACTAATGAGAGTATTATAACAGGAACAAAACATAAAACTGCTCTTCATAAGAGATTGTCCACAAATGCGCCAAAGTAGATAATGAATTATATCCATGAACTGCGGTCATAAAGTTATCTGTAAAGGTCAGCAATCCGACAACTCTTAATAACTCTAAGTTTGAAAATGGATAATTTATAATGTAAAGAAATAGAATAGTCAGAATTACGAATATTATGTAAACAGGACATATTCTAAAAATACGACGTAAATAGAACTTTCTGAAACTGATTTTATTGGTTTTTTTATACTCTTCTACAAGTAATCGGGAGAATAGGAAAGCGGAAAGAACAAAAAACAGATCTACTCCAAGCCATCCGTATGCTCTAAAAAATGAAAGGACTGGTATTGAGTTTAAATAAGGATGATGATGCACGAAAACTAAAAGAAAAGCCAAGAATCTAAGTCCATCGAGTTCCGGAAAATAAAAACGCTTTGTATCTTCTGTTATCATTGCAAAATATTCACTAATTCAACAAATCGGAATAGGCTTTCTTATCATTTATAATTCTCAATCCCTCGTTAAATATATCATTTTCCTGATTGATAATTGTAAAATATGCTGACGTATCATATAAATCTCTTGCAATTAATGCTTTTATCTGAGTAAGAATCCATTTTTTTGCTTTTTCAAACTCCTCGTCGTTCCATTCGATAGAGTCGTTTTTTGCCATCTCTTTCATATCATTAATCACAGTATTGTCAATTTGATACTCTTTTTTGAACTGTTCAACCGACGGATACTCTTTCAAAAGATTATTTCTGTTGTTATCTACCTTAATCAAACTCAACTTGCTGATTATACCTTTAGCTATTAAATTTCTATGCAAGTCGGTAACAGTAGTTGTATCGATAGGCACAAAAAAATCGGGCATAATGCCGCCACCACCATAAACAGTGCGCTTTTTGATTAATGTTGTATATTTCAGAGAATCGGGAAATTGTATGCTATCGGCATGCAGATACTCTCCATGTGCCATACGATTGTACAAATCGCGATTGTAATCTTCTCGGTTACCACTCTCGTACGGTTTTTGGATGCTTCTTCCGGTAGGTGTGAAATATTTTGCAACAGTCAATCTAATCATTGTTCCATCGGGCAACGGTAATTGACGCTGAACCAACCCTTTACCAAATGTGCGTCGTCCAACAATTACAGCTCTATCCCAATCTTGCAATGCTCCTGCCAAAATTTCGCTTGCCGAAGCCGATGTTTCATCAACCAATACAACCAAATTTTCGGCTAAAAATTTGCCTTTTGCAGTTGCATTCATTGTAAGTTTAGGTTGATTTTTTCCTTCGGTATATACTATCAGTCTATCTTTTTCGAGAAATTCGTTTGCTATTTCCGATGCAACCTGCAAAACGCCACCCGCATTTCCTGTCAGGTCGAAAATCAAATTTTTCATACCTTGCGATTTGAGCTTTGTTATTGCTTCCATAAACTCATCATAAGAACTTGTTGCAAATCTGCTTAATCGAATATAACCTGTGTCATTGTCAACCATATAAGCAGCATCGAGACTGTAGATAGGTATTTTGTCGCGAACAATACGAAACTCCAATAAATCTTTCACTCCCCGACGCATAACTTTCACATTAACAGCCGTTCCTTTTGACCCACGTAGTTTTTTGATTATCTCCTCGTTTTTCAATTTAACTCCGGCAACAAGTGTATCGTTTACATAAATAAAGCGGTCGCCCGGCATAATTCCTACTTTTTGCGACGGTCCACCGGATATTACCTCCATCACATAAAGCGTGTCGGTAGTCATATTGAATGAGATACCGATTCCTTCGAAATTGCCTTGCAACGGTTCGTTCAATATTTTTACCTCATCTTTATCGAGATACTGCGAATGTGGGTCGAGTTGCGATAGCATTGCTCGAATAGCCGCCTCGGTAATCTTTTCAGTATCAACATCTTCAACATAAAGGCTATTTATTAATCGAAGTGTTCTGTCTAATTTCACACTTTCAATACTTGGCATAAATTGAGCCATTGTCACTGACAAACTTAGTGTTAATATCAACAAAAAAGTGAGTGTTTTTTTCATATATAATCTGATAATTTACAATTGATAGAGTTTTTAATTATCTATTTATAAGCTCATTCCTTTAGGTATAAACTGTTGCACATCATGTCCATATTTCAGTAATTCTCTTACCAAAGTTGAACTGATATGCGTGTATTCCGGCTCTGTAAACAAAACAAATGTTTCGATACCGGAAATTGTTCGATTCATATCTGCTATAGTTTTTTCATATTCAAAATCATTAACCGAACGAATTCCTCTCAATATATATCGAGCGTCTATCTTTTTGGCAAACTCAATAGTCAACGAATCGTAACTTTCCACCCGAACACGAGATTCATCTTTGTACAACTCGCGTATCATATCGATACGTTTCTCTAACGAAAAAAACGGCTTTTTCGCCTCATTTACTCCAATCGCGATAACAATTTCGTCCACTAACTCCAAAGCACGTCTTACCAAAGAATCATGCCCGATAGTAAACGGGTCGAAAGTTCCCGGAAATAGTGCTATACGGCTGCGTGAGTGGGAGACTGCGTGAGTGGGAGACTGTGTGAGTGTTGATTTTATAGTGTCCATTTTTCGGATTTTTTTATCATATTTACAATCATACCAATAATGTGGTTATAATGTATAAACACATCTTTATCAATATATTCGCAAGAATAAGCATACTCTAACCAAACCTGGGTTTCAGCGGCTTCGCCTTCAGCATCACTCAATTTTGCAACAAAAGCCTTTTCGTAACGACGCTTTCGCCAAGCCTCTGCTAAGTTTCCTGAAACCGAGCGAGATGAACGCCTAATCTGATCGACAAGCGAATATAACTCTTCTTTAGGAAATGACTTAGTTATCTGAAACACTTCCATTCCTGTTTCAAAAGATGCTTTATAGACTTTCAAGTCAGTGTGCGATAAAATTCTATCCATTGCATTGCCATTTTACGCTTATCTCCCTTTCTCCCTCTCTCCAAGTCACTAAGTCGCCTTTTCTCACGTTTCACGCGACATCTTCATCAACCACAAGGTTATCTATAATAAAATTCTGTCTTTCGGGCGTATTTTTTCCCATATAAAATTCGAGTAACTCTTTCAGCAAATCCTCTTTACGCATGGTTACTCTATCGAGTCTTATATCTTTTCCTATGAAATGCTTAAACTCGTCGGGAGAAATCTCGCCCAAACCTTTAAATCTGGTTATTTCGGGATTGGGTCCGAGCTCTTCGATTGCTGCTAAACGATCTTCCTCGGTGTAGCAATATAACGTTTTTTTCTTGTTACGAACACGGAAAAGCGGTGTTTGAAGAATATAAACGTGCCCTTTCTTAATTAAATCGGGGAAGAATTGCAGAAAAAACGTAAGCAACAGCAATCGGATGTGCATACCGTCGGTATCGGCATCGGTTGCTATAATAACTTTATTGTATCGCAAGTTGTCCATATCATCTTCGATATTCAGAGCCGCTTGCAACAGATTGAACTCTTCGTTCTCGTAAACGATTTTTTTTGTTAAACCAAAACAGTTCAATGGTTTTCCTCGCAAGCTGAAAACCGCTTGTAGATTTGGGTCTCTACTTTTTGTGATTGAACCGCTTGCAGAATCGCCCTCCGTAATAAATATACTGGTTTCGTCGCGTTGGTCGCCTTTTGCATCGTTGTAGTGAATGCGACAATCGCGCAATTTCTTATTGTGCAAACTGGATTTTTTAGCTCTTTCGCGAGCTATTTTTGTTATTCCCGAAATTGCTTTCCTCTCTTTTTCCGATTCGATAATTTTCTTGTTCAATATATCTGCTGTTTCTAAATGTTTATGCAGATAATTGTCTAACTCTTTTTTCAGGAAATCGCTGATATACTTATTTACCGAAACACCGTTCGGCTCCATATCACGAGAACCGAGTTTGGTTTTTGTTTGCGATTCAAAAATAGGTTCTTTTACTTTTATGCTAACGGCAGCAACTATACCGCTACGAATATCGGAGAACTCATAATTTTTGCCGAAATACTCTCTGATTACACGAGCAGTTGCTTCACGAAAAGCCGAAAGGTGTGTTCCTCCTTGAGTTGTATGCTGCCCGTTAACGAAAGAGTAATACTCTTCGCCATATTGATTTGAGTGCGTTATTGCAACTTCAATATCTTGTCCTTTCAGATGAATTATTGGATACAGATTTTCGGAAGTTAAGTTGTCATTCAATAAGTCCTCCAATCCGTTTTTGGAATAGTAGGTTTTATCGTTGAATTTTATCGTCAATCCGGTATTAAGAAAGACATAATTTTTAAGAAGTGGCTCTATATGCTCATCTCTGTAATTAAACTCTCCAAAAATCTCTTTATCGGGTGTAAACTCAACTAACGTTCCATCATTTTGCGTAGATTTCTGTATCGAATCATCTTCCAATACAACTCCTCTTTCATAGGAAACGCTTTTCGATTCGCCATTACGGAAGCTCTGGATAAAAAATGATGACGACAAGGCATTTACAGCCTTAATCCCCACTCCATTAAGCCCAACCGATTTTATAAAATTTTCACCCTCGAATTTTCCACCTGTATTCATTTTTGAAGAGACATCACTCACACTACCAAGTGGTATTCCACGTCCATAATCTCTTACACTTACATTACCATTTTCAACAGTTACTTCGATAGTTTTCCCGAAACCCATCATATATTCATCTATAGAGTTATCGAGAACCTCTTTCAAAAGTACATAAATTCCATCATCGGAAGATGCACCGTCTCCCAGTTTCCCTATATACATACCGGGACGACGGCGAATATGCTCACGTGGTTCAAGTGTTATAATTCCATCTTCACTATAATCGTTCAAAGCTATTTCTCTGTCTTTATCTGCCACAAAAATTTCTCCTTTATTAAATGATTTATTTGATTAACATGTTGTTTGATTTTTTCACAATAACAATTATTACAACTCTTTAATGTATGCTCTTCTGCGTTTATGCTGCTCCGACTCCATATCTTTCCAAAGCGAATGAACTTTGGTATTGGTTTCCATTTCAAGATTAGATTCGGCATGGGTAATTCCCATTTTTATAGCTGCCGGAATAAATTTATTAAACATAAGAGCGTTTATACCCTTTCCTTGATAATCGGGATGTACTGCCACCAACAACAAATCGAGAGTATCATTGCTGCCTTTAAGTGCTTTGTAAAGATGAACCCAACCTGTAGGCAAAAAGCGTCCTTTACTTTTCTGAAGAGCCTTTGCCAAACTCGGAAGACCGATACCTACTCCGACAAGTTTTTTGTCTTCGCGACGCACAACCATAGCAAGAAAATCCAAACGTAGCATCGGCAAATACAAATCGGCATAATACTCTATTTGCTTATCTGTAAGAGCCACATAACCATAAAGGTCTTTATAAGCTAAGTTGATAAGCTCAAAAATATCTTTTGCATAACTCATGACCTCCTCTTTGTTGCGTGGATTCAAGATTTCGAGACCAAAACGTTTTTTTATGATTTCTCCCGTTCTGACGTAGCGGTCTGATAGTTCTTCAGGCACTTTAATTAGAAACTCAAGCCAATCAATATCTTTTTCATATCCCATTCTCTCCAAGTGTTTCGGATAGTAAGGATAGTTGTAAATGGTTGATAGAGTACTGATTCTGTCGAAACCTTCAACCAACATACCTTCATGATCCATATCGGAAAATCCTAACGGTCCATGAATCTTTTTCATACCACGAATACGCGCCCAATCTTCAGCAGCCTTAAAAAGCTTGTCAACAACTTCTTTATCGTCGATGAAATCCACAAATCCGAATCGAGCATACTTTTGGTTCCACTCTTGATTAGATTTATGATTAACCATTGCGGCTATACGTCCCACGATTTGATTATTTCTGTATGCTAAAAAGTATGCCGCTTCGCAATGTTCGAAAGCCGGATTTTTTGCAGGATTTAATGTTGCTAACTCATCAAAAACCAAAGGTGGCACATAATACTTATTACCTTTGTATAACTCAATTCCGAAACGTACGAAGGTTTTTAGATCGTCCTTCGAATTTATTTGTTTAATAATTACAGACATTGTTTATATTGCTAATTGATTTTCAACACTTTTGTATTGAAATAGGATAAATATTAAACACAAAGATAGTTATTTTTTTGCGAAAGCGGATGAAAAGTACACTTTTTAATGTAACAAAAGTAAAACAAATCACATTTAACCAATAAAATTATAAGAAGATTAGCAGCAAACAACATTCATTATGAAATCCGTTTTGAAGGTGTGAAAAAAATCGCTACTTTTGCACTTTAAAATTGTTCATTAAAAAATATGATTAATAGAAATTTAATCCGAATTAGAGTTATCCAAATTATTTACTCGTGGTATCAAAATTCGAACGAGAACTTGATAAACATCGAGAAACTACTTTTACAGGGATTGCAAAAATCATACGACCTTTACAATTACTTACTGCTCTTAATGGTTGAACTTACAAGAGCTTACGAAACACGGATTGAAATAAAACGAAACAAATTCTTACCGACAGAAGAAGATTTAAACCCGAATACACGCTTGATTGAAAATAAATTTATCCATCAACTCGCGACAAACAAACAACTAAATAAGTATCTATCTGATAGACCTATGTCGTGGTCTGACAATGAAACTTTTATAAAAAATCTGCTTGACGAGATTCTCGAATCGGAAATCTATGCGGATTATTCCACAAGCGATGATTTCAGCTACGAAGCAGATCAAGATTTTTGGCGAAAAGTATTTAAACAATTTATTTATCGCAACGAAGTCCTTGATGACCTGCTTGAAGATGAGAGCATTTTTTGGAATGATGATATCGAGATAGTGCAAACATTTGTAATGAAAACAATTAAACGTTTTTCAGAAAAATCAGATGCCGACCAGTCGCTTTTACCAATGTTCAAAAGCGAAGAAGACAAGCAATATGCACTTAAACTATTGCACGACACAATAATAAACGAAAAAAAATATAGAAGTCTTATTGAAAGCAAAACCGATAAGTGGGATTTCGACCGTATCGCTTTTATGGATATGATAATAATGCAAGTAGCTTTGGCAGAGATACATACATTTCAATCAATCCCTACAAGTGTATCGTTGAACGAGTATATCGAAATTGCAAAATCGTACAGCACTCAAAAAAGCGGAATATTTATTAACGGTATTTTAGACTCAATAGTAACACAATTAAGAAAAGAAAATATTATCTTTAAAGTTTAATTTCAAAACCATTTAAAAAAATTTTTATATGAATATTTTATTACAGACACAAGGTAGCAGAACAAGTATGCTTATAATGATGTTAGCACTTATCGCCGTTTTCTATTTTTTCATGATTCGTCCACAACAAAAAAAACAAAAAGCTTTACAAAAAGCACGCGAAGCAATGAAAGTTGGCGATAAAGTAGTAACTGCCGGTGGTATCCACGGTCGCATAAAAGAAGTTGGCGAAACATGGTTCTCGGTGGAAGTTGCTGATGGTGTACGCATGAAGTTCGAAAAAACATCGGTATTCGCATCTTCAAGCGACGCTACAACAAATTAATCTTTTTTTCATGAAAGCAGCATCAATTTTAAAGAAAATCGGGAAAGGTGCAAAAGCCACTCTCGAAGCTATAAATTGGAAAAACTTTGTCTTATTCCTAGGTTTTTTCATCTTAGCTTTTATTTTTTGGTTGATGCTGTTTTTTCAACGCGATGTTGAGGGTACATACAGAATACCCATAAAATACTCGAATATTCCACACGATGTGGTTTTCGAAACACCCCCACCCGAATTTATCGAAGTACGTGTAGCTGATAAAGGTTCAGAAATCTTTAAATACGACCTTAAGCTAAGTAGAGATTCTTTGGAAATTGACATTCAAAAAAACAGAAAAGACGGAGTAAAAGCAATACAAGGCAATCAGTTTATTCAGCTTATTCGCACATCACTTTCGTCAAGCTCACAACTTTTGGGCTACGCACCTGCAAGCATATCTTTGGCGATGTCGAAATTGCAACACAAAGAGCTTGAAGTTGTTTTTGACGGAGAAATTTCCACAAGTAGATCGAATTTAATAGCCGACAGCTCCTCTTTTATCCCAAAAAAAGTTACTGCGTACGCATCAGGCAAAAACTTATCGAAACTTGAGTCTGCTCAAACAGAATACACTATTTTTAATAACCTAAAAACCACTTCACAGCTAAAGGTAAAAATAAAAGCAGTTGAAGGTGTAAAATTTGTTCCCGATGAAGTGGAAATATACATCCCAATCAATGAGTTTACGGAGCGAAAATTTGAAATTCCCATCAATGCTAAAAATGTTCCGGATAATATGGATGTCAAATTTTTTCCTTCACAGGCTGAAGTTACATTCTCGGTAATATTAGAAGACTACAAAAACATCGGACCAGAAGATTTCGAAATTGTATTAAATTACAATGAATTTCATGGAAACGAAAACGGAAGAGTCGATCTAAAACTTACTCACTCCCCCTCTTTTATCAGAAATCCGAGAATAAAACCTGAATCTGTAGAGTTTCTGCTCGAAAAACATTAGTACAAAAATGATAAAAATAGGCATAACCGGTGGAATAGGAAGCGGAAAATCTGTTGTCTGCAAAATCCTATCGCTGTATGGCTTGCCTGTTTACGATGCCGATATTGAAGCAAAAAATCTTAATAACACATCACCGATTATCAGAGAACTGATTTCAAAACATTTTGGCGAAGAACTTTATGCCACAGGCGTACTCGACAAAAAAAAATTTGCAGAAATTATCTTCAACGATCCTCGAAAACTAAAAAAGGCAAATTCTATTATTCATCCCGAAGTAGAGAATCACTTTTTAAAATGGTTGGAAAAACATAAAACTTTTCCTATAGTGGCTATTGAGTCGGCTATTCTACTTGAATCGATGTTTAAAGAATATACAGATTTTGCCGTAACAGTTGTTGCCCCTATGCAGACTCGTATCGATAGAGTAATAAAAAGGAGTAATACTTATATAGAATCGATAAAAGCAAGAATCGAAAGTCAGATGTCGGATGACGAAAGAGTGAATTTATCCGACTTTGTAATTGTAAATGACGAAAAAAAATCACTGCTTTATCAAGTAAAAGATTTGCTACATAACAAATTAAATACGAATTTATATAAACAGTAAAAATAAAAGTATTATCTTTGCACCGTTAAATTAAAACACACAATTAATCTAATAATTAATAATTAACAACTACTAAATTTTAAAAAGTAATGATTGAAAAATTTGGAGTAAATGCCGGCAAATTGTGGACACAATTGGATGAAGTCGGTCGTCAAAACATTAAAGACGTAAAAAAAGCAGTTAAACTAACAGATAAAGATTTGTATGCTGCATTGGGTTGGTTAGCTCGCGAAGGAAAAATAGAAATTGAAGAGGTGGAAAATGAGATGTTTATTTCTTTGAAATAAACAATCTTTATCAACTAAAAAACAAAAAGCTGTCCTTTCGACAGCTTTTTTTGTTATTTTACTAACGTGAAAAAGTTTTATCTACTATCTTTACAAAAAAAAATTATGAAGAGAACTATCTTAAGCCTATTAGTGGCAATTTTTGCAATCGCTCACACAGCTGATGCTTGCACTACAGCGGTAATTTCGGGTAAAGCCACACCCGACGGACGCAGTATTATCTGGAAAGTTCGCGATACCGACGATTAAGAAAACAGTATGCGATATTTTACCGATGGAAAATATCCTTATCTGGGTTTGATAAATTCGAGCGATACGGAAGGTAAAAATGTTTGGGCAGGCTCAAACAGCGTTGGTTTTGCAATTATGAACAGCGCATCTTTCAACGTAAACGAAAAAGACTCGGTTGACATTGAAAATCAAGAAGGTGCATTTATGAAACTGGCATTACAAACATGTGCATCTCTTGCCGAATTTGAAGAACTTCTAAATACACATCCTCGTCCAATGGGCTTGGCGGCACACTTTGGAGTTATTGATGCTCATGGTGGTGCAGCGTTTTATGAGGTAAATAACTACACGTGGACAAAATTCGATGCAAACGAAGCACCCGAAGGTTATGTATTACGAACAAACTACTCTGAAACTGGAACTCCTGATGTTGGTTACGGCTTTATTCGCCGAAAAACT
>CAYFUW010000021.1:22275-27275 GCA_964346495.1 uncultured Dysgonomonadaceae bacterium
GCCGAAAAACTTTTTGCCGATGCGAGCAAACAAAACTCTATCGACGTTCAAACCATTATGCAAGATTTCACTCGCACTTTTTATCATCCCGTGTACGATATAGATTTTCGCGTTAATTATGAGAGTGGAAATTACCAAACCGATTTTATCTCATCAGACGATATGCTTTCTCGAAACGGCACATCATCAAATATCGTCATTCAAGGAGTGAAAAAAGGAGAATCTCCCGATATGAACACCTTATGGGTGCAAGTAGGTTATCCTGAAACATCTGTTTCTTTGCCTATGTGGGTGCGTGGCAGAGATAGTTTCCCAGATATTTTGAAATACAACGAAGAGCTAAAAAACAGTCCGTTAAACAATTATGCTATGAAGTGGAAAAGCGAAGCCTACCCTATCGGTCGTTCCGACGGTTACCACTATCTGAAAATGACAAAACTAATTAATCCCGATAAAACCGGATACCTGCAACGAATTGAGCAGATAGAAAAAGATATTTTCAGTCAAACAGAAGAAAAATTAAATGTTTGGAGAAAAGAGGTGCCTGATATGCAGGAAATAAGTTTGTTTTATGATAAGTTGAATGAGGTGGTAGATGGGTTTTATAAAGGTAAATAAGTAATAATATTACGGTGTACTACACCTTATTTTGTAGAACAAATTAATACGAACTGATTTACTATCTTAGAGCAAATAACACCAATACCGATTTCATCAATTTCGACGAAGTGGATAAATATCGCAACTTTGGCGGTATCCGCAACGAAGATGACCTATTAATTACAGAAACCAGAAATCGCATTCTCGTCAAACCGTTGGCTAAGAGTATTGAGGATGTGGAAAAGAAAAGTGAAGTGGCGTTTAGACAATAATTAATAACAAAAAGACATGACATCTCTTTATCAAACAAAAAAACAACCAAATCTAATTTATGATGTTGGGATGCATAAAGGAGAGGATACGCTCTTTTATCTGAAAAAAGGCTATAATGTTATTGCATTTGAAGCAAACCCTGATTTAGTGGCAGAATGTCGCGTAAAGTTTGCAGATGAAATCAAAAACAATCAATTGGTAATAATTGAGGGAGCAATTGTTGATAGTAACTTACTTAATTCAAAGATAAGTTCAGTACAGTTTTTCAGAAACAAATGTAGATGTGTCTGGGGGACAGTTTCTGATAAATGGGCTCAACGAAATGAAAAGCTTGGTGCACCAAGCGATATCATAGAGGTTCAGGCAATTAATTTTGTAGATTGTCTAAAAACATGGTATCCCTTATTATTTAAAAATAGATATTGAGGGTATGGATATTATATGCCTTCAAACATTACAGTATTTTTCTGAAAAGCCTGATTATGTTTCCATAGAATCAGAGAAAATTTCATTTCGTAAACTAAAAAAAGAATTTGATTTATTGTCAAAACTTGGATATATAAGGTTTAAAGCCATTAATCAAGAAAATATAAGCTCACAAAAATTACCAAGTATTACGAAGCAAGGAAAATATGTAAATCATGAGTTTGAAAGAGGGTCTAGTGGTGCTTTTGGAACTGAACTTCCAAAAAAATGGAAAACAAAAAATCAAATAATAAATGAGTATAGACGTATTTTTCTAGGTTACAAAATGTTCGGAGACTATGGAGTACTTCCTAATAACATTTTCAGAACACAGTTGCATAAAATAATGAGTAGATTTTACTCATCTCCGATCCCTGGATGGTATGACACCCATGCAAAACATATTTCAGCTAATGGTAAATAAGAATAAAATAATATAACAACATTTATAAATACCGATAATAAGAGGTGCAGATGGAACATCCCAACTTAACGGGAGCACCGAAATATGAAAATTATTATAGTTGCTAAACTTACAATGAAATTCTGATTTATTAGAACAGTAATACTTTTATTGAACCTATTCGTTATTAATAACAAAAAAAGGCTTTTCTTTTTCAATCTTTATATCAAAATGATTAGAGTTTCTCTCGATTTTTAATAATAACGTTTCTTTTTCAAATAAATACTTTCCGTGTGAGTAAAAATCGATTTCCTTAACTGGTTTTCCGTTTATTTCTATAATTCGGTCATCTATTTTCAGACCACTTTTTTCAGCGTTAGAACCTACAATAAAACCACTTACAACCCAAGCGCCTTGTGTTTTACTTCTATCAACATAAGAAAAACCAAGTTTAGAAAAGTCAAATTCATTTGCGAATTTATCATTAGGTTTGAGATAAAGAATATTATTAACAAGATCAATAATTAAATCAAATCTTTCCAAAATTTCATTGCCTAAAAGTCCCATATAATTCGTACCGGCTAATGCTCCACTCCTATCGGTACTAAAACTTGCCTGAAAGTTTTTAAATGAAAACTTTCCAATTTCTAACTTAGTAGCTATAAAAAAATACTCATCAGTTTCACCACCAATCCCACCATATTTAGAATAATATCGGACTTTATTATACCTTTTTCATTAAAACATGACAAAAACATTGATATGAAAAAATATTTTATAAGGGAATTAAAATCCACAAAAGACAATAACTATTATATAAACATTTATTCAGAATTAATTGAATGCATTAAAGATTTAAAGAACTTTTTTTACATATACAGTGATGTTTTTAATAAAAAGATGTTTCATAAATTATATCTTATAGACTACACGGTACAAGGATATGAATATAATTTTGAATCAAAAGATAAATTAGATTATGAGATTTTTGCAGAAACAATAATAAATGCGATATTTATATTAGATGATATGAGATTATTAATACTAAAGAAATACTCGCCAAACAAAGAGAAACCCAAGTTTGTATTTTTTGACGAAGATAAATCTAAATAGAAAAAAGGTCTGCCTAACAAAAAAAATTAGAAAATATGAGAAACTGTGTCTACACAAGTAATATGTAAAGCGGTTCTAGTGGTTTACGAAAGCATTTAGGAATAATGCCAATAAGAGTTACGCATAATAACAAAATATAAACTTTACCCTTGTTATCTACACTCACTTTTCACACCTGATAATCCCAAATATTTCTTATCTTTGCACTCTCAATCAGCAAATTCATAAAAATGAACATCGAAAATATACTTCAAAAAGCCGTTATTGAGGCAGTAAAAGAGTTATACAATGCCGATATAAACGCATCGCAAATTACATTACAAAAGACAAAGAGAGAGTTTAAAGGACATTTTACCCTTGTAACTTTTCCTTTGCTAAAAATATCGAAAAAGAATCCCGAACAGACCGCACAGGAAATCGGCGAATATCTGGCGGAAAAATCGCCTGTTGTTTCAGAATTTAACGTGATAAAGGGATTTCTAAACCTTACTATCGCACCCGAAGTGTGGATAAAACTACTCCAATATATCAACGATAATCCCGAATTCGGTTTCACACCCGTTACCGACGATGCGCCACTTTTTATGGTGGAATATTCGTCGCCAAACACCAATAAACCGCTCCATTTGGGACATATTCGCAATAATCTTTTAGGACATTCACTTTCCGAAATATTGAAAGCCAACGGTAAACGAGTGATAAAAACCAATATCGTTAACGACAGAGGTATTCATATCTGCAAATCGATGTTGGCATGGCAAAAATGGGGAAATTCGGAAACTCCTGAGTCGTCGGGGAAAAAAGGCGACCACCTTATCGGCGATTATTACGTGCTTTTCGACCAAAAATATAAAGCCGAATTAGCCGATTTGCAAGCGAAAGGATTATCGAAAGAGGAAGCCGAAGAGCAATCTGTCTTGATGTCGGAAGTTCGTGAAATGCTTCGCCAATGGGAAGCGGGCGACACGGAAACGGTTGAGTTGTGGAGAATGATGAACAATTGGGTTTATGCCGGATTCGATGAAACATACGAAAAGTTGGGCATCACATTCGATAAAATCTACTACGAATCGGATACCTATTTAGCCGGAAGAGATGAGGTACTACGCGGATTGGAAGAGGGCATTTTCTACCAAAAAGATGACAACTCGGTTTGGGCTGATTTAACAGCGGAAGGATTGGACGAAAAAATTCTGCTCCGTTCCGACGGCACATCGGTATATATGACGCAAGATATCGGCACTGCCAAACTTCGTTTCGACGACTACCCTATTGACACGATGATTTACGTTGTCGGAAATGAGCAAAACTACCATTTCCAGGTGCTCTCTATCTTGTTGGATAAACTTGGTTTCGAGTTTGGAAAAGGATTGATACACTTCTCTTACGGAATGGTGGAATTGCCGGAAGGCAAGATGAAATCGCGTGAAGGTACGGTTGTAGATGCCGACGATTTGATGAAAGAGATGATTGATACTGCTCGTGAAACATCGCAAGAGTTAGGAAAATTGGATGATGTATCTCCCGAAGAGGCAGAAAATATCGCTCAAATGGTTGGTTTGGGTGCTCTAAAATACTTTATTTTGAAAGTCGATCCGAAGAAAAATATGACTTTCAACCCGAAAGAATCTATCGATTTCAACGGAAATACGGGACCGTTTATTCAATATACTCACGCACGTATTCAATCGATTTTACGCAGAGCGAAAGAACAGGAAATTGCTGTTCCGGAAACACTTTCAACAGACATCTCTATCTCTGAAAAAGAGGAAGGTTTGGTGCAACTATTAGCTGAATTTGAGAACGTTGTAAAACAAGCCGGAAACGAATATAATGTTTCACTTATCGGTAACTACGTTTACGATTTGGCAAAAGAGTTCAACCAATTTTACCACGAATATCCGATGTTGCGCGAAGAGAACGAAGCGTTGCGTGCTTTCCGACTTTCACTTTCTAAAAATATCGCATTGACTATTAAGAAAGGTATGAAACTGTTTGGCATTGAAGTGCCTGATAGAATGTAGACGAATTGACGATTTTAGATTTCGGATTGACGATTTTTTTTAGACAAAAGACACAAGAGTCAAGACAAAAGTGTCTCGTCCTAAAAAAAGTTTACACATTTTGTCATACTTTTTCTTTTGTC
>CAYFUW010000022.1:0-26992 GCA_964346495.1 uncultured Dysgonomonadaceae bacterium
AACATTAGTGTGTTTTTTAGGATAAAAAATCATTACTTTTGACTATTACACCTTTATTTGCGATTTTTGTGATCGGTGTATTGTAGAGACGTCATATTATGGCGTCTCGTTTTTAATTTCACGCAAAGTTCGCAAAAATTAATCGCAAAGAACGCCAAGTTTTTTTATCGCTTCCGCGCGAATCCTTTCGCGTGGTATTATTGTTCAGTAAACTAGTTAATAGTAAACCAGTAAACAGCAAGTCGGGATTACAAATCCCTCTGACCAGACGCAAGAGCACAGAGCACGTAGCTCGCAATTCAGAACTAAAAAAACTATTCCAAATAAGTGTATCCGTATAGTCCTGAACGATAGTTAGATAAAAACTCCTTGCCTTCTTCTACCGAGATTTTTCCTTTTTTCACGGAACTCATCACCCATGTTTCTACTGTGCGAACAAGTTTTTTAGCGTTGTATTGAACATAATCCAATACATCGGCAACGGTTTCACCATCAATTATCTGGTCGATATTGTAACCGTTTTCGTTGGTAGTAATATGCACTACGTTTGTGTCGCCAAACAGATTGTGCAAATCGCCTAAAATTTCCTGATATGCACCAACCAAAAACACTCCTATATAATAAGGTTCATCTTTTTTAAGTGTGTGAACCGGCAGATATGAAGCGTGAAATCCATCCTGAGTGGCGAAGTTGGCAATTTTTCCATCTGAGTCGCAAGTAATATCTTGTAGTGTGGCTGTTTTTTCGGGTTTTTCCGAAAGTCGATGAATTGGGATAATCGGGAATATTTGGTCGATAGCCCACGAGTCGGGTAGTGACTGGAACAGCGAGAAGTTGCAGAAGTATTTATCCGGCAACAGCGCGGACAGTTGTCTTAACTCTTCCGGTACATGTTTCGTGCGATTTGTTAGCAGATTTATTTCACGTGCAATAGAGAAATATAACTCTTCAACCTGCGCACGCGATTTCAAACTAAACATGCCCAGACTGAATAAATCGAGAGACTCCTCTCTAATCTGTTGTGCGTCGTGCCATGCTTCCAGCATGTGTGTTGGCGACAGATTATTCCAAATATTGTAGAGTTCTTTAACCAATTCGTGAGCATCATCTTCTACAACATGGTTTTCATCCCATTTGGGTAGGGTGGCAGTTCCCAGCACTTCAAAAATTAAAACAGAGTGATGTGCAGTAAGTGCACGTCCCGATTCGGTAATAATATTTGGATGTGGTATATTGTTTTTATTTGCTGCATCAACAAATGAGAAAACCGAGTCATTTACATACTCTTGTACCGAATAGTTGATACTATTGTCTGAATATGAAGAGCGTGCACCATCGTAATCGACACCTAGCCCGCCGCCTATATCTACAAACTCAATGTTAAAGCCCAAAGAGCGAAGTTGCACGTAAAATTGTGCCGCTTCTCTAAGTGCAGTTTTTATACGACGTATTTTTGTAATCTGGCTTCCAATATGAAAATGTATTAATCGGAAGCAGTCGATCATCTTTTTCTTTTTGAGAATCTCCATCGCTTCAAGCAATTCACTGGAGTTTAGACCAAATTTGCTTCCATCGCCACCCGATTCTTCCCATTTTCCACTTCCGGAACTTGCCAGTTTAATGCGGATACCTATATTGGGTCTTACTTTTAGCCTGTTGGCTATTTCTATCGTGAGAGTGAGTTCGTTTATTTTCTCAACAACAATAAATATCTGTTTGCCCATCTTTTGCGATAAAAGAGCGAGCTCGATATAACTTTCATCTTTATACCCGTTGCAAATTATCAGCGAATTAGCATCGGTATTTGTTGCAAGTACGGCATGTAGCTCTGGCTTTGAGCCTGCTTCCAGCCCGATATTAAATCTTTTGCCATAGGTTACAATTTCATCTACAACCTGGCGCATCTGGTTTACCTTAATAGGATAGATAATATAGTTTTGAGCATTATATTCATACTCTTTAGCTGCAATTTTAAAGCTGTTGGATATTTTTTCAATTCTATTATCCAATATTTCAGGAAAACGAATAAGAACCGGAGCCGACACATCGCGCAGATATAATTCTCGCATTAAGTCGTTTAAATCAACTTTTCTATCATCACTTTTTCGTGGAGTAACCTGCACGTTCCCTTTTTCGTTAATAGAAAAATAACCATTGCCCCATCCGGTGATATTATATAGCTCTTCCGAGTCTTCTAAACGCCATTTTCTCATTTTAATATGCAGATTTTAAATTGTTTATAAATTTGATATGCAAAATTAATACAAAAATACATAATTAATTTGTTATTCCTTAATTATTGCCTATCGAAATAGTGATTGTAATCGGGCAAAATTGTGACATTTGAAATTTTTAACTACCTTTGT
This sequence comes from uncultured Dysgonomonadaceae bacterium, assembly GCA_964346495.1. Classification (GTDB taxonomy): domain Bacteria; phylum Bacteroidota; class Bacteroidia; order Bacteroidales; family Dysgonomonadaceae; genus JBGZFC01. Next base: position 2,367 of record CAYFUW010000022.1, read on the forward strand.
TTGACTTTTTATCAAAAAAACAGTCTAATCAGTAATTATATTTCAAATCACAAAAAATAAGAGCTATGACTTTAAAAACAAAACTATTTATTTTTTCATTTTTGGCGATTGCTCTAATGAGTTTTACTTCCGAAAAGAGTAGTCGTGATATGAGAGAACCACAATTTCAAGTTAAAAAACAAATTCAAAGTAACACAATGGAAGACAGAATGAGAAAAGCAGATCAAGCTTTTGCTTTCGACCTTTTCGAGAGAGTTTTAATTAGCGAAGAGAGCGGTGATGACCAAAATTTTATGGTTTCACCATTGAGTTTAAGCATGGCATTAACAATGACAATGAACGGTGCCGAAGGAGAAACTAAAAACGCTATACGTAATACTCTTAAAAAGGAAGCATTTTCTGACAAAGAGTTAAACAAATACTACAGAAATCTGAAAAGATATCTGTTAAATACCGATTCAGAAACTGATATCTCTATTGCAAACTCAATTTGGACAAACAAAAATATACCGGTTAGAGGTTCGTTCAAAAGAAATAACAGGAGACATTTTGATGCTGAGTTAAGAGAAGCAGATTTTTCACTGCCTGCAACAGCAAGTTTGATAAATCAATGGGCTAGTGATAATACTAAAGGCTTAATAAATAATGTAATAGATAGAACAAATGGCGACGACCTGATCTATCTGCTTAATGCTATTTATTTTAAAGGAACCTGGAGTACAAGTTTCGATAAAGCTAATACGATAGAAGCACCATTTTTTGTTAAACCAGATATGCGTGTTAGAGTTGAAATGATGAACCAAACAAACAAATTCGATTATACCGAAGATTCTAATCTGCAAATGATAAAATTGCCGTATGGTAACAAATCGTATAGTATGATGGTGTTGCTTCCTAAAGAAGATAAAAGTTTGAAAGATATAGCTGCGCTCTTGAAAAATTTGAATTATTGGGAATCATTAAATTCTAATATGTATAATGTAGATGTTGATTTGGCATTGCCAAAATTTAAAACTGTATATAGCAAAAGATTAGAAGGTATATTATCGGATATGGGTATGGGAGTAATGTTTACACCGGGAGCCGATTTTTCAAGAATATCCAAATATCCTGCAAATCTCTCTATTGTAAAACAAGATACTTACATTAGTACAGATGAAGAAGGTACTGAAGCCGCAGCAGTAACAATGGTTGCAAGAAAAAGTGCAAATTATACCGAAAGAGTAACTTTTAGAGCTGACAGACCTTTTATTTATGTAATTAAAGAAAATAGTACCGATGCCATATTGTTTATGGGAGTGGTGAAAAAGTTTGATTAGAGTAAAGATTAAAGAATAAAGACCAAAGATTTTCCGGTTTGTCACCGGATGCGAATTGGTTTTGAATTTGTATCGCAAATAAAAGTAATGAAATAAAAACCTGACAGGTTTCAAAAACTTGTTAGGTTTTTTCTTTTTCTAACTGCTTGAAATTCACAATAAATATTTTTATTATTTTCCTGTTGTGGATAAATTCCCCAAATTGGCAAACAATCTATATTTATCAAATAATTAAAGCGTTGTAAATGAGTGTTGTGAGAAAAAATTAAGAAAACTTCACATTGCTTGTTGATAACTATATTGGAAAATATTTTGCAGGTAAATAAATGTTTTATAAACTTGCATGTTGAATTTGCAATGAACATAAAAATATATTTCCATAATAATCCTACAAAATATTATACAACAATATGAAGAAAAAAATTTACACGTTCGATGAAGCGTATCAGGCTTCATTGGATTACTTTCAGGGCGACGAACTCGCCGCGAAAGTTTGGGTTAGCAAATACGCATTGAAAGACAGCCATGGCGACATCTATGAAAAAACACCCGAAGATATGCATTGGAGATTGGCTAAAGAGGTAGCTCGAATCGAGAAAAAATATTCCAATCCGCTTAGTGAGCAGGAGTTGTTTGATCTGTTTGATAAATTTCGTTACATCATTCCGCAAGGAAGTCCGATGACAGGTATAGGAAATGATTTCCAGGTGGCATCATTGTCAAATTGCTTTGTAATAGGCTTGGATGGCAGTGCTGACTCTTATGGAGCAATTATCCGTATCGATGAGGAGCAGGTGCAATTGATGAAACGTCGCGGTGGAGTGGGTCACGATTTATCGCACATACGCCCAAAAGGCTCGCCTGTGAAAAACTCCGCATTGACTTCGACCGGGTTGGTGCCTTTCATGGAGAGATATTCAAATTCAACTCGTGAAGTTGCGCAAGACGGCAGACGTGGTGCGTTAATGTTGAGTGTATCTATTAAACACCCTGATGCGGAAGATTTTATTGATGCAAAACTTGAGCAAGGTAAAGTTACAGGTGCAAATATTTCTGTAAAAATAGATGATGATTTTATGAAAGCGGTTTCCGAAGGGAAATCTTATACACAACAATATCCAATCGATGCAGCCAAACCGACATTCAAAAAATCAATCGATGCGAGACATTTGTGGGATAAAATTGTACATAATGCATGGCGTTCTGCAGAACCGGGTGTGTTATTTTGGGATACAATAATTAATGAATCGGTTGCCGATTGTTATGCTGATTTAGGTTTTAAAACAGTATCGACCAATCCTTGTGGCGAAATTCCACTTTGTCCGTACGACAGTTGCCGTCTGTTAGCGATTAATCTTTACTCGTATGTTGTAAATCCATTTAAGGAAGATGCTTATTTCGATTTTGAACTTTTCAGTAAGCATGTGAGATTAGCTCAAAGAATAATGGATGATATTATTGATTTGGAGTCTGAAAAAATTGATATGATACTTGAGAAAATTGAATCAGACCCAGAGACAGAAGAGGTTAAGCAGGCAGAGAGAAACCTTTGGAATAAAATTCGCACAAAGACACTTCAAGGACGTCGTACAGGTGTTGGAATTACTGCCGAAGGAGATATGCTTGCTGCTTTAGGTATTCGTTATGGAAGTGAAGGTGGAAACGATTTTTCGGAAGAAGTACACAGAGTATTGGCACTAAATGCTTATGCGTCATCTGTAGAGATGGCTAAAGAGCGTGGTGCATTTGAGGTGTATGATGCTAAACGGGAAAAAGACAATCCTTTTATCAACAGACTGAAAAATGAAGATAACCAGTTGTATGATGATATGGTTAAATATGGTCGTCGTAATATTGCTTGTCTTACAATCGCACCAACCGGCACTACCAGCTTGATGGCTCAAACAACATCGGGTATTGAGCCTGTGTTTATGCCTGTATATAAACGTCGTCGCAAAGTTAATCCGAACGATAAAGATGTGAGAATCACTTTTGTAGACGAAAATGGAGATTCTTGGGAAGAGTACACAGTTTTCCACCATAAATTTGTAACCTGGATGGAAGCAAATGGTCACTCAACAACCAAAATATACAACAACGAAGAGATTGATGAGTTGGTTGCACAATCACCATATTACAAAGCAACATCTAATGATGTGGATTGGTTGCAAAAGGTAAAAATGCAGGGACGTGTTCAGAAATGGGTTGACCACTCTATCAGCGTAACCATAAATTTACCATCGGATGCTACCGAAGAACTAGTTGATAAATTGTATTTGGAAGCCTGGAGAAGTGGCTGTAAAGGTTGTACTGTATATCGTGACGGTTCAAGAGCAGGTGTTTTAGTTGCAAACGATGATGATACAGTTGACAAAGACGAAGATTGCTACGAATTGCCGGAAATACTAACATCACGCCCGACAGAGTTGGAAGCTGATGTAATTAAGTTCCAAAACAACAAAGAGAAATGGATTGCATTTATCGGATTGGTTGACGGACGTCCGTACGAAATTTTTACCGGGTTAAACGATGAGGATGATGGAATTATGCTTCCCAAAAGTGTAAATTCAGGAAAAATAATAAAAGCATACGATAATGATGGTCGCAAACACTACGATTTCCAGTTCCAAAACAGACGCGGCTACAAAGTTACCATAGAAGGACTCGACGGTAAGTTTAATCCTGAGTATTGGAACTACGCGAAACTTATTTCCGGAGTATTGCGTTATGGAATGCCTATAGATCAGGTTATTAAGCTTGTGTCAGGACTAGAGTTGGACAGCGAAACTATCAATACCTGGAAAAATGGTGTTGAGCGTGCGCTTAAAAAATATCTTCCCAACGATACGGAAGCTAAAGGCCAGAAATGTCCTGTTTGTGGACACGAAACGCTTGTGTATCAGGAAGGTTGCTTGAAGTGTAGAAACTGTGGCGCTTCAAAATGCGGATAGTTTTTTAGATACAATCTTTATTATATAAAAACCTAACAGGTTTTAGAAACCTGTTAGGTTTAATATTATTAAATCAATCCGAATTTTGTATAGAAAAGAAGGAAAAGAAAAATAGCCGGGAAAACTATCAAAAGACTGTCGATACGGTCTAGAATTCCACCATGTCCGGGAATTAAATTACCTGAATCTTTCACACCGAAAGTTCTTTTCAAAAGTGATTCAAATAGATCGCCCAAAGATGCGAAAACAGAAGTAATTAAACCTATGGAAATCCATAGATAAATCGATATTGATTGGAAATAGTGTGAAAAAATTATTGCAGCTATAACAGAAATCACTATTCCAAAAATAAATCCTTCAACCGATTTTTTTGGTGAAATCCGCTCGATAAGCCTATGTTTGCCAAAGAGTGAGCCAAATAAAAATGCACCTGTATCGTTTATCCAAATCAGAACGAAAATAGCCAACACAAACAGGTTATTGAAATTTCCTAATCCGATTATATTTCCGTATCGTTGCGATATAAATAGAAGAATAGATAACGGCAATGTTATGTATATATGCCCCAGCAGAGAGTATGCTGTTGTTTGAATAATATCTTTCCGCTTGATAAATATTGTTGATAAAAAGAGCATCAACACGTATGCAGCTATGGCATAAGGAAATGCTATTAGTGATATTTTTTTAAGGAATAAAAAGAACGAAAAATAGATAACCAGCCCTGACACAATTTGGAATATCTTGCACGCAGTTTTGCATGAATCTCCTGCAGCCATGCGAAAAAACTCGTACAAAGCAACAGCCAAAAATAGTCCGAATATGGCTAAAAAGGCATACTCTCCGCCCAAAAGGGCAAAAAGTATTATAGCCACATAAATAACACCTGCGGCAGCTCGTTTAAATAAGTTTTTAAAATTCAATTTATTCGAAAATATTACTCTTTTGTTGTTTGAGTATCGTCGGCTGTTTCTGTTGTCTCTTCATCTTCAGAAACCTCTTCGTCTAAATCAATTTTGTTCTCAACGATGATGTTGTACCAACTGATAATCTTTTTTATATCTGATGCGTAAACACGCTCTTTATCGTAATCTGGTAACACTTCTTCAAAATATGAGAATAGCTCTTTGCCCGATGCTTTGGTAGAAACGGAAGCTTTATTTCCGCTCTCTTTTTCTTGCATTTTTTTAAAAACCTCTCTCAAAGGGACGTCTTTTTCAACTGTGTATATAGAGATGTCGCTCAAGGCAACTAATTTTTCTGTTAAATATAAAGGAACTCTTTTACCATCTAATAATGATTCTACAACATTTAGGTTTTTTCCTGTAGATATAAGTTTGAATAGTCCGGGTTTACCCGAAACTGAAAGTATTTTACTAAGCATAAATAATTTTACTTCTAATAAATTTCAAAAAAATAAAGGACAAAAGTAGTGAGTATTACTTAAATATACAATTAAAACATCAATTGTTTTCAGCTTTGTCCGATTTTTAAACGATTTTTTAATGATTGCAAAGCTTGATGTTTACAATGATTTATTGCTATTTTGTTTTGTCAGAATCCTTTAGAACTAACATCTGGCATCTTTTACAGTCGAACTGTAATCTTAACCACACATTGTTGTTTACCAAATACAACGGTTCTCTGAATGGCAGTGGTTTTGACTTGCTTGTTTTAGTACAATATCCCATTGCAAACCTGATGCAGTATTTTGTAAACATCAAAGGCTCATTCTCTCTGGGTGCAATTTCAAAAGCGGGGTGCAAAATTTCCGATTGGTGTTGTGTGTAAAAAGCACGACTATTTTTGTTGGAAATATTGTGTAAATATGTGAGCTCTTTTTCCGGAAATGCGTGCGATGTTGGTTCTATCTTATTCAGTTCTTGTTTGTAAGAAATTTTTCTTACCGATAATAGCTTGTCAATTAGTTTTTTACGCCATTCCGACAGAATGGATGAAGGTATAAACCAATCTTGTGAAAAATCGATATTAATCTCTTTCACTTCAACAATTGTATTTCCTGTTTTCGATAGTTGAAGTCGAATATTATCATAAGGTGGTTTGTTTGCCGGATTTTTCTCGAATGTTTCAACTATAGTTGTTTCATTGCCATCTTCATCCGTTATCTGTAAAGCAAATCCGAAACTAACTTCATATAAATTTATTTTAGCAGAAATTTTTCTCTCTGCAGTTTTTTTCTGTAAAGTTTGTTCAAATTCGTGGTCGTAGTTTTTGTAAATCTTTGTGCCAACATTTAAGTTCGGCATTTTTGCAGGAAAAACAGCATTTCCTTCAACACGATTTACCCTAAATCCGTCTAATCCGTTTTCAGTTGTATAACACAAGCCATCGCCATTGTTAATCTCTTTTTTAGTATTGATAACGATGCTTCTTTTGCTGATAGATTTTACGGTTCCCAAATACTCTCCGATTGATTTTGGCGATAGCGGCGACTCAATGCCTGCCTGTCTTCCGTTTGAGAAATAATCTGTAAACCCTCGGTTGAAACTTTTATATAAATATGGGTCAAACTCTACATAGCTACTTCCCGATGATGCACGAACATATTCGCTTCGTCGGGCGAAAATTTCGTCTAATTTTTTTCGATAAGATGCAACGGTGTTTTTTACATACGATATATCTTTTAGTCGTCCTTCAATTTTGAAAGATGAAACACCCGCATCCAGTAAATTTTCTATATTGTGATATTGATTGAAGTCTTTTAATGAGAGTAGATATTTGTCTTTTTCAATCACTTTGCCACTCGAATCAATCAAATCATAAGGTAAGCGACAAAGTTGAGCGCATGTACCACGATTGGCACTTCTGCCTGCAACTGCCTGACTCAAATAACATTGACCGCTATATGAAACGCAGAGTGCGCCATGGATAAATACCTCTAATGCTACTGTAGTCTTGTCGGCAATTTTAGCTATTTCATCCAAAGAAAGCTCACGAGCTAAAACAACCTGTGTGAAACCTGCATCTTCCAGAAAACGAACTTTTTGTACTGTTCTGTTATCAACTTGTGTGCTGGCATGAAGTGGAATAGGGGGCAAGTTGAGTTTCAAAATTCCCATATCTTGTATGATAAGTGCGTCAACACGAGCTTTGTAAAGTTGCCAAATCAGTGCTTCAACTTCCTGAAGTTCATTATCATACAAGATAGTGTTTACTGTTACGTAAATTCTTACGTTGAAAAGGTGAGCGAATTCAACCAGTTCGGCAATGTCTTCTACCGAATTTCCTGCGGCAGAGCGTGCGCTATATCCCTCAACACCGATATAGACTGCATCGGCTCCATGCAGAATAGCCTGTTTTCCTGTCTCTATATTTTTTGCCGGGGCAAGGAGTTCTATTTTTCGGGCAGTTTTCATTCTATTATTTCTTTTTTACTGTCCACCCATATTTGCCAATCTCTTTTCCCAAAGTGAAATAGTGGCGATTTGCGTAGGTAATCAGGTCCGCTTTTTCTAATTTTATAGAATTGGTTTTTGTATCAATGATTGACTCATCAGCTTGAATATTAACAATATCGGCAATAAACATATCGTGTGAGCCTAACGAAATTATCTCTTTCACCCTACACTCGATAGATAGTGGTGATTCAGCTATAATTGGCGCTTGTACCATTGTCGCTTTTGCAGGTGTTAGATTAAGTTCTCTGAATTTATTGTAATCTTTACCGGAATGTACTCCGCACCAATCGGTTTGTTCTGCCAATTGCTCTGTAGTCAGGTTGATAACAAACTCCATGTTACGTTTAATAATTTCGTGGCTGTGGCGGTCGGGACGTACCGAAATATAGCACATTGGCGGATTGCTGCAAATGGTGCCTGTCCAACTTATCGTGATAATATTGTATTCATCGGGTGAACTTCCGCAACTTACCATAACTGCAGGAAGCGGATATAACGATGTGGTTGGTTCTATATCTTTTTTCATATTTATTTAACTGATAGCTGAAAGCTGAAAACTTATCTTAAAACAATATCTTCCTTATCAATTTTCACCTCACAATAGTGGCATTGCAACTCAACTTTTTCTTTGTCAATAACATAAAATTTTGTGTGCATTGTCTCATTGTTGGTAATACATTTCGGATTGCTACATTTTACAATATCAGTAATAACATCGGGAAGTGTAACTGTTTTTTTCTCAACAACTTCGTAGTTTCTAATTATATTCAGGTGTACGTTTGGTGCTACCACAGCAATTCGATTTAACTCATCGTCTTCGAAAAACTTATCGGCAACCTTAATAATTCCTTTGGCACCCATTTTGTCGCTTTTCAGATTGTTACCAATAGTAATAGTATTATCTAAACTCTGCAACTGTAACAGGGAAACTACCTTAAACAGTTGTTCAGTTGGAATATGGTCTATTGCTGTTCCGTTTTCTAAAGCGGCAACTTGTAACTCTTTTCTCATTTTATTACACGGTTTAATTATTTCACTTCAATATTCATCAAGTCACAAATTATGGCTTGGCGGGTAAACATGCCGTTTCTGGCTTGTTGAAAATAGTATGCTTTTGGATTATCATCCACATCTTGAGAGATTTCTTTTACTCGTGGTAGCGGATGCAACACTCTTAGATTGGGTTTTGTGCCGTTAAGCATTGCATTGTGCAGTACATATATGTTTTTTACTTTTTCGTATTCCATCAGGTCAGTAAAACGCTCTTTTTGTACACGAGTAATATAGAGTATATCAGAATCGTTAAAAGATTCGGGTGTGAAATCTGTAAACTCATTGTACGGAATATTTCTCTTATCGCAAAACTGCTTGTATTTTGCAGGAATTCGAAGCTCTTCGGGTGCAACGAAATTGAATCTCGGATTAAAATATGACATTCCTTGTATCAGTGAGTGTACTGTACGTCCATATTTTAGGTCTCCAACAATAGTTATTTTCAGATTTTCGAGAGTTCCTTGTGTTTCGTAAATGGTAAACAGGTCGAGCATTGTTTGAGTCGGATGCTGATTAGAACCATCTCCGGCATTGATAATTGGTGCGGATGATATTTCAGACGCATATCGTGCAGAGCCCTCCAGATGATGACGCATAATAATCAAATCTACATAATTACTTACCATTAAAATAGTATCTTTTAGCGATTCACCTTTGGTTGAACTGCTTGTTGCTGCATCAGAAAATCCGATAATTCTTCCACCAAGTCTGTTAACGGCAGTTTCGAAGCTAAGCCTTGTTCGGGTGGAAGGTTCAAAAAAAAGTGTGGCGCAAACTCGTCCTTTCAATAAATCTCTGTTCGGATTAGCTTTAAATTTTTCAGCACTCTTTATTATACGTAAGATATCCTCTTTTTCGTAATCGTTGATGTTGACTAAACTTTTTGGTTTCATCTGCTTAATATTTGAAATGAGTACAATAATATTACAAAAGTAAAAAAAAGCAGGCAAAAAGGGAATGATTTGAATGAAAAATATAGATTTTCACTAAAAATGTTTCGGATTATTACCGTTAAATTTTCATATTATGTAACTGTTTAATTAATTGATAAATAAGTTTGTCGTTTTTTGCCATAAATTATTTTAATAAAAAGAAAACATTTTGTATTTTTGTAAGACTATTAATAAAACAAGTACTAGAAAACATTTTAATAAATAAAATTCAAAAATATGATTAAAGTAGGTATTAACGGATTCGGACGTATTGGTCGTTTAGTTTTCCGCGCTTCTCAAACAAGAGACGACATTCAAGTGGTTGGTATCAATGATTTACTAGAGGTAGATTACATTGCATACATGTTGAAATATGACTCTGTTCATGGAAAATTTAATGGAACCATCGAAGTGAGAGATGGAAATTTGGTTGTAAATGGTAAAGAAATTCGCGTTACAGCAGAAAGAAACCCGGCTGATTTGAAATGGGGTGATATCGGTGCAGAATATGTAGTTGAATCTACAGGACTTTTCCTTGAAAAAGGTAAAGCACAAGCTCACATTGATGCTGGTGCAAAATATGTAGTTATGTCTGCTCCTTCAAAAGACGATACTCCAATGTTTGTATGTGGTGTTAACGAGAAAACCTATAAAGGTGAGCAAATCGTTTCAAACGCTTCATGTACAACTAACTGTTTAGCACCTATAGCTAAAGTATTACATGACAACTTTGGTATTGTTGAAGGTTTGATGACTACTGTTCACGCTGTTACAGCAACACAGAAAACAGTTGACGGTCCTTCAGCAAAAGACTGGCGTGGTGGACGTGCTGCAACCGGAAATATTATTCCATCATCAACAGGTGCAGCTAAAGCGGTTGGTAAAGTTATTCCCGAATTGAACGGTAAACTTACCGGAATGTCTTTCCGCGTTCCTACATTAGACGTTTCTGTGGTTGACTTGACAGTTCGTTTGGCAAAAGAAACATCTTACGAAGAGATTTGTGCTGCAATGAAAAAAGCATCTGAAGGTGAACTTAAAGGTAAACTCGGATATACAAATGAAGACGTTGTTTCAAGTGACTTTATCGGTGATCCTCGCACTTCTATTTTCGATGAAAAAGCAGGTATCGCAATTAGCCCAACATTTGTAAAAGTTGTTAGCTGGTACGATAACGAGTGGGGATATTCAAATAAAGTATTAGAACTTATCGTTCACATGAACTCTGTAAATAAAAAATAATTGTTTCGACAGTTTTATTATAACAGAAATATATATCAAAAAAACGCCAATTTATTGGCGTTTTTTTTGTTGCAATTGTTTATTAAAATCACAAACAAAAGCTATATCAAAAGCTTAATACTCGATTGTTTTTGTCATTCAGAACGAAGTGAGAAATCTATTCTTTTAGCTTTTAGCAGACAAGCGTATCCTAAAAAGTCTTTGCTCTTTGCTCTACAAATATAGATACTTCATTCCGCTAAAAGCTCCATTCTGTATGATAAGTTAGAGATTTGGTTTACTTTCGATAAAGTACAAAAAAAAGTCAAACAGAAAAGACTCTGTTTGACCTTATTGTTTGTCTGATAATAACTACTATGCCGGATGAATTGCTTCTGTAGGACATACTTCTGCGCATGTTCCACAATCTGTACAAATTTCCGGGTCAATTGAGTAGATATCACCCTCAGATATTGCACTTACAGGGCATTCGTCGATACAAGTACCACAAGCAATGCAATCTTCACTAATTACGTAAGCCATAATAAAAAATAATTTATTAGTTAAATGTTTTGTGTGATTATGAAATGTTTCACAAATCGGGTACAAAGATAATGAGTTTTTTAAAAATACAAAAAAATAGGGAGTGACGAATTGTCATAAACGTTTGCATATGATGTTAAATTATATGCTACTATTTGTATAATTAGATTATAATAAGATGTTTAACTATGTTATTTGGTTCTTATTTTTACTGCTTCTAAATAACTGCTTTGTTGTCTTAATTAATAATCATGAATATTGGTCTTTGAAAATTATAATAAGACGTTGAAAAAAACGTTTATTGAACGAATGAAAAGGAAAAAACTATACATATTACTGGTTTTGTTTGTAGCTATCTTACAATCTGTGATAGCTCAAAAACAAGTATTGCAAAATCAACCATATGCCGACCAAAAGATTTTTCATTTTGGTTTTATGGTTGGTATGCACACACAAGATTTGATGTTGACTCAATCGGGACACGTAAACGAGAATGGTGAAGTGTGGTTTACCGAAATTCCGCACTATGCTCCTGGTTTTAGCGTAGGTTTAATTACAGACTTGTATTTAAATTACTATATGAATCTTCGTGCAATTCCAACTCTGCATCTGGGCTCTAAAGATTTTATATTCAAAGAGCAAACTTCTGGTGAAGAGTTCGCAACGGGTACCAGAAACAACTACATTACTCTGCCTCTGCAAGTGAAATTTACAGCCGGAAGAGTAAACAATTACCGTCCGTATCTTATTTTAGGTGGATATGGAAGTGTAGAGCTTGCTCCGAGAAAGAATCGTCCTGTGTTGTTAAAACCTTTCGATTATGGAATTGAAGTTGGTGTAGGCTGCGACTTTTACCTGCCTCTCTTTAAGTTTTCTCCCGAACTTAAGTTTTGCTTTGGTTTAGTTGATTTGAACGAAACAGATCGTTCGGATTTGGTAGATGCAGAACTAATGAAGTATCCGTTGGCTATAGCAAAGGCAACGCAAAGAATGATAGTTCTTTCATTCAATTTCGAATAGTCCTTATTTGTTGATATTTGGTAATAGATTATATTTTTTTCTATTTCTAAAATAGTAATTCCAAATAATACTTCCTCTGTATTTTCCGGTTAGTGTTTTTCTTGTTGTTTTAGCAAGATTTTCTTCTCTGTCAGCTTTGTAATCTGATTTCATTTGGTGAAAATCCCTATGAGCTATTATCACCGCTTTTGCACTTGCAGCTTTTCTATTGAGGAGATAGTTTAGCATTGCCAATGCATCCAAAAAGGTTCGAATTATCAAAAGAGATGTAATTTTTCTTGAATTTATGTTTTTGTATAACATCAACAAGTTGTTTCTGAAGTTGAGATATGCTTTTCGGGGATTTTCTTTATCTAACGATGCTCCTCCCACGTGATAAACTACAGAGTCAGGTAAACAGATAATATTCTCTCCTCTGGCATTAAGTCTCCAGCATAAATCAATCTCTTCCATATGAGCGAAAAATCTATTATCCAAACCTCCATTTTCGATATATTTTTCACGTCTGATGCAGAGACATGCTCCGCTAGCCCAAAAAACTTTTATCGGAGTGTCGTATTGTCCGTTATCTTCTTCCACATCGTTTAATATTCGACCTCTGCAAAACGGATAACCAAATATATCAATAAATCCGCCTGCAGCACCTGCATATTCGAAATGTGTTTTCTGCTTTTGTGATAATATTTTAGGTTGAATCGCGCAAACGTCGGGATTATTATCGAGATAAGAAATCATGCTTGAAACCCAGTTTTCGCTCGTTTCGATATCTGAATTTAGCAACACAACATATTCACTATCTACTTGTTGGATGGCTCTGTTATAGCCTTCGGCAAATCCGTAATTTTTGTCAAGTAGAATAAGTTTAATCTCAGGATAATTGTTTTTTACAAAATCAATCGAATCATCGGTAGAAGCATTGTCGGCAACAACAATTTCGGTATCTGCATCGAGAGAATGTGCAATAACTGATGGCAAAAATTGCTCCAACAATTTTCTTCCATTCCAATTTAATATTATTACTGATGTTTTTTTCATTCCTTTATGTCGATGTTGTTGCTTTTGTTGTGCTTCCATTTATTGTGCGACCATAGGTAATAAGCGGGATCGTATTTTATTGTCTCTTCGAGTTTTTCCATATATTTTTCCAAAACAGCATTCTCTTCTTCGAGTTTAGCATCATACGTTATTACTGAAAAATCTCCAATATAATGACCTCTTTTCACCTTTTTTATATCCAGATAGACAACTGCAAAGCCAAATTGTCGTGCAATTCGTTCCAATCCGGTAAATACGTGAGTTTTCTGATTCAAAAATGTTGTAACATAAGAGTTTTCTAATGGTGCTCTTTGGTCACTCAGGAAACCAATAACCATGATCTTTTCCGCTCTATTGTTTTTAATAATATTGCGATAAATCGACCTCATTTCTATAGATTTAGGACTAAATCTGGCTCTCAATTTTAAGAAAAATTTATCGAAAGTAGGAGATGACAGTTGTTTATACACTTGTCCTTGCTCTATTTCGGGTAACAGATACATGCCAATTGATGGGACATATTCCCAATTGCTGTAATGTCCTAGTGCCAATAAACAAGAATTGCCATTTTGGGCGATTTGATTTATTATTTCAGGGTTTCGGAAAATCATTCGTTTTTGTATCTCTTTATCCGATATTCGTAGAACTTTTATTGTCTCTACAAAATAGTCGCAGAAGTGATGATAAAATTGCTTCTCGATATTCAATATTTCCGATTCAGATTTCTCCGGAAATGAGTTAAGCAAATTTTTGCGAACCACTTTCCTTCTGTATTTAACAAAATAATATACGATAAAGTATAAAAAGTCAGATATAAAATAGAGCACACCAAAAGGAAGGAGAGCTAATGTACTAGCAGCTCCATAAAGCAGGTAATAACCGATTCCTTTTCTATCTTTTTGTGCCATGAAAATTATTATTTATAGTCGAATATAGCCTCCATAGCTGCTTCATCTTCACTGTATTTACCAATCTTTACCTCTGTGATTTCATTAATCATTGAAGGATTGTATGGGGCATATAGTTTCACATAGTTTTCGGTGAAACCATGCATGTTGTCTCCATGTTTTGTGTGTTCGAAAAGAACCTTTCTGACAGTTCCTTTTTGAGATTGATAAAACTTTAGAGTCTTTTCGTCGGATATTTCCAACAGAGCTTTGCTGCGTTCTTGTTTTGCTTGTGGAGTAACTTTATGCTCTATTTTGAGAGCTTGCGTTCCTGCACGTTCAGAATATGTAAACACGTGAAGTTGTGAAAAATCAAGCGATTCAATAAACTCTTTGCTTTTGGCAAAATATTCGTCAGTTTCGCCACGAACACCAACAATTACATCTACACCTATAAATGCATGTGGCATTACACTTTTTACCTTTTCTATCTTATGTCTGAAAAGTGAAGTGTCATATTTGCGCTTCATCAGACCTAGCACCTCATCGCTTCCCGCTTGCAATGGAATGTGGAAATGTGGTGCAAAACGTTTCGATGTTGCTACAAAGTCGATAATTTCATCAGTTAGCAAGTTTGGCTCGATAGATGATATTCTGAACCTTTCGATGCCTTCAACTTCGTCCAATGCTTTTATCAAGTCGAAAAAAGTTTCGTTTGTTGTGTGACCGAAATCTCCGATGTTTACTCCGGTTAAAACAATCTCTTTTCCGCCTTGTTGTGCCACATTTTTCGCCTGTTTTACCATGCTTGCGATAGAGCCGTTTCTGCTTCTGCCTCTGGCGTAAGGTATAGTGCAGTATGTACAGAAATAGTCGCATCCGTCTTGAACTTTCAGGAAATAACGAGTACGGTCGTCTGCAGAAACTGATGGCGAGAAAGTAGATATTCTATTTGTTTTGGTAGTGATTATTTTACTTTCATCAAATTTCATCAAGTCGTTTAGATGATTGATTACATCTAGTTTTTGCTCCGTACCCAAAACAATATCCACACCCTCTATATGTGCAATATCTTGTGGCTTAAGTTGAGCATAACAACCTGTTACAACTACAAAAGCACCGGGATTCTGCTGGATTATTCGCCTTATTGCCTGGCGACTTTTTTTGTCGGCTAATTCCGTAACAGAACAAGTGTTAATAACGCAAATGTCGGCTTTTTGTCCTCTTCTTGCCTTTGTTATACCTGCATCGGCTAGTTGTTTGCCGATAGCTGATGTTTCGGCAAAGTTGAGCTTACATCCCAGAGTATAGTAAGTGGCAGTTTTATTTTCGAAAACGGTTCTGTCTATCATATTTTTGTTGTGCAAATCATATCTATTGTAAATGGTTTGCAACAAATAGGTTTTTATTATTGATTACAAAAGTAATAAAAATAGTGCGATATCAAGGCATTTACTATTTCGGATTTACAATTTTCGATTTATTTACTTAGTACTACTTAAACAATTTCAAAATCATTTTATTCTCACATCGTCTGTTACAGTATTCTTTTTTTACTACCTTTGTCGTGCAAAAAGAGAAAAATATAAAACTTTAGAATGAAAAGTAGAAAAATAAAAGATTATTGGGAACTTTTTTTCGTTTTTTTCAAAATAGGTGCTTTTACGTTTGGTGGTGGTTTTGCAATGATTCCACTGATACGTAAAGAAGTGGTTGCCAAAAGAAAGTGGCTCGATGACGATGAGTTTATGGATATGCTGGTAATTGCTCAATCAGCTCCCGGACCTGTTGCACTGAACACAGCTCTTTTTGTCGGTAATAAGAGATTAGGATTCAAAGGAAGTCTCTTCTCGGGCGCAGGTGTAATTGTTCCCTCATTTGTAGTGATTTTGCTTATTGCAATAGTTTTTACACAGTTTAAAGATAATCCTGTTGTAGAACGAATTTTTAAAGGTATTCGCCCGGCAGTAGTAGCATTGATTGTTGCGCCACTTTTTCAACTTGGGAAGGCGGCAAAAATTACCTGGTTAACCATTTGGATACCGATAAGTGTGGCTCTGCTTGTGTGGCTTTTACACGTATCTCCGATATATATTGTAATGTGTTCTATATTATTGGGTATTGGTTATACCGCTTTTATAAAATATAAAATTGGAAAATAATTAATAGATGATATATGGAATTGTTTGATTTATACATATCGCTATTTATTTCGTTTTTCAAAATCGGTTTATTCGGATTTGGTGGTGGATATGCTATGCTGTCACTTATCCAGTATGAAGTGGTTGAGTTGCACAAGTGGATTACAGTAAGTGATTTTACAGATATTGTTGCTATTTCGCAAACAACACCCGGTCCTATAGCATTCAACTCTGCAACCTATATTGGTTATACTTCTGTGACCGAAATGGGATTTTCTGCGTTTCATGGTGTAATAGGTTCAACTATTAGCACCCTTGCAGTGAGTCTTCCATCCTTAATTATAATGACTGTTGTTTGTGCCTTTTTTGCACGACTTAAAGATAATGTATGGGTGCGTGCCGCGTTATCAGTATTAAAACCTGCAATTATTGGACTGATAGCTTCGGCAGCATTGATGTTGATGACACCTTACAATTTTGTTGATTACAAAAGTATAATCATTTTTATTGCTGTAATTGTTGCTTCATTAAAGAAAGTTGATCCGATATTATTAATTGTTTTGTCGGGTGTTCTTGGGCTTCTGTTGTATTGAAATTGATTAGACGAAAGTCGGGATATAAGACTATTTGTATTTCCGTTTGTACTGATACCAATGAGTGGATTGCCTGTATTGGAAAACAGTAGAGACGGAGCCCCCATAAGTCGGGATTTACGCTATGCTACAACATACTCCGTCTCTACTATTCACCAACCACAAAAAACATTACCTTATTGGCACATTAGAAAATTGGTATATTAATAATCCGAAATATAAAATCGCAAATTACAGTGTCTTTGTTCCTTATTCTTTGCTCTAATAAATTATGGAATTCTGTAAATTATACTGTTAATATTCATCCCCGCACCAACAGAAGCCATAATAATATTATCACCTTTGCTTAGTGTGTGTGGTTCAATTTCTCTTCTGACAATCAAGTCTAATAGGGTAGGAACTGTAGCAACCGACGAGTTTCCAAGCCACGATATTGTCATTGGCATAATCTCTTCAGGCACTTCTTTGATATCGTACAATCTGAACAGGCGTGCTAAAATTGCATCATCCATTTTGCCGTTAGCTTGATGAAGAAGTACTTTTTTTATATCGTTGATGTGTAAATTCAACTTATCCATCCCGGCTTTAATAGTTTTCGGAACATTTTCTAGTGCGTATTGATATAAGCGTCGTCCGTTCATTTTTAAAAACAACTCTCCGTTTTTAGCTCTCTCTTTATCATAAGAGTGCCCCATATGAAGCATTTGAGCATAGTCTAAGGCATCGCTGCGTGAGTTGTGTCCGATAATTCCAATTGGAGAATCGCTCTCAACTCCTTCCATAATTACTGCAGCAGCTCCGTCGGCATAAATCATGCTGTCGCGATCGTGTGGATCGGCTATGCGCGACAAAACATCTGCTCCAACAACGAGAATTTTTTTAGCATCACCTGAGCGAATATAATAATCAGCCTGAATTACCGCTTGCACCCATCCCGGACATCCGAACAAGATATCGTAAGCAACAGAAAACGGATTTGCAATTCCCAGTTTTTGTTTCAATCGTGCTGCTAACGAAGGAACAATATCAATACGATTGTCTTCAACACGAGTCTCGCCAAAGTTGTGTGCTACAATAATGTAATCGAGTTCTTCTTTATCAATTCCCGAAGCTTCAATAGCTCTTTCTGCAGCTTTCAATGCTAAATCGGAAGTAAGTTCGTCGTCTTTTGCATAACGTCGCTCTTCTATAGTGGTAATTTCACTGAATTTGGCGGTAATCTCTTCATTAGGTGTGGGTATTAACTCTCCCGTAGATTCTAAAAATCTATTTCCATGGAAATTTTCGTTTTTTATCTGTTTCTCGGGAACGTAGCTACCCGTACCGGTAAATATACTATATATTCTTCTCATATTTGCTGTCGAATTATCGGGTAATTGTTATTAGTACTTGCTTGTTCAAAGTTGCTACAATTTTTTAATAGTTCAAAACTGTATAATAAACAAAATTAAGCTTGTTTTTTAGTTTCAGATTTGTTTAGAACAGGATTTGAGATATCTTCGAACAGCTCTATTCCTAAATAATTTGCAGCTGCCGTAACATGGTCGAATACATCGGAAACTATTTCTTCATATTCTGTCCATACTGTTGTGTCGGTAAAGCAATAGAGTTCAAGTGGCAGACCTTTTGATGATGGTTGTAACTGGCGAACCATCAAAGTCATATCTTTATTTATTCCCGGATGTTGCTGTAAATAAAAATGTATATATTTTCTAAACAATCCCATATTAGTAAGATTTCGACCGTTTACCAATAGTGATTTATCTATTTTAGAAGCTTCGTTATACTCTTTAATCTCTTTATTTCTCTCTGAAATATAATCTGCAATAAGTTGGTTTTTTTGGAACTCTTTCAACTCTTCATCAGAAACAAATCGTATTGACGATTGTTTTACAAAAACAGAACGTTTCAGTCTTCGTGCCCCTGTTTCCTTCATTCCGCGCCAGTTTTGAAATGAATCGGATACCAATGAATATGGTGGGATAGTGGTAATTGTTTTATCGAAATTCTGAACTTTTACTGTAGTGAGTGTAATTTGAATAACATCGCCATCGGCATCGTGTTTGGGCATTGTAATCCAATCACCTATACGCACCATGTCGTTTGCCGCAACTTGAATACTGGCAACAAATCCTAAAATTGTATCTTTGAAAATTAACATTAATATCGCCGAAGCCGCACCCAAACCTGTAATAAATACTTTTGGATCTTTTCCGGTTAATATTGATATGATAATGATAATTCCGATAAAGTATAAAATTATCTTCAGAACTTGCATATAGCTGTCGATAGGTTTTTCTTCCATTCCTTCTTTTGCTTTCAATGTCGCTGAAAAAGCATTGATAACAGATGCAATTACCCATGTTACATAAAAAATGAAATAGATATCTGCAGCTTTATTTACTATGATCTCTGTTTTTGGAAAAGATTCAAATATAATAGGAATAAAACCTTTTACCAATGTAAACGGAACAATCATTGCAAAATAGAATGGGAATTTAAACTCTCTCAATCGTCCAAAAAACGACATCCGAGGCAATTTCTCAACACGTCTAAATACTCTATCCAAAATAAATCGGGTCAGATGTTGAAGTATTACAACCGCTATAATTAGCAGTAGTGACAGAAAAATAAGATTGAGATGATTTATCCATTTGTCGCCAAAGCCAATGCTTGTGAGCAAATCAGTTGACCATTGACTTATTGCATTAGTAGATTGAGCTACTTGTTCTATTTTTTCTTCAATTCTTTCTTCGTTCATAATAGTAAATTTTTAAAATGTGATGCAAAGATAAGCAATTAACCCGCATTATTTACTGCAAAATAGATAAAATAAGTTAGAAGTTAATTGTTTTGAGTTGTGTGATACGTGTTTGTGGTAGAGGCGGAGCATGTTAAACAGAGTGTAAAACCCGCTTCATCGTGTCGATGCATCTGTTTTATGTGAAAATACTTTGAATTTGCAAGTTAAATTTTATTCTATTCAAATTTTCAATATTTCTACAAAAAGTTGTATATTTGTATATTGGATGATATTCGAAAATTAACTATATAAATACTAATAACAGTTTATGGGAAAAGTTTTAATTATTGGCGCAGGTGGCGTCGGAACTGTAGTAGCCAATAAAGTGGCTCAAAATAAAGATGTTTTCACCGATATTATGTTGGCAAGCCGCACAAAAAGTAAATGCGATGCTATTGCCGAAGATGTAAAACGTCGCACGGGTGTTGAAATTAAAACGGCACAAGTAGATGCCGATATCGTTCCCGAATTGGTGGCATTAATGAACGATTTCAAACCGGAAATCGTGATAAACGTGGCACTGCCTTATCAGGACTTGACTATTATGGATGCTTGTTTGGAGGCTGGTGTAAACTATTTGGATACAGCTAACTACGAGCCAAAAGACGAAGCTAAATTCGAATACAAATGGCAATGGGCGTATCAAAACAGATTCCGTGAAGCAGGATTAACGGCAATTCTTGGTTGTGGATTCGACCCGGGCGTAACAAGTATTTTTACTGCACATGCTGCTAAACACCATTTCGATGAAATTCACTATCTGGATATTGTGGATTGCAACGCGGGCGATCACGGTAAAGCATTTGCAACCAACTTCAATCCCGAAATCAATATTCGTGAGGTAACTCAAAAAGGAAAATATTGGGAAAATGGCGAATGGGTTGAGACCGAACCGCACGAAATTCACAAACCTTTGACTTATCCTAATATTGGACCGAAAGAGTCGTATCTGATTTATCACGAAGAGTTGGAGTCGCTTGTGAAAAACTTCCCAACTATAAAACGTGCACGTTTTTGGATGACTTTCGGACAGGAATATCTTACACACTTGCGTGTAATTCAAAATATTGGTATGGCTCGCATTGACGAGGTTGAATACAACGGACAAAAAATTGTTCCTATTCAGTTTCTTAAAGCCGTTCTTCCCGATCCTGGCGAACTGGGAGAAAACTACACCGGCGAAACCTCTATCGGATGTCGCATTCGCGGTATAAAAGATGGAAAAGAGCGTACTTACTATATCTACAACAATTGTAGTCACCAGGCTGCTTTTGAAGAGACAGGAGCTCAAGGTGTAAGCTACACTACAGGTGTTCCCGCAACTATCGGAGCGAGAATGTTTATGCAAGGCTTGTGGCGTAAACCGGGTGTGTTTAACGTAGAGGAGTTCGATCCGGACCCATTTATGGAACAACTAAACAAACAAGGATTGCCCTGGCACGAATTGTTTGATATAGATTTGGAACTGTAAAACAGATGGAGACGATGGCTGTGCCTTCGTTAAAACTCATCACGAAGCCAAAGACTTCGTGTCCCAATAGTAGAGACGTGGTATGCCGCGTCTCTTTTTTTAATGGCATGCGTCAATCACATTCCAAAAGTTCAAAAAAATGTTTTGTGTCTTTTCTCTTGGCTCTTATGTCTAATAAATTGCTAAATTGAAAAAAAATCCGGATATTGCCATTTCTACAAAAAAAATATGTAAGTTTGTAGCTTATATTTCATTAAAACTTTTAAAACCAGATATAAAATGGATAAACCTTATGCAATAGGAATAGATGTTGGCGGAACAAATACCGTTGCAGGCATCGTTGACAAAAGAGGTCAAATTGTAAATAGCGGAAGAATAAAAACTTCTACTCACGCAAATGTGGAAGACTATTTGGACGAGTTGAGCGAATTGTTGAAAAAGTTGATAATTGAATCAGACGCTCAAGGTAAAATAAAAGGTATAGGTGTTGGTGCTCCAAATGGCAACTATTTTTCGGGAAGTATCGAGTTTGCACCAAACTTGCGTTGGCAAGGAGTAATTCCTTTAGCCGAAATGCTAAAAGAGAGAATTGGAATTCCAGTGGCATTAACAAACGATGCTAATGCGACAGCAATTGGTGAAATGACTTACGGAGCGGCACGAGGCATGAAAGATTTCATCGTTATTACGCTAGGAACCGGAGTTGGTAGCGGAATCGTTGTAAACGGACAGTTGGTTTACGGACACGATGGTTTTGCAGGAGAGCTTGGTCACACTATTATTCGTCGCGACAATGGTCGCCCTTGTGGTTGTGGCAGAAACGGTTGTTTGGAGACTTACACATCGGCAACGGGAGTTGCTCGTACAGCGAGAGAATATTTGGAGTTGTATCCCGAAAAAGAGACAAAACTTCGTGAAATACCTGCCGAAAAAATTACATCGAAAGATGTTTACGATGCTGCTATAGCAGGTGACGAAATGGCTAAAGATATTTTTAAATTTACCGGAGATGTTTTGGGAGAAGCACTTGCCGATTTCGTTGCTTTCTCAAGTCCCGAAGCAATTATTTTGTTTGGCGGATTAACTCACGCGGGCGATTTAATTATGAACCCGATTCGTGAAGCTATGGAGAAAAATATGCTTCGTATATATAAAAACAAGGTGAAACTTATGTTCTCAGAACTCAAAGAGAGCGATGCGGCAGTTCTTGGTGCGAGCGCGTTGGGTTGGGAAGTTAAAGAATAATTTTTTGAAGTAGAGACGGAGCATGCTCCGTCTCTACTTTTTTATCCAACAAATTCAGTTCCATCAGTCTTATACTTTTCCGACAACAATTTCATCAGGTTGCTTATTTGTGCAACGGCTGCCTGTGTCTCTTTTGAAATTTCTCTCTTTTGAAGTTTCAGAAGCATATATCCGTAAAGAGCAATAAAACAAGTCTCTATTTCCGAAACTTCTGCTTGACCCGATTTCGCTCTTAATGCCACGATATGCGGCAGAGTTTTATAGTATGTAGCTATATATGCCGACTCGCCCGGATTGTTCAGCAAACGAAGATGCAAATCGGTAAGTTCTATAATAATGTTTTTGTTGATTTGCAGATGTCCTTTTTCTTGCACACCTTCCGATTTCATCATCATTATTAAACCTTCGTACCAATCGCGTGCGTTCTTTCTCTCTTCTTCCGATTGATAGTTTGCTTTTATAAGTTTCTCTTCAACTTTATCAATATCTAACTCAAGCGCACGTAAAAGGTCTTCTATTTGCCACATAAAGAGCAGATATTCAGCTATGTTATCTTGTTTGTTTGGAATCATATTTTTTAAATTAGTTGACAGGTTTATTAATAAACGAGTAAACGGTTTTTTTGTTTATAAGCTGAGATGTAAACAAATTTTATACTAACATATTATACGTTACACCAACATCAGACAACCGACATCGGTCATCCGACATTATATATTGCAATCTTAATATTCATTCTACCCAAAACTTTTACTACTTTTGTACAAAATTACAACAATATGCTCAACTTCCACACTTTTGACGTAGGTAAATTTTATGCCGATGGTGGTGTAATGTTTGGCTCGGCACCCAAAAAATATTGGTCGAAAAAATATCCTGTCGATAAGGACAACCTTTGTGTTATGTCGATGCGATGTCTTCTAATTGAAACAGAATCTCGACTGATTTTGGTAGATACGGGTGTAGGCGATAAGCACTTTTCGAAGCTGAAGTATTACAAATTTCATGATGTTAAAAATATTTCTGACGCAATCGCCGAAAAAGGATTTAATCCGGCTGAAATAACCGATGTCGTGCTTACTCACTTGCATTTTGACCATTGTGGCGGATGCACAAAAATAGACGAAAACGGTAAAATTGTTCCCGTTTTTCCGAATGCAACACATTGGATAAGTCACAGACAGTGGGAGAATTATCGTTCGCCGGCAGAATTTGAAGGCTATTCTTTTTTTCATGATAATATCGAGCCGATATTTGAAGCCGGCAAACTGCAACTTGTGGAAGATGATATGGAATTGACCGAGAATTGCAGAATAAAGCTATACGATGGACACACACCGGGACAAATTGCTATGTTTTTTGAAACAGATAGTGAAAAATATGTTTTCCCGGGAGATGTTATCCCGACTTCGTTGCATCTTAATCTTGGCTGGATATCGGCTTATGACAATCATGCATCGCTAGCGTATGATGAGAAAAAACGTCTGTTGGATACCTGTCGGAATGAGGAGAGAATATTTATATTTTATCACGATGCCTACAAAATAGAATCAAAATAACACTGAAAACTAACAAAATAGATGCTTTATACAAACTGTGATATTCTGAAAGAGAAAATCAATCGATTATATAACGAATCGCGACCATTCTTTTTCGCGATAAATTACGAGATGAGCGAAGGTTATCTGGTCGAAAATCCGCTAAATCAGTCATAAATATATTTCGATTTTCCTACCGTAAACAATAAAACATCACAACCACCAATAAATGCGGATGTAGAGTTTGAAGTAATTGCGAGTAATCGCGAAAGCTATAAAATCAAATTTGAAAACTTGCAAAAATATCTGCAAAACGGAGAAATATCTTACGCGAACTTAACCGAGCGAACGCCGATTAAGACAAATCTGAGTTTGGAAAATATTTTTTCGTTAAGCAATTCCCTTTATCATATTTATGTTCCTAACAGATTTGTATGTTTTTCGCCTGAAAGATTTGT
>CAYFUW010000023.1:0-26430 GCA_964346495.1 uncultured Dysgonomonadaceae bacterium
CAAGTGTTTAACTTTTAATTTTTCATTTTCCAATCTATCATTCCGTTAGGAATGATATATTTGTAGCAGATAATATAAAGATAATTATGCGACTCCGTATGGAGTCGAACAGGTAATGCTTATCCGTGTGGCTACAAATATGTGAATCCTACGGATTCTTTTTGATTACGAGTTGAAAATACAAAATAAGGAAAGAGTAATAATAGAAAGAATTTACAAATAACTTTGTTGTCGAATCAGATAAAGGAATTATTAAACGAGGCATAATCCTGATTACATAGAAGACATGATTTTAATTATTTTGTGCTATATTATGATGTTGGTGGGTCATAAATTATTTGGGGTTTCGTTGTTTTGGATTTCGGATTTTTAAATATAATCGGTTGTGACATTATTGTCATAATACGTTCGATATATAACCCATTTTCAACTTTCCAAACCTTAATCAAATCTTCGCTGCTTCCGTATAATCTGGAAATAGCTACTTTATCATCTTTTATGTAAACTTCATCATCTATTCTTACTCTATGAAATGGGTCTTGCCCATAGTTATTGGTTAGTATTTTTTTTAGAACATCCTCACTTTTTAAGCAGTCTTTTAGAGATTTAATGTCTGTTTCAATAAATTTCATTTTATGCCTTCGGGAATTGTTTTCTATTTCTGAATAGTCTAAGAAATTGTATATACTTCTGAATTTTTCAACTAGATTGGGGCGTTCTTTTTGTACTAATTGAATATGTGTAGTATCTATTAGTAGCATACTTCTTAGCATTTTCAGATATTTATGTTCTTCCAATGATGAAAAAGAGTTATTATCTCTTCCCAAATTATCAAATACATCATTGTAATCAATAAAACGAATTTGATTAATCATATTGTTGATTCGTACAGTTTCGTAGTTTGATGCTTGTGGTTTTGCTTTGTTATTGCAAAAGAACAGACTAATAGTTATTAGTAAAAAGGGCAAAAAATTTTGTTTCATAATCTTGAAAAATTTTATTCGCAAATGTAGCAAACTATATCTATAAACGCAAAAAACCGAACTGCATTATCTGCAATTCGGTTTTTACATATCACTTCAGTTATCCGAAGTTTATTTCATTTCAATCTCTTCTTTAAGGTCTATTTCGTTGTTTTCTCTATCATAAAAAACGTATTGCAAGAATCCCAAACTTTGGTTGGGTACTACTTTCATTGAAACGCCATATTTCTTTTTCCATTTTAGTTTCAACGAGAAAAGACCTCGATTAACATATGCCGCAACATACGGATGTATATGCAGACTGAATTTCTTCACTTTTAATTTGTTTGCCAAATAATCGATTTTGCCTTCTAATGTGTCGGTAAACAAAAACGATGATTTAATTTTTCCTTTACCAAAGCAAGTGGGACAAGACTCGCTGGTAGTTACTTCCATCTCGGGGCGTACGCGTTGACGTGTAATTTGCATCAGTCCGAATCTGCTTAATGGTAGTATTTTGTGTCGTGCTCTGTCGGTTGATAAAAACTCGTTCATCTTTTGGAACAGACTGTTCCGGTGTTCGCCGGAGTTCATATCAATAAAGTCGATAACAATTATACCTCCCATATCTCGCAAACGCAATTGACGTGCAATTTCTTCTGCTGCTGCAATATTTACTTCATACGCGCTCTCTTCCTGACCGAGTGATTGTTTATTCCTATTTCCGCTATTCACGTCAATTACGTGTAGTGCTTCGGTGTGTTCAATGATGAGATATGCACCGTTTTTAAATGTCACTGTTTTGCCGAATAGCGATTTTACCTGTTTTGTGATTCCAAAATTGTCTAATATTGGAACCGTCCCGGTGTAGAGTTTTACTACATTTTTTCTATCAGGAGCTATCAGACTTACGTAGTTTTCAATCTGTTTTGCTACATCTGTGTTGTTGGTGTGAATTTGCTCAAACGAAGGGTCGAAAATATCACGTAACAATCCGACTACGCGTCCTGTCTCTTCAAAAACTAATGAAGTAGGTTTTACTCTAGTTAGTTTTTCGGCTGTATCTTCCCAGCGTTTTATTAAAACTTTAAGTTCGGCATCAAGTTCTGCTACTCTCTTATCTCTGGCATTGGTGCGAATGATTACACCAAAATTTTTAGGCTTAATGCTTTGAACAAGTTTACGGAGACGTGCTCGCTCTTCACGCGATTTTATTTTTTGTGATACCGATACGCGGTCGATGAAAGGGATTAATACCATGAAACGACCTGCAAATGATATTTCGGCAGTTAATCGCGGACCTTTAGTCGAGATAGGCTCCTTAGCAATTTGCACTAATACCTCTTGACCTACTTTCAATTTGTCAGAAATAGAACCCTCCTTCTCAATATCGGGCAAAAGTTTCATTTTTTGCACCTGGGGTTTCTTTTTTTCCTGACTAGCCTTTAGAAAACTCGAAACTGAGTCAAATTCTGCTCCTAAGTCTAAATAGTGAAGAAAAGCGTCCTTTTTGTGTCCCACATCTACAAATGCGGCATTTAGTGCAGGCATTAATTTTTTAACCCTGCCCAAATAGATGTTTCCTACAGTGTACGATTCGTCTTGGCTTTCTTGTTGTAATTCAACAAGTTTCTTGTCTTCAAGTACTGCCAGGGTAATCTCATTGTCTTGGACATCTACTACAAGTTCGCTTATCAAAATGTCAATTGTTTAATAAAATTACAAAATACAAATTCCTATTCCGCTGAACAGGAAACAGCATATTCTCTCGAATATAGCTTACTTACGATTATATACAAAGAACAAACCTAACAATTTTTTAAGTTTGTTCCTGTATATACACTGGTTATAAAAACCTTAAAAGACTATTTTTTCTTTTTATGTCTGTTTTTTCTTAGTCTTTTTTTTCTTTTGTGAACAGACATTTTATGCCTTTTTCTTTTTTTTCCGCTTGGCATATTCTTTCTCCTTATTTATTAAAAAATTATTGATTATATTTTATTTTGTTCTTTTACCTGTGCTACAAATGATTTTGCCGGCTTAAACGCTGGAATGTTGTGTTCAGGAATGATGATAGTTGTGTTTTTTGAAATATTACGTGCTGTTTTTTGTGCTCTTCTTTTAACGATAAAGCTACCAAAACCTCTTAAATATACGTTTTCATCATTTGCCAATGAATCTTTAACAACTTCCATAAAAGATTCTATAGTAGCTAAAACTGATGCTTTGTCAACACCCGTGTTTTTAGCAATTTCGTTTACAATGTCTGCTTTAGTCATTTTATTTTGTTTTTAAAATTAATTATGATTATTTGTTTCTAAAATTTTGGATTGCAAATATATAGCTTTTTTTTTAACGTAAAAAATAATTAGCACTATATTTTATTTTTTTTCTTTATTTTTTGTTTTATAACCTTGTTTTGAAGCGGTTCTGAATATAATCCAATAATTTACACATCTATAATTGATATGTGATATTTTGCAATTTATCTTTATAAACAAGAAATAATATAATAATGTTGTGATAGTACAACTTATTATAAATGACGATGAAAGATAATTTATCTTTTATTTTTGCTAAATCGTCAGTTTATCTTTAAACGATGAGATGTTTAATGTCAAAAAGAGGAAAATGGGTAATTAATGCACATTTTTCAGTTTAATTAATTGTAAGTACTAAAAAAAACATTATCTTTGTTATGGTAAGATTGTATAATTATTAAATTAAAACAGTTATGTCGGTAAATAAAGTTATTTTAGTAGGAAATGTAGGAAAAGATCCTGAAGTTAGGTATTTTGATAATGACAATGCTAGGGCAAGTTTCTCATTGGCAACAAGAGAAAGAGGCTATACAACTTCTAATGGTACACAAATACCCGAGCGCACCGAGTGGCACAATATTGTGTGTTGGAGAGGTTTAGCTCAAATTGTAGAGAAATTTGTAAGAAAAGGTTCTCTGTTATACGTTGAAGGAAAAATTCGCTCTCGTTCATATGACGACCAAAACGGAATTAAACGTTATGTTACAGAGATAAATGCTGAAAATATTGAGATATTAGGCAAAAGAGCATCTGCAAACGATAATGGAGATGATGCACCGGGTGCAAAATCTACCGATTATGATGGACCTGCTGATTTTCCCGATAATTCGGATGTAGATGATTTGCCATTTTAAAAAAACATTGTAATTTTGCAGAGAATGTTTTGGTCTCTTTCCGATCAGAGCATTCTCTTTTTGTTTCATTAAATATCAGATAATTTGGACCCTGACCCTTCATCGATTTTTCATTCGGACATAGCAATGCTTTCTATGTCTGCAACTCATTATATCCTTTTGGCTATCACAGTTATACTTGCTATTGTTAATGCCTTAATATCAGGTTCGGAGGTTGCCTTTTTCTCATTGACACCTTCCGATATCGAAAAAATAAATACCGATACCGATAAAAGATCAATTAGAGTTTCTAAACTTATTCGTAATCAGGAAAAACTGATGGCATCGCTGATTGTTGCCTACAATTTTTTGAATATATCTATTGTAGTACTCTCATTCTATTTGCTTAATTTAATTCCGTTTTTCAGTGGAGCAACCAATAGAATTTTTCTTGAAATTATAGTCATAGTTGTATCTCTATTGCTTTTTGTAGAGATAATTCCTAAATCTATTGCTTCAAATAACCCATTGAAGTTTTCCAAACGACATGCTCGTTTCGTACATATACTACACTCAATCCTAAAGCCTATTTCTATCTTGTTGGTGCGAACTAGCAATATGTTTAGCAAAACCATTATAAAAAAGAGATACGAAATATCGATGGATGAGCTTTCAAAAGCTCTGGAGATAACTTCTGATCAGATAAATTACGAGCACGAAAAAGATATGCTTGAGGGTATTATCCGCTTCAAAGACAAGGTGGTGGATGATATTCTGGTATCGCGAACCGATATGGTAGCTATTGAGATGAGTACCCTTTTTAGAAAAGTGATTGAGTTTATCGTGGATGCCGGTTTCTCACGTATTCCGGTTTATGATGAGAGTCCCGATAACATTAAGGGTATTCTATATGTGAAAGATTTGCTGCCACACCTTAATAAAGCTGACAATTTCAGGTGGCAATCGCTTATCAGACCAGCATATTTTGTTCCGGGAACTAAACGAATTGATGATTTGTTGGAGGAATTTAGAGCTAACAAAAATCACATGGCGATTGTGGTTGATGAGTACGGTGGTACTTCGGGAATTGTTACTATGGAAGATATCTTGGAAGAGATTGTCGGAGATATTAGCGATGAGTACGATGAAGAAGAAAAACCATCTTACGTGATTGCCCCCGATGGTTCCTATATTTTTGAGGGGAAAACCAACCTGGAGGATTTCTTTAAAATTACCGGTGTGTCGGAAAACGACTTTGATGATATTCGCGATGAAGTTGATACTGTTGCAGGGCTTATGCTAGAGATGAAAGAGGATTTTCCGAAACGTAAAGAGATTATCGAATACAAAAAATATACTTTTCAAGCTGAAGAGATGAGCAAGAGAAGGATTGTGAAAGTTTGTTTTTATTTTCCAAAAGATGAAGTTGAAAGATAATTATTGTTCGTTGAGAAACAGTTTGTTAATCCTGTTTGTTATAGCATTTCTCGGATGCGACAATAGTTATACTCCCAAACCAAAAGCATATTTCAGAATAGATGTTGATAGTACAAATTATATCCCATATTCTGATGAGAGATTTTCTTTTTTAATGTCGGGTAGGGCAGAAGTGCACGAAAAGCAGTCATCGGAAAGTGAAAAATGGTTCAATATTGTATACCCCGATTTTCAAGCGACACTCTTTTTAACCTATATCGCAGTTAATGAAAGGACAATAGATGCTCTTTTAGAGGACAATAGGCAACTTTTGTATTCGCATACTAAAAAAGCATATGAGTTTCAAGATATGGTCTACAGCGACGCTGAAAACCGCAAATTTGGCTCTCTATACAAGATAAAGGGTAATGTGGCTACACCATTTCAGTTTTATATAACTGATGGAGAAAAGAATTTTTTGCGTGGTTCGTTATATTTTGATTATGAGGTTGAAAGAGATTCAGTTCTACCTATACTAGATGTTTTGGAAGAAGATTTGTCGGAGTTGTTTAACAGTTTAACTTGGAAGTAGATGTTGCAAAGGAAAGAATTTTTTGACGATGGTGCTATTTTAGGTGTATGGTCGATAACAGAATCGGTTGCAGAGTTAATAGATTTGCTTCCTGAAAATCAGCGACCATGTGCACAAGAATATATTGCCGGTATTAAATCGGAACATCGTGCAGTCGAGTGGCTTGCGACAAGAACATTGCTTTTTGAACTGGTAGGAGAGGAGAAGACCATTGCTAAAAACAGCGATGGCAAACCTTATCTTACCGACAATTCATACAATATCAGCATTTCTCATACTAAGAATAAATTTGTAGCTATCATTCTTCACAAACAACATGTTGTAGGTGTAGATATAGAAGTTATTTCGGATAGAGTAAAGAAAATATCCGAACGATTTATCTCCGAAAAAGAGTTTGTTGATGAGACACAGCCAACTATTCATCAACTTTTACACTGGTCTGCGAAAGAGGTCATATTCAAAATTATGAACGAAAATGAGATAAATTTTAAAGAGCACCTCTTTATATCTCGGTTTTTTCCACAAAAAAAAGGAATTATGGCAGCGCAAGAATTTAAAACCGAAAAACACCAATCTTTTCAAATATATTACGAGGTTCACTTCGATTTTGTACTTACCTGGGCAGTAGATGGTTAGTTCTGAGTTTTGAGTTTTAAGTGTGGAGTTTTGTGAGCCGATGACTTTGCTTTCGTTAAAAATAGACTCATGACACAAGACGTAAGAGTCAAGATATTTCTTATCGGAGATATTTTTAATCCCGACTTTCCAACTAAAATTTCCCGAATTTGGCGGTTAATTTTTGCGTCCTTGGCATAAAAAACGTGGCATGTTGAAGTAGAGCGTAAATCCAGATATTTCTGAGTTCGATGCTCCCGTGTTGATACAAAAAACCGTCGCTCAATATTGGGTGACGGTTTTTTTATCTGTATATAACAGTTGATATTAAGCGTTTAAAGAAACACGTTTGAATACTGTTACTGTTAATTCTTTGTCTGCTTGTTGCAAGAATTGTTCGATAGTCAGTTTTGAGTCTTTCACATACTCTTGTTGCAATAGAGTAGATTCTTTATAGAATTTCTGTAGAGAACCTTCTGCAATTCTATCGAGTAAGTTTTCTGGTTTTCCTGCTTCACGAGCTTTTTCACGTGCAATTTCCAACTCTTTTTCTTTAATATCTGCCGGAATTTCTTCAGGAGTAACCGAAATTGGATTCATTGCTGCTACTTGCATAGCAATATCTTTAGCAACGTTTTCATCTACATTTTCTTTGTTGAATCCAACAATAGTAGCCAATTTGTTACCCATGTGAATGTAAGAAACTACTGCAGGAGCTGTAATATGCTCGTAGAATCCTAATTCCATTTTTTCGCCTGTAGCACCAATCTTATCTGTAATAGACTGAGCTACTGTTCCGTTTTTAAGTTGAAGAGCTAGTAATTCGTCTAAATTGTTAGGTTTGTGCTCAATAGCAACATCTAAAATTTCTTGTGTTAAACCGATAAACTCTTCGTTTTTTGCAACGAAGTCAGTTTCGCATTTAAGTGCAACAACTGCCGCGAAATTACCTTCTGTTCTTGCCAATACACAACCTTCGCTAGCTTCTCTGTCTTCGCGTTTAGCTGCAATAGCTTGTCCTTTTTTGCGAATGATTTCCATTGCTTTATCGAAATCGCCATTAGCTTCGGTTAGTGCGCTTTTACAATCCATCATTCCCGCACCGGACATTTTGCGTAAATGTTGGATATCTTTCATTGTAACTGCCATAGTATAATTATTTTTTGTTGTTCTTTAATTATTCGTCGTCGTTGTCGTTATCACCTGCAAATTTACTTGCAATTGCCGCATTCATCGCTTCTTTATCTTCTTTTTTAATGTGCTCTTTTTTAGCAACTCTTGATTTGCGCTCTCTGCGTGGTGCATCATCGCCATCTTCGTGCTCTTCAGCGGCTGCATTTGCATCAGCTCTTTCCACTTTTCGTTCGTCCAATCCTTCTTTTATTGCATCACATAAGTAACCTAGAATCATGTCAATTGCTTTAGATGCATCGTCGTTACTTGGAATAACAAAATCGATATTTTTTGGATCAGAGTTAGTGTCAACCATACCAAATACCGGAATTCCCAATCTGTTTGCTTCTTTTACGGCAATGTGTTCTTTCATCACATCTACTACAAAAATTGCTACCGGCAAACGAGTTAGGTCTTGAATAGAGCCTAATGTTTTTTCTAGTTTCGCGCGTTGACGTGTAACTTGAAGTTTCTCTCTTTTTGATAGAGTTTCAAAAGTTCCGTCTTTAATCATTTTGTCGATATTTCCCATTTTCTTAACCGCTTTGCGGATTGTAGGGAAGTTGGTGAGCATACCACCTGGCCAACGTTCAATAACGTATGGCATATTAACGCTTGCTGCTCTTTCAGCGATGATAGGTTTTGCTTGTTTTTTTGTTGCAACAAATAATATTTTTTTACCTGATTTAGCAATTTGCTTCATTGCATTTGCTGCTTCTTCGGCTTTAGCTATTGTTTTGTGCAAGTCAATGATATGGATACCGTTACGTTCCATAAAAATGTATGGAGCCATTTCCGGGTTCCATTTTCTTTTCAAGTGCCCGAAGTGTGCTCCGGCATCAAGAAGTTGGTCAAATTCTAATCTTGCCATTTTGTTTTTAGTTTATTAATTCGTTTACTTTCTTTTTCTTAAATCGAACTGCAAGGTAAACAGCCGATATTTTTACTTCGGTTATGTCCTTGCAATTTAGATGCTAAACGTTATCGATTGGTTTGTATACCAATGATTTAAGTATATGTAATCGGAGAAATCCGAATAATATATCCAAATATTAACGTTTCGAGAATTGGAATCTCCTTCTTGCTCCCGGTTGTCCCGGTTTTTTACGTTCTACTACGCGTGGATCGCGAGTCATGAAGCCTTCAGCTCTTAATGCAGGCTTGTCTTCCGGATTTACTTTTACCAATGCGCGTGCTATTGCCAATCTGGCAGCTTCTGATTGCCCTTTAAAACCACCGCCGTGCAAATTAATTTTTATATCGTATTTTTCAGCAACATCAAGTTTGTTAAGTGGCTGTTTTACGATAAATTGCAAAATGGATGAAGGGAAATAATCTTCAAGTTCGCGTTTGTTGATAATAATTTTACCTGAACCTTCGCTCATGAACACGCGTGCAACTGCGGCTTTACGTCTTCCTATTGAATTTATTACGTCCATCTTTATTATTTAAGTGTATTAATATCTATTGATTTTGGTTGTTGTGCTTGATGCGGATGTTCTTCACCTGCATACACATATAGGTTGTTTATAATTGCGTCACCCAATTTGTTTTTTGGCAACATACCTTTAATGACTTTTCTAAAAAGTCTGTCAGGACTTTTTTGCATTAAATCTGCAGGAGTCGATGCTTTTTGTCCTCCGGGATATCCCGAGTGACGGTAGTATGTTCTCTCTGTCCATTTATTTCCGGTTAGTTCTACTTTATCAGCGTTTACGATGATAACATTGTCGCCACAATCAACGTGTGGTGTAAAACTTGGTTTGTATTTACCTCTTAGCAATTTTGCTACTTTTGAAGCAATACGTCCCAGTGATTGTCCTGTTGCATCAACAACAACCCATTCTTTTTGAGCCGTTTCTTTATTTACAGAAATGGTTTTATAACTTAAAGTGTTCACTTTGAATGTTTTTAATCGTTTAATAAAATCTGGTTTAAATCTAAGCTTCGCTTTTTGTCTGGCTAAGGGACTAAATGGCAAATAAAAAGCTATAAATCAAACCATTAAATACATAATTTTAATAATCGGACTGCAAAGTTACAATAAATCGAATAATTAACAAAGTATTTATTTGATTTTTTATCATATAAATTCTTTATAGTGATGTAAAAAATATAAGAATAAACAAAAAATGAGGGACTGTCTTTTAGACAGCCCCTCAAAATATAAATTATAAAATAAACTTACGGATTAGTAGTTTGGTCCTTCTCCAAATTGTGGAGCACCTTTATCGTACCAAACTCTTTCAGAGTTAAGTTTATTTACGTCGGTTGTACTCATTGTGTAACCTTGATCTTGATATGCTTTCAAGATAATTTCATACATCAGGTCACTCTTCAGAGGTTCACTTACGTTAAATCTGCGTGGTAATACATAGTTGTCCATAAATGGAACAAATGGAAGTATTTCACTATTATATTTAGGTACACCTGAACGTCTTAATGTTACAAACATTTCAGCTGGCAGATAAGAGAAGTGGATGTGTTGTTGGATATACACTTTTTCCAAATCTGTTGCATAATCACCTGTAAGCTGATAGTCTGGTTGACTTGTCAGATATTCAACCTCACCATTTTCTAGTTTAATGGCTTTTCCATGTACTTTGTCGTATGGTTCAGAGTAATATGGAAGGCTGTTTAGTCCTGCAATTTTGTCATAAGCGCGTACAGATAGCTCTACACCATCTTTAAAGTATTGTTGTGTATTGATGTTGATGTTTGCTCCTAAAAGTTTTAACTCAACAAGATAGAAATAAACCTCTGCTGTAGAGAAATATAATCCGTACCATGCATTAGGTTCTTTATCTTCTACTACTGGTGCACCCGGTGCATCCGGGAAAGTAAATGTGTAGTCACCTTTTAATATTTCACGGTTGAAAGTACTAAGAGGATAATAGTTACGTGTTTGGCCGTTCAAAGTAATTTTAAATAAATTTCCTTGTGGGTCAAAATACTCTCTGTTTTCTTCTTCCAAATTAGCATTGATATAAGATGGTACTCCAAAATAACGTACCCATGGTTCGCCCGGAGCTTTCCATCCTTCGAATGTTTTATTGCCTTCAGCATCTTCTGAGTAATCCACATATTCCATAATGTAGCTTGGTACATTAGGGCTGTTTGGATTGATAGCTTGTGCATCGAAGTATGCTTGAACTACCATAGAGTTGAAAGAGTTTTTGGTAAAGATTGAGCGGATGCGTGGGTCTTTGTTTTCAACCATAAAATCTGCTAACTGTTTAGTAATAGTACCGCCACCTACAGCATCATTAAAGTGATAGTTTTTAGAACCTGCGTTCCAGATAAAATCATCATTAAGTCCGCTAAGAATACCAGCAGGGCTATTCATTACATCTTCAGCTATTTTTAATGCTTTCGATTTGTTAGCGTGAAGCAAGCGTACAGCGATTTTTAATCTAAGTGAGTTTGCAAATTGTGCCCATTTTTTAACATCACCGTTATAGATTAAATCTTGTTTTCCTAAAGACACTTGAGATATGCTATGTCCATCTAACATAACCGGGTTGGTTAGTACGGTAGTTGCATTGCCTAACTCTTCAAGTAGAATATTAAACAACTCTTCTTGAGAATCATATTTTGGTGTCAATAATGGAGGATTGGTGTATCTTGCACGGAAAGCCTCAGAATAAGCCATTGAACCATACATGTCTGAGTCTAATATTGCCATGTAAGCCAATATAGGATACGTCATGGCTTTGATGTATTGATAAGATGCTTGTTCTTCACCTGTCATCTCTTCATCTACCAAATATTGAATCTCTCTGGCAGCTCTCATTACTCTATAAACAGTGCCTCCAATTCCATCTGCAACACCTTGTTCATTCATACGGTCGCCATTTCCACCCGCAGGTGCTGTGATTTGGCCCCATTTCAGCATATAGTTGTAGTCATAAAACCATTGACGATAATCAAGTGGCTTCATGCTGGTTAATGCTGAAGTAAACAGAAATCTAACGTCGGGTTTGGTAACGTCCCCCGGATTTGTGTTTATCTCTGCCATATCGTCCCTACACCCCATGAATGAGGCTACAAACAATATGACCATCATTATTAATATATTTTTCTTTTTCATAATTCTGCTTGTTTAAAAGGTGAAGTTTAACGTTAGTATATAATTAGCTGTATAGGGAAGTAATGCTCTTGAACGGAACTCTCCTGTACGGTTACCTCGAACACTTTCAGGGTGTAAGTTGTTAGGTAGCGAGTTGTGCAAGTATCCTAAGTTTCTGGCACTTAGCAACACATGAAGTCCGTTTATTCCCGTTTTTGACAATAGTTTTTTGTCAAAGTTGTAACCTAAAGATATTTCACGTAACGCGATATAGTTTAGTTCATGGAACCAATTGTCATTTAATGTTCCTTGACCCCAAGAGTTTGAGAAGTAGTGCCAAGATCCTGCGTGAGTAGGTTCTAGTTTACCTTGTGCAACTAAATCTGCATAGCTCATTCCAGACGCATCAATTGTAGTTCCATCAACAAGTTGTACGGTCGTACCTTCATCAAATACACCCTCCGGAATAACTCCGTCATTATATGTTATTCCATAGCTGTCTTGGTATTGGCTTGTCCAAGTAATACCACCGCTTGCTGCATCTCTGAAAGCAAGTGATGATTCCAAAGCTCCGTATGCAGTTCCATAACGGTTAGCGTATGATGCAATCATTCCACCAAAGCGAGCATCCAATGCTATGCGCAGGTTGAAGTTTTTATAGCGTACACCTGTTTGTAGAGATGATAAAAAGTCAGGGTTAAGATTTCCTACCTCTTCCACTTGTTCGCTTCTTGCAGGATATGCTCCTCTACTATAGTTACTCCATTTTAGTACTACATCACCGTTTTCGTTTTTCTTTTGTCCGATATTACTCATAAGTACTCCGTAAGGACCACCTACTAGAGCAACTGAACCGATGTTAAAGTCGTATCCTGTTGGATAGCCTTCTAGTCCAATGTAATTGGTAACGTTGGGGTGAAGTTCTACAATTTTGT
This sequence comes from uncultured Dysgonomonadaceae bacterium, assembly GCA_964346495.1. Taxonomy (GTDB): domain Bacteria; phylum Bacteroidota; class Bacteroidia; order Bacteroidales; family Dysgonomonadaceae; genus JBGZFC01. The sequence continues at coordinate 12,917 of CAYFUW010000023.1, forward strand.
TTCTATTTCGTGTATAAGTCAAATCTAATGACCATTCGAAGTCTTTAGTTTGAACCGGGATTGTTTTCAGTGCTAACTCAACTCCCTGGTTTTGGATATTACCCGCGTTGATAAGTTGGCTGCTTACACCAGAAATCCAAGGTACTGCAATTTCAATAATTTGGTCTTTGGTGTTCTCTTTATAGTAGGTTGCATCAATTCCGATTCTGTTATTGATAAATCTGAGATCAAGTCCCACCTCCCATGCATTTTTACGTTCAGGTTTGATGTTCGGGTCGAATAAACGTCCGGGGATTCCATTAGTATATGCAAAACCGTCTGTCAATTCAATACTACCAATTGAGTATGCTTGGTTGATATAGTAAGGTCTTGTATCGTTACCAACTTGTGCCCATGAAGCTCTTAGTTTACCAAAAGTAAACCATTTTGGTAAATTGAAACTTTCTGTGAAAATCCAAGAACCTGATACTGATGGGTAGAAATATGAGAAGTTGCCTGTTGCATTTGAATAAACCAAAGCTGAAGACCAGTCGTTACGTCCTGTAACGTCCATAAATAGTTGATTTTTCCAAGCAGCGTTTACCGCAAATACTGTAGAATAAATGCGTTTTGTATCATTAACTCCACCTTCATATCCTGGTGTTTCTTTACTGTTTCCAATAAAGAATTGTCCGGGAACAATAAGTCCACCTTTTGTCCATACAGCAGTATAAGTGTTTTTTCTATTAAAGAACTCACCACGAACAAATCCACCTAAATCAAAATCACCAAAGTTTTTATTAAGCATCAATGTACTCATTAAAGTAATAGATTCTTGTGCTCTTTGTGATATTCCGTAGTAACCACCTTCATTGGCATAGCCACCACCTAGGTTTTTGGTTTCTGATTTTACGGTGTAATAGTTCATATTTCCTTCAAGTTTGAATTTAGCCCAATCTGTAAGTTTAAAGTCAAACTCTAATGTAGGACGGATAACATCTTCAAGTCTGTATGAGTTGTTGTGATTAATAGAGAACCACAGATCTCTGCCCGGAACGTTTCCATAAAGGTCACCGTAAGCATTATTTGCTATACCTCCGTGCTCACCTTGATATTTATCTTTGTAATAAGCTGGGTTGTAGTCGTTAGTCAAAGCCAACTGAACGAAATATTCTCCAAAGTTAATATCTGAGTTTTGTGGTTTAGAACGAGTCCAGTTTACAGAAGCACCAACACTTACCCAATCAGTTATTTGGTGGAAACCTTTTGTAAAGAATGAGAAACGGTCGAATCTGTTTTTAGGGCTGATACCTTTAGCTGTTCTGTACGAAATAGATGTAAAGATATTAGTGTCAGCATTTCCACCTTGTATGCTGAGGTTTGTATTTGAGTTGAAACCTGTGTCATACATATCTTTCAAGTTGTTTGGATATGCTTGCCATGTGCCGATAGTTTTGTCATACAACTCTACTTCACGTCCGTCAATTTCCGGTCCCCACATCATTCCTCCAGACTGTATCAATGAGTACATTCCGTCAGAGTTCTTTAGCAGGTCAGGCAGATTCCATCTGTTTCCATCTGGGTCAGACGAGTTTTGTCCGGGCCACATACCTGGACCATATTTATATTGCACGTTTGGTGTGTCAAAAACATGGTCAATACCAAATGTTTGAGAGAAAGCAACACCTAAACCTTGAGTTTTGCGTCCTCCTTTTGTTGTAATAACAACAGCACCATTTAGACCGCGAGAACCGTAAAGAGCAGTAGCTGCCGCACCTTTCAATACTGATACCGATTCGAAATCGTCAGGGTTAAGGTTCTTAAGCACGTTACCCCAGTCTGAAGAGTTGTGGTTGCCATCCCAGTCAACTGTAGCGTTACCGGAAACCTCGTTGTCTAAGATAACTCCGTCAACAACGTATATTGGTTGGTTGTTGTTTTGTAGTGTGGAAGCTCCACGAATTTGAATTTTTGTACCACCAAACAATCCACCGTCAGTTCCTTTAATATCTACCCCTGCAATTTTTCCTTGCAGTGCAGCAACCGGGTTAATTGTGTTGGTTCCTTTAATTTCGTCACCTTTTACTTCGGTAACAGCATAACCTAGAGCTTTTTGCTCTCGTTTCATACCTAGTGCAGTTACTACTACTTCGCTTAGCAACTCACTGTCTTCAAGCATAACAACGTCAATAGTTGTGCGACCATTAACCGGTATTACCTGGGATTTCATCCCCATGTAGCTGAATACAAGATTAGCGTTGCTTCTTACATTCGGCAAAGTGTAATTACCGTCGAAGTCTGTAGCGGTTCCTTGGCCTTCACTACCTTGTACAACAACAGTTGCACCAATAATTGGTTCACCATCGTTTAAAGTAACTGTTCCTCGAACCGTAACGGTCTGTGCCAATAAGGGAAAGGCAAATGCACTGAAAAGAAGTAGTGCACCAATGGCTTTAACCCTTAGCCAGGTTGAAAATTTACTCTCTTTCATTCTCATTTAATTTAAAAATTAATATAAAGTTTTTAATTACTAATACAAAAACGTATTGCTGTGATGCTCTTCGCAGAGCTATTCTACATTAATATTTTGTGAGTAGTCGTGCAAAGATATGTATTTTTATAATTATAAAAAATCCATCATTACTTTTGAACATTAAGCCAATTAACAAAAAAAGTAGTCTCTTTTAAGTGTAAAAATACAATAATTGATTAGGATTGTTAAAAACATCAATTTGAACCGATGCTTTGACAAAAAATAATCGGTGATTTCTTTATTTGAAACCACCGCTTATTTATTTTTAGGACTAAGTTTTAAAAAACTATAAACCCTTTTCTATAATATATTTTTCGGCATCCATTGCAGCTCTACATCCCATTCCGGCAGCGTTAATAGCCTGACGATAGTGTGGGTCTGCTACGTCTCCTGCGGCGAATACACCGGGCACATTAGTTTTGCAAGTCGGATTGTCAACTTTAATAAATCCTGCATCGTCAAGTTCGATAAAATCTTTGAAAACTTCTGTATTTGGTGTGTGTCCGATAGCAAGGAAAAATCCGTCAATTGCAATGTCTACTTTTTCTTCGTCAGCTTCACCCATTCGTTTAATCAGGTGTGCTCCTGATACTCCGTTTTCGCCAAACAGACCTGCTGTGTTGTGCTCGAAAAGGATTTCAATTTTTGGATTTGACATAACACGCTCCTGCATGATTTGCGATGCACGTAAATATGGTTTTCTAACAATCATGTAAACTTTTTTAGCTAATCCGGAAAGGTAAGTTGCATCTTCACATGCTGTGTCTCCTCCTCCAACTACTGCAACCGTTCTGTTACGATAGAAAAAACCGTCGCAAGTAGCACATGCCGATACTCCCTGTCCTGCATATTTTACTTCATCAGGTAATCCCAAATATTTGGCAGTTGCACCTGTTGCAATAATTACAGTGTCGCTTTCTATTACTTTTTCGTTATCGATAGTTACTTTGTGCGGATGTGACGAAAAATCAACCGATGTTACTCGTCCGGGGAATATTTCTGTGCCAAAGCGCAGAGCTTGTTTTTTCATATCTTCCATCATTTCAAATCCGGTAATACCATTGGGATATCCGGGGAAGTTTTCTACCTCGGTAGTGGTTGTAAGTTGTCCTCCGGGTTGCAATCCTTCAAACAATACAGGCTCAAGATTGGCACGAGAAGCATAAATAGCAGCTGTGTATCCTGCCGGTCCTGAACCGATAATTAAACATTTTACTCTATTTCTCATATCTGTTTTTTTTAATTACTCTGTATTAAATGTAGATTTAATAATATACAAAGATATAACTATTCTTTATCTTTGTAAAATAATATTGTATTTTTCTATGGGCAGTAAATAGAAAAAATAAGTGCCGTGAATAAAACCTTATTCACGGCACTTGTTTTATATAAAAAAGAGAGTATATATAATGTGCAATAGCACCTGTTTATCTTAAGTCGATAATCTCCAGTCTCTTGTGTGCGTCCTTGTTGAAAGTGAATTCTGAATCGGCAAATTTGTAGTTTGCGACATAGTTTGTAATGTCTATTTTGTTGGTAGTTCCGTTTTTAAGTTTTAGAATAACCTGAACAATTGTGTTGCTTCTTTTTTCGATAGCAACTTGCACGGTTACAAACTCCTTATTGCTTTTTGCCGGAATCAGTTCAATAACGTATGAACTTCTGCCATTTATAGTTTTTGAGATTGGTTTTTTAAGAGTATATCCGTTTTTATACATACCTAACAGAGCCAATGGGCTAATGGTTGCTATTTCTTCGTTAGTAGGATTTGAAATATTAACTTCGTTTGCATTTTTTATAAGCACCCATTGGGTTTTTCCGTTAAACCAAACATCGGTTGTAGATGATGATATTTTAAACTTGTCTCCTTTTATTAATGCTGTTCCTAACTCCGGTCTGCGTGCTTCGCCATTTTGGTCGGTTACGTATAACTTGAAAGATAGTTTTATACCATCAGATGCTTTGAATAAGTTATAAGCTCTGTCTAAAATTGCTTCAGATTCTGAACTTCCTTGTGCACTACTCTTTTGTGTAATTCTGTTTTTTGCTGTACTTCTTTGTACTGTAGTCTTTTGTGCAAAAGATGCAAGTGTGATTAATAGTGTTGCTGTAATTAATAATAGTCTTTTCATAATTTATTCTTTTATTGTTTTTTGGTTTTGACGAAGAATTTTGGTGAAAGTTTAATCTGATAGAAAAAGATTTTACTTTTATATGTAAAATATCATAAACTATCTAAGAGAATCCAATAGTTTCTCTAACGAGTATTCGTCCATAATATATACATCGCGTGGTTTACTTCCTTGTACAGGTCCAACAATACCTGCAGCCTCCAATTGATCCATTATTCGACCTGCCCGGTTATAGCCGATGCTAAACTTGCGTTGTATAAGCGAAGTTGAGCCTTGTTGGTGCACAACAATCAATCTTGCTGCTTCTTCAAAAAGTACGTCTTTTTCGTTCATATCCAAGGCATCTTTGTTGTCACTACTTCCTTCTACTGTAACTTCGGGAAGAGCAAATGCACTTTCGTAACCTCTTTGACTTCCGATATATTGTGCAATTTCTTCAACTTCGGGAGTGTCAACAAAAGCACATTGGATACGAATCAGATTGTTTCCTTGCGAGAATAGCATGTCGCCTCTACCAATCAATTGATTTGCACCGTTCATATCTAGAATAGTTCTGGAGTCGATTTGCGATGTAACACGGAAAGCCATTCTGGCAGGGAAGTTTGCTTTGATGGTTCCGGTGATGATATTTGTTGTTGGTCTTTGTGTGGCGATAACCATGTGCATACCTACCGCACGTGCTTTTTGAGCGATACGTGCAATCGGCATCTCTATCTCTTTACCGGCAGTCATTATCAAATCGCCAAACTCATCTATAACAACCACAATATAAGGAAGATATCTGTGCCCTTTGTTGGGGTTTAGGCGACATTTTATAAACTTTTCGTTATACTCTTTTATTGTACGTACCTTTGCACGCATGAGAAGTTCGTATCTGTCGTCCATCTCTTTAGTGAGAGAGTTAAGCGTTTGTGTAACTTTGCTAACATCTGTAATAATTGCATTCTCTTCGTCAGGTAGCTTTGCCAGATAGTGTTTCTCTATAGTTGAGTATATATTGAACTCAACCATTTTTGGGTCGATTAACACCATCTTCATTTCTGAAGGGTGTTTTTTGTAAAGAAGAGATGTTATTATCGCGTTTAGACCAACCGACTTTCCTTGTCCTGTAGCACCTGCAACAAGAAGGTGTGGCATTTTGGTCAGGTCGAAAATAAATACTTCATTTGTAATGGTTTTACCTAATGCAACAGGTAAGTCATATGTACACTCCTGGAATTTTTTTGAAGATATAACCGATTGCATCGAAACAATTTGCGGGTCTTTATTTGGAACTTCAATACCAACTGTGCCTTTACCCGGCATTGGTGCTATAATACGTATGCCTAGTGCTGAGAGGCTTAGAGCTATATCATCTTCTAAGTTTCTGATTTTAGATATTCTGACTCCAGCTTGTGGGATTATTTCATAAAGTGTAATGGTTGGACCAACCGTTGCTTTTATTGATGTGATTTCTATGCCATAGTTACGTAATGTAGTGATAATCTTTTCTTTGTTTTCTTTCTGCTCTTCCATGTCCACGGCTTTGTTTGAGGTGTTGTAAACCTTTAGTAAGTCCATGGTTGGGAATTGGAAACTTGAAAGATCTTTTTTGGGGTCATAGTCCTCCATCTGTTCAGCATCTTCGTCTGTCTGTTCATCATCAACTTCTGTGTTGTTGCTTGAAGGTGGTACTTCGTTTATAGAAACTTCTTCATCTGCAGGAACAATTACTTCGAAGTCGTCATCGTCGGAAACAATAGTTTTATTTTCTGTTTTGTTTATACTCTCGGTTGGGGTTGTGATGGGAGTTTCTGTCTTTTCAGATTCTTCAGATTCTTCGATTTCATCTGCTGGATTGCTACTTTTAAATCCTTCTTTAATTTTATTCCAGGATTTTTTGATCCCTATTCTTAGTTTAGAAGGTTTTTTCTCTTTAGGCTCTGATTCTTCCTGAGTATCATCAACTTCATCTTCGTCTCGTTCTCGGGATTTAAATGAAGGTTTGCTATTAACCAATGTGTCTTGCAACTTATACATTGAGTTTTTGCGCAACAGTAGCACGGCTATTGTGACAAACAAGACAATAAGAAGTATTAATCCGGGCCATCCTATGCTACTTTCAAGAATTCTTTCGATTTTAGTTCCATGAGTTCCGCCCCAATTAATATGGCTCGAAGGGAAAAGCTTTCCTAAAATAAAAGCTGCAGTAATAGAGCCGCTTACCAGTCCGTAGGCAGTAAGCAACAGCATTTTAATAAAAGAAGTTTTTGCAACACGCATTATTTTTAAGCCGAGATAAATAATAAATCCGGGTATCAGCAAAGAAAAAATACCAAACCAGTTGTTTACCAAATGTTGGGCAATATATGCGCCGCCTGCACCTGTCCAGTTTTGTATTTCTATATCTTTTTCATGGATAAGTTCAAAAAAAGATTTATTGTTTACCAAACTTTGGTCAGCTGCTCCCGTAAAGAAAAAAGAGATAATTGTGAGAAGTCCGAAAATTCCCGCAAAGGCAATAATTATTCCAAAAATGAATTGAACTCTTTCATTTTTGAAAAATGCAACAATTTTTTTTTGATTTGTTCGGTTATTAGTGGTTTTTTTTCTTCTTTTTCTTTTAACTCTCTTTGCCATAGTTTGGTGTTTCAAATTCTCTTGCAAAAGTAATAAAAAGATAGTTAGATTTAAAGTTTTGTCTATTATATTTTAAAAGGTGTTTATTTAATCCACATTTATCGAAGGAACATCTATTTAATCATTTATTTATCTCATTTAATATTGTTTTTCTATCGTAATTTAACTACCTTTGCACACTCTTTTTCGGAACAGATTATGAGTGATAACAAAAGAAAAATAGCGATTCTGGGTTCTACCGGTTCTATTGGAACGCAAGCTTTGGAGGTTATTGCAAATCACAGCGATAAGTTCGAGGCTTATGTTTTGGTTGCCAATAACCAAGTTGACAAACTAGTTGAGCAGGCACGTAGGTTTTTGCCGGAAATAGTTGTTGTTGCAAACGAAGAGAAGTACGAATTTCTGAAACAATCACTGTCTGATTTACCTATTAAGGTGTGGGCTGGTGCAGCTGCCATTGAGCAGGTTGTACAAGACTCAGAGATTGATATGGTACTTACCGCCATGGTTGGTTTTTCAGGATTGAAACCTACTATCTCAGCAATTGAAGCAGGTAAGAGTATCGCTTTGGCAAATAAAGAGACATTAGTTGTTGCAGGTGAGTTGATTACAAAATTGGCTCAACAATATAGAGTCCCTATATTGCCGGTTGATTCTGAACATTCGGCTATTTTTCAATGCTTGAATGGCGAGAGCGTTAATCAGATTGATAAAATACTTCTTACCGCATCCGGCGGGCCTTTTCGTGGTTTCACTCTAGAGCAATTACAAAAAGTGACAAAAGCGGAGGCACTAAATCATCCAAATTGGTCGATGGGAGCTAAGGTTACTATCGACTCTGCATCACTTATGAACAAAGGCTTGGAGATGATAGAAGCAAAATGGTTTTTCGATGTGGAGCCTTCGCAGGTGGAGGTAGTTATACATCCGCAATCTATCATTCATTCTATGGTGCAGTTCAAGGATTATTCTGTAATGGCGCAATTGGGCTCACCCGATATGCGAATGCCGATACAGTATGCTTTTTCTTATCCTTACAGATTTAGTTCGGATGTGAAACCGATTAATCTTTTCGATTTAAAGTCTTTGACATTCGAAAAACCCGATACCGAGAAGTTCCGCAATCTCTCTTTGGCATATCAATCTATAGAAAAGGGAGGAAATATGCCTTGCATTATGAATGCGGCGAACGAAATTGTGGTTGAAGCGTTCTTACAAGATAAAATCGGATTTTTGCGAATGAGTGATGTTATTGAGGAGACCATGCAGAAAGCATCGTTTATTTTGTCGCCGTCGTTGCAAGATTATTTGCAAACCGATGCAGAAGCCCGAAAAATAGCAAAAGAAATTATTTAACAAATTAACAGCGCATTAGCGCACAAATAACTAAATGGAAACATTTTTAATTAAAGCATTACAACTTATTCTAAGTTTATCGATATTGGTATTTATTCACGAATTTGGACACTTTATATTTGCCCGATTATTTAAAATACGAGTAGAGAAATTCTATCTCTTTTTTGACCCTTGGTTTGCTCTATTCAGATATAAACCAAAAAATAGTGAGACCGAATATGGTATTGGTTGGCTGCCGTTGGGCGGATATGTGAAAATAGCCGGAATGATAGATGAATCGATGGACAAAGAGCAGATGGCGCAACCGGAACAGCCCTGGGAGTTTCGCTCAAAACCTGCATGGCAACGTTTGTTGGTTATGGTAGCAGGAGTTTTGTTTAACCTGATTCTCGCCTTCATTATTTACTCAATGATGGTTTTTACATGGGGCGACTCTTATGTGCCGATGAAAGATGTGAAATCGGGAATGCAATATAGCGAAGTTGCTCAAAGAGCCGGTTTCCAGGATGGTGACATCTTGCTGTATGCCGATGGCGAAGAGATTATTGATAGAGGTGATATTGTTGACAACTTTGCAGCACAGGTAATTGCTGCAAAACAGATAACCGTATTGAGAGCCGGTCAAGAGGTGAATATTACTCTGCCAGAGGACTTTATGCAGCAGCTTATGCGTGAGAAAAAAGGATTTGCCGGATACAAGAGCGATATTCCTACAGTAGTAGGAAAGATTGTTTCCGGTTCAGAAGCAGAGAGAGCAGGCTTGCAGGTAGGGGATAGTATTGTTGCGGTAAATGGTATAGAAACGGAAACCTTTGAAAACTTTAGAGAGGAGTTGCAAAAGCATAAAGGAGAGGCAATCTTGTTAAATGTTTATCGTGCAGGAGTGCCAACAACTATTTCAGCGCAACTCGACGAGAATGCAATATTAGGCTTTAATATACAATCGTATGTAAAAACAGACAGATATTCGTTTTTCAAATCTTTCCCTGCAGGTATAAAATATGGAATGCGCACATTAAGAGGATATGTAGCTCAGTTTAAGTATGTGTTTACCAAAGAGGGTGCAGGTTCGTTAGGCGGATTTGGAACACTGGGTAATCTGTTTCCTGCAAAATGGAGCTGGTTTGCATTTTGGAAAATGACAGCATTTCTATCTGTGATACTTGCCTTTATGAATATATTGCCAATTCCGGCACTAGACGGAGGGCATGTGATGTTTCTGTTATATGAAGTTGTTACAGGTAGAAAACCGAGTGATAAGTTCTTGGAATATGCGCAAATGGTAGGTTTGTTTTTATTGTTTGCACTACTACTTTATGCTAATGGAATGGATATTATACGAGCGATTTTTAAGTAAAAACGAATTGAAATAACTGTAGAAAAATATTTGTTATGAAAGAGTCCGATTTGATAAGTAAAACAGAAAAGCCTTCTTTCTCTTTCGAGTTGTTGCCACCACTCAAAGGAAATAGTATAGGGCAGGTTTTTAACGCGATTGACCGGCTAAAAGAATTTAATCCGAAATATATAAATATTACCACGCATCACAGCGAGACTATTTACAAAGAGGACGAGTTTGGAGAGATAAAAAAAGTAAACATTCGCAGACGACCCGGTTCGGTTGCTATTGCTGCTGCAATTCAAAACAGATACGGAATTAAGGCAGTGCCACATATTGTTTGTGCAGGATTTTCGAAAGAGGAGACAGAGTACGCGCTAATTGATTTGGAGTTTTTGGATGTAACCGAGCTTCTTCTGCTTCGTGGCGATATTCATAAACTCGATGCTTCTCAACGTCGTATGGATAGCCATGCTCACGCGGTAGATTTGCAGCAACAGGTAGAGAACTTTAACAAGGGAGTAGCTTTAGACGGTTCAAGTTTTGCCGTTCCGCACAAACCGTTTACTTATGGAATGGCATGTTATCCCGAAAAACATGAAGAGTCGCCAAATATGGAGTCGGAAATTTATTATACAAAAATGAAAGCCGATAATGGTGCTCAATATTTGGTTACGCAGATGTTTTTCGACAATCAAAAATATTTCGATTTTGTTGACCGATGTCGTGCAGAAGGGATAACAATTCCAATTATACCCGGAATAAAACCTATACATTTGATGAGCCAGTTGAATGTTTTACCACGTGTTTTCAGAACGGAACTGCCACAAGAGTTGGAGATGGAGTTGCGTAAATGCAAAACCGATGCCGATGCAGTTGAGGTTGGTGTAGAGTGGTGTTTGGCACAAAGTAAGGATTTGGTAAAAAGAGGTGTGCCTGGAATTCACTACTATGCGCTTGGTGCAGTTGAGAGCATTTACCGAATAGCAAAAGAGGTATATTGATTGAAAAAATACAATCAACTTTGCAACTTCATAAAGCTTGTTTTTTCTGTAAATCTATTTGTCTATTTTCAAAATCCAGGCGTCGCTATATTCGGGATAATTTTTCCAAATTTCGCGTAAGTAAAGTTCAGCTGCATCTCTATCCGAAAATGAATCGGTATAAACACTAATTCTTCCTGAACGCTCTAACCAAGATGTTTGGCTGAATCCCTGATTTTTTAGTTTTTCGGTAATCTTTTCAGCACCTGTTCTGTTTTGATAAACACCCAATACTATGTAGAATTTCTTCTCTTCTACATTTTGTTTTATCTGGGTGTCGGTTACAACAACAGTACTCTCTGTATTTGCAGATGTCGGTTTGCTTACATACAGATTTTTTTCGGCAATAGATGAATAAGGTTTGTTTTCAGGAATAACTATTCGTTTTTCTAAAACTGTGTTTTCAGAGAAAACGTTGGCTTGCTGCCTGTGAAACGGGTTGTCTTGAGACGGGAAAACAAACATTATTAAACCAACAATAGATGCTGCCGCGGTAGTTATAATCGCGTTGCGACGGATGTTTTTAACACCTTTCTGTTTAGTTCTCTCTTCAAATTCGGGACGAAGTTGAATAACAGGTTTCAACGAAGTGTGTCCTAATCCGAAAAAAGCAGGGCGAATAAAAGGTTTGGGTAGATATATAAGCTGACTATCGCTGTTCATCTTTATAGTTCCAATATCACCTAAATCGATACTTTTTTCTTCTCTAAGTTTGTGACGCAATTCAGTAACAGCTTCGTTTATCTCTTTGGTTGCTTCTTCAGATGTAAGAGCGTGAGTTTTCATATAAGATTGAACAAGCAAACCATCGTTGTGTGTCAACTCTTTATTAAAAACCAAATCGCAATAGGGCGCATAAAGTGCAGCTAACCCGTCTCGCTTTGCCGTGTTGTGATTTACTACAAAACCACCAAGATTGGGTACAATAACACAATCGTGATTTTGCAGCAGGTATTCTATATGGTTTATAAGTCTATTCATACAGCAAAGGTAACTGATTTTTAATTTAATGACAAAGAAAAGTTGCTGTTATTTTTAGTTATCTTTTTATTTTTTCCGGGTTTTGATTCACAAAATCTTTCCAATTTTTATATTTAGGAGATTGAAAACCAATGTTAGACTGATAATAGTGACATAAAGCTGCAGCCAATCCGTCAGTAGCGTCCAATTGTGGGAGCATATCTTCGTCAGGTATATGAAGAATTTTCTGTAACATATAAGCCACCTGTTCTTTTGCTGCTCGTCCGTTTCCGGTAATCGCCATTTTTATTTTAAGCGGAGCATATTCAAAAATCGGGATATCGCGCGATATGGCGGCAGCAATTGCCACGCCTTGTGCTCGTCCTAGCTTGAGCATACTTTGCACGTTTTTACCAAAAAAAGGAGCTTCGATTGCCAACTCATCGGGCAGAAACTCATCGATAAGACCTAAAACTCGTTTATGTATTTTTGCCAGGCGCAAATAGTGGTCTTCATATTTATCGAGTTGCATAACACCCATTGCCAGGTGAAACGGTTTGTTGTTTTCCACCTTCAGAATACCGTAACCCATGACTTGTGTTCCGGGGTCGATACCCATAATTATGCGCTCTTTAATTATTTGGTCTTGTTTCATAACTCAATGTGTTGCAGCAATGTAGCAAAGCATAGAACCTGTTGGTTAAATTTGTTATATAGCATAGTTTGAACTTCCTTTGCATACATTTTTTGCCAGGTTTCCATAGCTTCGATATCATCAACTTTAAATTCTAAAGCGTAACTATATCCATCATCTTCATTTTGACTAAAAACACGAGTAAGTCTAGGATTTTTCATTGTTTTATCTTTTGTGACAAAAGGGATATACTCATCGCGTAAAAAATCGAGAAAATGCTCTTTTATCTCTTTTTCAACGTGGAAAGTTGTGTTGTATATTATCATAAAACCGTTTCAAACTGATATAATATGCTTTTATAGATTGCAAATATAAATAAAATTTCTATCTTTGCACTCAACAAATTGGGGAATTAGCTCATCTGGCTAGAGCGTTTGACTGGCAGTCAAAAGGTGATCGGTTCGAGTCCGATATTCTCCACAATAAGCATTGTAACACAATGGGTTGCATTGAAGAGGGTATAAAAAAGGGACTAAATAAACGTTTAGTCCCTTTTTCTTGTTCTTTCTGTTAATCCCAAAATCCAGCGTCATTAACCTCTATTTGGTTGCTTTTACACTGTGGACAAACAAAAGGAAAGTTTAAATCCATTTCATAAGTCCCACCACATTTGCACTTCATTTCAGGAACCAGTTCTTGTTTGGCAATAGGATAATCAACAACTTGCTGGTCTCCACATTTATTGCAATAAAGATAGGTTGCCGACATTCCTACTCCTTGATTTAGATGCCAATGAAAACTGCAGTTTTGGCATTTTAATTGTTTTATGTATCCCATGATGAACGTTTATTTATATTGTATTCTCATTGCTGTCCCATTAAAATCCAAAATTATTCTTTGAAACATTTGATATTTAGTT